>JBKJIV010000121.1:0-47590 GCA_046598365.1 Polaromonas sp. | reverse complement strand
GTGTGGCAGGTCTGCGCCTGAATGCAGCCCAGCGCAAACATGAAAGCCCGACCCGAGTTGCACCAGTCAGCGCCCAGCGCCATCATGCGGGTGATGTCAAAGGCGCTGATGACTTTGCCAGCGCAGCCCACGCTGATGCGCTCGCGCAGGCCCGCGCCGAGCAGCGTGTTGTGTACCAACAGCAAGCCTTCCTGCACGGGCGCGCCCACATGGTCGGTAAATTCAAGCGGTGCCGCGCCGGTGCCGCCTTCCGCGCCGTCGACCACGATGAAGTCCGGCGTGATACCGGTGACCAGCATGGCCTTGACCATCGCAAACCACTCCCACGGGTGACCGATGCAGAACTTGAAGCCGGTTGGTTTGCCGCCCGAAAGCTCGCGCAGGCGGGCGATGAAATGCATCATCTCCACCGGCGTCGAGAAAGCGCTGTGCGACGACGGTGAAATACAGTCCACACCAACTGGCACGCCGCGTGCTGCGGCAATCTCGGCAGTGACTTTGGCGGCGGGCAAAATGCCGCCGTGCCCGGGCTTGGCGCCCTGGCTGAGCTTGATCTCGATCAGCTTGACCTGCGGGTCGGCCGCGCTGGCGGCAAAACGTTCTGCGCTGAAACTGCCGTCTTCATTGCGGCAGCCAAAGTAGCCAGAGCCGATCTCCCAGATCAAATCTCCGCCGTGCACGCGGTGGTGCTGCGAGATGGAGCCTTCACCTGTATCGTGGGCGAACCCGCCTTTTTTGGCGCCCTTGTTCAGTGCGAGGATGGCATTGGCTGAAAGGGAGCCAAAACTCATGGCCGAAATGTTGAAGATGCTGGCGCTGTACGGTTGCGCGGTGTTGGGGCCAATGGTGATGCGAAAGTCGTGCGACGCAATGTGGGTAGGTTGCACCGAATGGTTGATCCACTCATAACCGTGGTGACTCACGTCCAGCTGGGTGCCAAAAGGCCGGTTGTCCATCTCCCCTTTGGCCCGTTGGTACACCAGTGAACGTTGCGAGCGTGAAAAAGGCGCGGCCTCGGCATCGCTTTCAATGAAATACTGGCGCATTTCCGGGCGTATGAACTCCAGCAGAAAACGCAGGTGCCCAATCACCGGGTAGTTGCGCAGGATGGAGCTTTTGGTTTGCCGGATGTCGTTGATGCCCAGACCCACCAGCGCGATGCAAACAAGCAAGGCAACCCAGCCGACCCCAAACGCAATCAAACTGAACAGGGCCAGCAAAGCGCCCAGCCCACACAGCCCAAAGAAGGCAAAACGAAGCGGAAACAGGGCGTCTAGTTTTTGAAACATGGTGTGCTTCCTTGTGGCTGGCAGATACACTTTCGATCATAAGAGCCTCCCGCGACGCTCAGACGGTTTTTCTCATGACATCCCAATCGAACACACCCGCTCCAAAATCCGACTTCTCAGCGCCAGAGGGTGGGTGGATGGAGGTGGAAGACTTTGACGAGCTCGACACCATCCTTGACGACCTGCGCACCCGGCATGACGAAACGCCGCAGTGGGAGTTTTGCGAAGGGTTTATGGCGGCAGTGATCTGCTCGCGCAGGCCCATTGCTGCGGATGAATACCTGGGCGTGCTACTCGCTACGCCTGCCGCAGGCGAAGCGCCCGACGAAGAAGGTGGCTCATTTGCCAGCCCGGCGCAGCAGGCCCGCTTCATGGCGCTGTGGACCCAACGCTGGAACGAAGTGGAGACTGCAATCGACAACAAGGTCGAGTCGCTGGAAGACGATGCCTGTTACCACCCCGAGGTGATGGACGTGCGCGGCGCCGTGGCCGACATGCCGCCCGAGGAGCAGGCCACTTTTAAAAGTGAAGAGCTGCCAGCCTTTGCGCAGGTGTGGGCTTTGGGTTTCATGTTCGCGGTGGAAAGCTGGCCCGAAGAATGGACCGCCCCGCGCGACAAAGACGCGGCCCAGTGGCTGGACGACGCGCTACAAGCCATCGTGGCAATGACCGAAGACGACACAGCCGCACCCCAGGTCTCACCACTCAGCGAAGAAGGCGCGCCCAGCACCAGTCTTGCCCGACTCAACGCGTTTGGCGATGCCATCTGGGCTGTGTACGACCTGCGCGAGCTCTGGAAAACCATGGGTCCCAAGGTCGAGACCGTGCGCAAGGAAGCTGCGCCCGGGCGCAACGATTTATGCCCTTGTGGCAGCGGCAAGAAATACAAGAAATGTCATGGAGCTGGGTGAGCGTTGCCCATGAGTGAACGCCAGCGATATCGGGCCGCAGCGTAGGGGGTTCTATAGGGTCAGGAGCGCGAAAGCCCAATAAACGGCGATGCCCATTTGAACCGCGAAGGCTATAAATCGCAGTGTGACGGCCACCACTGATAGTGATGCAAGGTGGATGATCGACTGAAGTACGCGGGCCCCCAGCAGGGTGTACGCCAGTGGGTCCGTTACCGCCGACCTGCTCGCGATCACTGCGATGAGCATGAGACCGCCAAAGATGGGCAGTCCTTCCAGGCAATTGGCGTGCGCCCTGGCCAGTCGTTGCATAAAAGGCGTCAGGTTTGCGTTGTCTGGGTGAAACCCGTTGGCAGGCATGGCCTTCGTGACGACCAGCTTGGAGCGAATGATCTCCATCAAGACCAGGAGAAACAAGGTCCATGCAATAAATCCTGTCAGGGCGGTGAGCGTGGTGTTCATGTGTGTGTCTCCAAAACGAGTTATTGGGCGGAGGCGCTGTCAAACATCCTGCGAATAAACAATAAATCCCATGTGTTTGGCCACCTTGTCATACAGCAAGCGACCCGCCGCGTTGGTCTGGTGCGTTTGCCAGTACACGCGGGTGATGCCCGCTGCCTTGGCCTGTTCGTACACGCCTTGAATGAGGGCACGCCCCACGCCCTTGCCGCGCGTGGCTGGGTCGGTGAACAGGTCTTGCAAATAGCAGGTGAGTTCGATACGGGTGGTGCTGCGATGGTAGAGGTAGTGGGTCAGTCCCAAAACTTTTCCGTCCGCTTCTGCCACCAGCGCGAAGACGGGCTCCGCCGGATCGAAGAAGCGTTGCCATGTGAGCTGTGTGATCTCGGGCGCCAGTGCGGTCTCGCCCTTGCGGCCGTAGAAGGCGTTATAGCCGTCCCAGAGTGGCTTCCAGGCTTCAAAGTCGGTTTGGTCGATAGCGCGGACGAGGATGGGCTGGGGCATGGGCCGGGTTGTTGTTGCGGTCAAGGTTGTGAGGTGGCCTGTGTGGTGCTCTGGTTCGCAGCGACGGCACCCTCATATACGCGCTCAAGCAGCAGCTTGAATGCGGGCAGGCGCGCTGCAGGGGTCGGACGCAGCACACCGTGCTCCTGCAGCACAGAAATGAGCTTCATGGGCGCCACACGTTTGTCGCCCACGATCTCTACATGACCTGCGTGAACCTGTACCCGCCGCGTACGCGCATCGCTTTCAACCGCCGCTTGGCGCTGCTCCGCAAGCGTGAAAATGTCGTCATCTTCCACGCAGCGTCCGCCCTCCTCACGCCGGCAGGTGCCGCGTTCGTCGGTGTCAATTTTCAGGTAGTCGGTGACTTGTGGTGCCAACGTGCCGGGCTCGCGTATGAAACGTGACGAGTAAGTGATGTCGGCCCACTTCGGGCCGGTGGCAATGTGACAACTCAAAGGCAGCAGACCCAACGACAGGGGATACAACCACGACCTGCCGCAGGTTTTGGCCGAGTCGATGCCAGAGAACGGTCCGGAGATGGTGACCAGGCGCAAATTGTCCGGCCGGCTGGTCGAAGCTTCGCCCGGGGAGTGGGTCATCGACTTGCGGGCAATCAGCGCGCCCTGGCTGTGGCCTATGAGCGTGATTTGTGGCGAGCGGGACTGCGTGGCCAATTGCCCGATGGCCTGCTGAAGCTGACTTGCGACTTGCGACAATCTGGCCCGGTCGTCGTAGGTAAAACACGCTGTCTGCTGGCCGTGAAAGGCCAACACCTGGGCCAGGCCTCTGAACTGGCCTGACGATCCAAAGCAGCCGTGTACCAACACGTGGACGGGTTTGCTGGAGTCCAGGCGCAGGCTGCGATCCGGGTTGTCTGTGCAGGGGCCGAGCCCGGCGATGTTGAGCTCAAGGTCGGGTTTGGACAGTTGGCCCGGCTCGATGTTGAAATAGGCGGGGTTGATGGGCTCGTACGACGCACACCCACTCAGCAGGCCTGCCAAGACGAAAAAGGCTGAAACTGCGGCAAGGCGTTTCATGCTGGAGGAAAAATCGTTGGTCATAAGGGCAGTGAACTCCTGAAAAAATGCACCAGTGCGTTTGCGGTCTCCAGCGGCAGTTCTTCGGGGATGAAGTGCCCGGCTGGCATGGCGTGGCCACTGACGATGCCGGCGCATTGTGCTTGCCACAGCGCCAGCGGTTCAAACAGCTTTTGCACCACACCGCGTTCGCCCCACAGCACCTGCATGTCGCAGACAATTTTTTCTCCGCGCGTGCGGCTTTCACGGTCGTGCACCAGGTCGATGGCGGCGCTGGCACGGTAGTCCTCGCACGCGGCGTGAATGGCTTCAGGGGTGCAAAAGCAGCGCTCGTATTCGATCAAGGCCTCGGGCTCGATGTAACTCAGGCCGCTGCTGCCCCAACCGCCCAATTTGGCATGCAGATAAGCGACAGGATTGCCGCCAATCATGGTTTCGGGCAGCGGGCTGGGTTGAATCAGGTGAAACCAGTGGTAGTAGGCTGTCGCAAAGGCAAGATCGGTGGCGTTGTACATGTCCAGCGTGGGTGCGATGTCAATCACGCAGAGCTTGTCCACGCGCGCGGGATGGTCCAGCGCCAACCGGTGTGCAACGCGGCCACCCCGGTCATGCCCGCACAGGTAAAAATTGCCACGGCCCAGCGCGTCCATCACGCCCACCGCATCTTGTGCCATGTTGCGCTTGCTGTAGTTGCTGTGGTCGGGCAGGCCGGCCGCTTTGGAGGAGTCGCCATAACCGCGCAGATCGGGTAGCACGATGTAATAGTGGGCCTGCAGGGACTGCACCACGCGGTGCCACATCACGTGGCTTTGTGGAAACCCGTGCAGCAGCAACAGCGTCGGCCCCTGCACGTTGCCGCCGAAGCGGGCAAAGATGGAAGTGCCGTTGACCTCGAAGTCACGCGTTTCAAAGCCTTCAAACCAGGTGTCGGGAAGGGTCGATGCCATGCTGCGGTTTCCCTCAGGCCCTGTTAGTCAGATATTTTTGCAAATTGGCCGCGGCCGTTGCTCTTACCTTCGCACGCAGAAATGGCGTCCAGCCCAGCAGCATGCCGGGTGCGCCCAGTGCCTGGCGTGACCACGCCCAGAAATCGAATTTGTCGCGGTGCGTGGCAATCAGGCCCTCGGGGGTGAAGGTGAAACGGCCGTCAATGATGTTGTGCACCATACGGCCGGTGGCGCTGAAGCGGTACTGTGCTTCCCAGTGCGCCTGCCCACCGCTGGCGTCGGCGCTGATGCCGCTGTAGTCAAGTTTCCACACGTCACGCCCCCTGGCCTTGGTAGCATCACACAGCATGTGCCACATGCCGGTGACCTGCTTGTGACCACGCAGGGAAAACGCCTCGTCGTCAAAGCTTGCGTCGGTGTCGTAACACTGCGCCATGGTGCCGGAATCAAGGTGCGCAAAAGCGTTGTAAAACTTCTCGATGGTCTGCTGGTTGGGGTGCATAAAGACTTTCTGAGAGTAAAGGCCCGGCCATTGCCCATAGGGAAATCGTACACCTGTGTAAAGGTCCAGCTGTGAAATCGTTTTCTGGCTCAAAAACAAAGACCAACGGCGCAATCCTTGTGACAAATTGCCCCGCCGTTCAAAAGTGCGCATTTGTCACTAGGCATCGTCATTTTGCGGGCGTATAACCACTTCCCGACGACTATTTCTCAGGAGAGCGACATGAGACCCCAGCATACAAATCGCGCACCAGCCGATGCCCAAAGGGTCAACCTGTACGAGCCGTGGGAAGAGCTCTACTGGGGTGAAAAATTGCGCTGCACAACAGAGCAGCTGCGCGCAGCGGTTGACGCGGTTGGTGTCTCGGTTGCAGATGTCAAGGCCTACCTGGAAAAGGGCAGGCGCGACAAAGTCGCATCACTGCCCCCTATCCATAGGCCAGCGCAAAGACACAGGCCCACGGCCAGCCGCAGCGCATCCGTATTTCAATAGATTTGCGTTCGGGCGGAGGCTTGTGGGGCATTGATAAAGCCTCAAGCCGACCCATCTGCCCTGAATGATCCCTTTTTCCGTTCTGGACCTCTCCCCCATCGCGGAGGGCGGCGACGCCGCACAGTCGCTGCGCAACACCCTTGACCTTGCACAACATGCCGATCGCTGGGGTTATCAACGTTATTGGCTGGCCGAGCACCATGGCATGCCCGGCATTGCCAGTGCGGCAACAGCAGTGGTCATCGGGCACGTGGCAGCAGGTACCTCGCGTATCCGCGTAGGCGCCGGTGGCATCATGCTTCCCAATCATTCGCCGCTGGTGATTGCGGAGCAGTTTGGCACCCTGGAGTCCTTGTTCCCGGGCCGTATTGACCTCGGGCTGGGACGCGCACCGGGCTCGGACCAGGTGACAGCGCGTGCATTGCGGCGCGACTTGAACGCCAACCCCGACGAATTTCCGCAGGACGTGGTGGAGCTGATGAACTACTTCGAGCCTGTGGCCGAGGGGCAGCGTGTGCGAGCTGTCCCGGGCAATGGCCTGAAAGTGCCGGTGTGGATTCTCGGCTCCAGCCTGTTCGGAGCGCAACTGGCCGCCGAGTTGGGACTGCCTTTTGCGTTTGCCTCTCATTTCGCTCCGGCGCAGATGATGCAGGCCATCGACATATACCGCAGCCGTTTTCGTCCGTCGGCGCAACTGGAGCGCTCTTACGTGATGCTGGGCTTCAATGTGTTTGCCGCCGACAGTGACGAGCAGGGCCAACTGGTGGCGACGTCCATGCAGCAGGCGTTTGTGAACCTGCGCAGCGGCAGGCCGGCGCGACTGCCGCCGCCGCTGGCCGCTTATGCCGACAGGCTGGCCCCTGCCGAGCGAGCCATGCTCGATCAGGTGCTGTCGTGCTCAGCCATCGGTGCGCCGTCCACGGTGCGGCGGCAGTTGCAGGCCTTTATCGCCCGCACGGGCGCGGACGAATTGATGATCACCTCGCAGATTTTTGAGCACAAGGCGCGGCTGCGGTCGTACGAGATAACCGCCGACATACGCAACGCGGTGCCAACGGCCTAACGGCCGACTGACAGCAGCTCAATTTCAAACTGCAGAGTTGCATTCGGCGGAATCACGCCACCGGCTCCGCGTGAACCGTAGGCAATCTCTGCCGGGCAAGTGAGCTTGGCCTTGCCACCCACTTTCATCTTCTGCACGCCTTCGGTCCAGCAGGGGATCACGCGGTTGAGCGGAAACTCGGTTGGCTCATTGCGTTTGTAGGAGCTGTCAAACTCGCGACCGTCCGGAAAACTTCCGCGGTAATGCACCTTCACCGTGTCGGTAGCAGCCGGGCTGGCGCCACTGCCTTCTTTCAGCGAGCGGTAAACCAGTCCGCTGGCGGTGACTGAAGCCCCAGCTTCTTTGGCGGCGGCAGCCGCCGCGACATCGGCTTGAGGCCCGGCTGTGCAGGAGACCAGCAGTGAGCAAAAACCGGCGAAGAGAATGGATCGCATGGAAATTTTCCTTGAATTGAATTACAAAACATGCCGATGGTGACTTGAACGGTCACCGCGGCGCGTTGAAGAACAGGTCTTTGTTGTCGTTCCACCAGGGGTCGTTCACGCCTTTCAGAAGCGCGTCCAGGGCAAACGCTTTTTGGCTGATCACCAGCCGCGCTGCACAGCGACGCAAGGCATGAAAGGATTCGTCCGATTCCTCCAGTCGTGGACATTTGGGCTGCAGTTTTTCAAAGTAGTAGGGTGGCCACGTGCCGGTGGTGTTGACGTCCTCCTCGGACAGCCAGTACACCTGCTCACCGCTTGCCACATATCCCCGTTCATAGAGTTGCGACGGCAAGCCCTGTTTGACGAAATAGCTGCGCAGCCGCGCGGCCTGCGCATCAAAGGGCGGAGGCGCGTCACCCGTGCGGGGTGGGGCATTGGCCGGCGGCACCGCGGACGATTTTTGCAGACCGATGCGTCCCCTGGGCGCCAGGCGCCAGGCGCCAGACAACCAGACAATGGCGCAGGGGCCGGCGCAGTCCGTTGTAGCCACCATGTAGGGGTAAAGCGGGGCCAGGGTTTCGGCAAGCTGAAGAGCCTCGCTCTGATCGCCCCCAGAGATCGCCAGCTCTACCCGGCCCAACCCGGACCATGCATCAGCGGGCTTGCTCCTGAAGAGTTGAATCAACCGGGCTGAGTCCCCGGGTGCAACTGGACCGCTGATTCTCAGGCCACGGGCCACACCGGCCAAGGGTCCGTCAGGGAAGGGGTTTGTGTACTTGAACTCCAGCGCCTGCGCAGCGGGGGCCAAGCCCAGGAGGGCCAGCACGCATCCCAGTTGACTCAGGCTGCGCATACGACTCGCGTCGACCGTCTGAGCGGCGTGGTGCCAAAGTGCCTGGAGCCATCGTTGTATCAGCATTCAATCCTTGTTCACCCGCGCCGCATGGCGCAGGGTCTGACCGAAAACCCCACTTTACACGCGGCCACTGGTCAACACGCTCGGGGTACGCGCTACTTTACATCGGGCGCTGGCTGAGTTTGTGTCAGCCTGACCGATACCGGCTCTCCGTGGGGCTCTTTTGGCAGGAAGCTTCAAAGCGCCTTTGGCAGCGCCTGGCTTAAAAAGTCGTACACCGCCCGGATGCGGCGGTTGGTGCGAATCTCACGGTGCACGGTGAGCCACATCGGGAGTGGCGGCACCTTGATCATGGGCAAGATAGCGACGACTTCCTTGTCAGTTGCGGCCAGGTAGTCCGAAATAAAACCGATGCCCAGACCGGCCCGCACCGCCTCCCAGTAGGCGATCAGGTCGTCGCAGCGAAAGGCAAAGGACTCGCGTATCACCGGCAGGCCAAAGCCTGCCATGCCTTTGACGATGGTCTCATCGCCGTCGGTACCGACAAGATCGTGGTTCAGCAAATCCTGCGGCTGGCGCGGTGTGCCCCGGCGCCGCAGGTAGTCGCGGTGCGCATAAGTGCCCAGAGTTATTTTGGCAATGCGCTTGACCACCAGGCTGGCCTGCTCGGGCTGCACCATGCGCAGGGCGATGTCTGCCTCGCGCCGCAGCAGGTTGCTGACGGCATTGCTGACCACCAGCTCCACCTGCACGTCTGGCAAGGTCTGCCGCATCTGCGCCAGGATGGGCGGCAACAGGTAGCAGGCCACGGGCTGGCTGGCGCTGATGCGCACCGTGCCCGAAATGCCTGAGTCGGCACCGGACACACTGCGCGCCAGCTGGTTGGCCGCGTTGTCCATGGCGCGCGCTGATTCGGCCAGTTGCAGCGCCGTGGGTGTCGGTAGCAGGCCGCGGCCGGTACGCTCAAACAGCACAACGCCCAGTTGCGCCTCCAGCTCGGCGATGTGGCGGCCTATGGTGGGCTGGGTGGCCTTGAGCACCCGCGCCGCGCCCAGCAGGCTGCCCTGGTCCAGTGCGGCGAGGAAGGAGCGCACCAGCCGCCAGTCGAAGTTGTTATTCATTTATGCATACCTGATGTAGACAGTTAGTGGATTGTCGATCAGCTTGCGCGCTTTGACAATCAACCCATCGATCCGCCACCAGGAGTAACTCCATGACCCCGTCTTCTACCGTTTTGATCCTCGGCGCCAGAGGCCGCTTCGGCCGCGCTGCAACCCATGCATTTGCCAGCGCTGGCTGGACGGTGCTGGCGCAGCGGCGCTCTCCCGCCGCGGGTCGGGGCGCGGTGAACCCTGCGGTCCGGTGGGTGGACCTGGACGTCAGGGACACTGCCGCGCTTGCCATTCAGGCGGGTCAAGCCAGCGTGGTGGTTCACGCGATGAGCCCGGCCTACACCAACTCCGCGTGGCGCAAGGAGGCACCCGAACAGATGCGGGGCGCCATTGCCATCGCCAATGTTCTGGGCGCGCTGCTGATGTTTCCGGGCAACGTCTACAACTTCGGCGCTACCATGCCAGCCCTGCTGCGCGAGGACACGCCGCAGCGACCCACCAACGTCAAGGGCCAGGTTCGGGTTGCGTTGGAGAGGCAACTGGAGGAGGCCGCGCAAGAGCACGGCCTGGCCAGCGCGGTGATCCGGGCCGGCGACTTTTTTGGAAGCGGAACGGGCTCCCTCTTTGATCGCGTGCTGGTGCCGAAACTTGCCAAGGGCCGAATGGGCTATGCCGCCGGCCTGCACATCCCCACCGCCTGGGCTTACCTTCCCGATCTGGCGCAGACTTTTGTGCGCGTGGCGCAGCAGCGCGCCCTCCTGCGGGGTGCGCAGACTTTTCACTTTCACGGGTATCAGCTGACCGGACAGGACTGGCGCGATGTGATGACGCCCGTTGCACGTTCGCGGGGCTGGCTGGCAGCGAACGCGCAGCTCAAGGTCGATGCCCTGCCCTGGCCACTGCTGCGCGCGCTTGGCCTGGTCATGCCGACCATGCAGTCGCTGGCGGAGACGCGATATATCTGGAACACACCGCACGCGCTGGATGGCAGCCGTTTGCAGGCGCTGATCGGTGACGAGCCCCACACGCCGCTGGCTCAAGCGGTTGAGCAGTCGCTCGCCGACCTCCTTGCCGAGAGCACCGAGCAGATGCTGCGCACGGCCTGAACGCCAGGCATTCAATTCTCACGTTCTTTAATCAACCGCTGGAGACCCATGATGACCACTATGACCGCCCATCGTTTCAAAGCCGACACAAGCACAGCTGGCGCCAACACGCAGTCCAGCCGGATCCTGGACGCATCCATCCTGATCGGCACTGGCTTGCTTTCCTTTGCACCTATCGCCATCCTGGGCCCGGCCATCGGCTGGCCGGCATCGCTGCGCGCACCAGCAGCAGACCAGCTGGCGGCGATCTTCAAGGCGCCCGGTGCTGTTGCCGCCGGCTACGGCGTCTATCTGCTTTTTTCTGTGCTGGTGCTACCGGTGATGCTGGTGGTGGCGCGTCGTGTCTTCGGCAGCCTCGCGCATCCGATGGCGCAGTTGGTGATCGCCTTTGCCGCGCTGTCGGTGCTGGCCCGCAGCATTGGCATTCTGCGATGGCTCACCGTCATGCCGCAGCTGGCCGCGGCGCATGCGTCGGCCGACCCGCAGGGTCAGGCCATCCTGCAGGCTGTGTTTCGCGCAGTGAATCTGTGGGGCGGCGGCATTGGTGAGCTGCTCGGCGTGGCTCTCTTCATGGCTGCGTCAGTCAGCATCGCCATGGCCGGCGCCCTGCGTTTGCGCAGCGCCCCCGCCTGGTTGTCCGGGTTGGGACTGGTTTCGGCGGCGCTGCTGTTCGGCATGTTTCTGCCCACAGTCGGCATTGCATTTCCTGTGCCGATCGCGGTGTCGGCCAGCCTGGTCTCCGTGTGGATGCTCGCCTTCGGTGCGTGGGCTGCCGTCAGCCGGCGCGTTGCCTGATTGACCAAGCGGGATTTGGGCCGGGTCACCATCACGATGACGACCCGTGCCACTCCGGGCGGTCAATCAGGGGCAGAGACTTCTTGCTCCATCACGATCTGTCTGCGTGCCTTAGGGTACGACGCAGCAGGAACAGCACCACTGCAAAATTCAGCAGGTTCCAGGCGACGCCGTTGAAAAAGGCGGCGTTGTAAGAACCGGTGAGGTCAAACACCTTGCCCGACATCCAGCCGCCCAGCGCCATGCCCAGCATGGTGAACATGATGACGGTGCCGACGCGGGCACCGGCTTGGGCGGCGGGGAAATGCTCGCGCACGATGATCGCGTAACTCGGCACAATGCCGCCCTGAAACAGGCCAAACATCGCCGAAATCACATACAGCGACACCATGCCGTCAAACGGGATGAACAGCAGCAGCGCCACCGTTTGCAATGCCGAACCCAGCAGCAGTGTGCGCAGCCCGCCAATGCGGTCGCAGATGGCGCCTGAGATCAGCCGGCTCACGATGCCGCAGGCCAGCATCAGCGACAACATTTCCGCACCGCGCGCCGCGCCAAAGCCGAGGTCGCTGCAATAGGCCACGATGTGCACCTGCGGCATCGACATGGCCACGCAACACGACAAACCGGCCACACACAACAGCGCCTGGGCCTGCCGCAGCGACAGGCCAAAAGGCCGGTCGCTGGCGGCGACACCCCGGACTGTTACCGGCGCCAATGCCAGTGCCGGCGGTCGTTGGCGCATCAGCTGGGCCAGCCCCAGCATCGCCAGGCTGCAAAACACCGCAAGTCCCCAGTAGGTCTGGCGCCAGCCCACGTTTTCAACGAAGTGCTGGATGATGGGCGGCCAGAGCGCGCCGCCCAGGTAGTTGCCACTGGCGCACACCGCCACAGCAATGCCGCGGCGCCGCAAAAACCATAGCGAGGTGTCGGCCAGCAAGGGTGAAAACGTGGATGAGCTGCCCAGCAGGCCAATCAGCAGACCATGTGCCAGCGCAAACAGCCAGACACTGCCCGACATGGCGGCTGCTGCGAAACCCAGGCCCATGCCCACCGCGCCCAAGCGCAATGGCACCGCCACACCAAAACGATCAGCCAGCCGCCCCATGAGCATGCCGCCCAGGCCAAACCCGACCATCAGCAGCGTGTAGGGCAAGGCGGCGTCGGCGCGCGGCACGCCGAAGTCGGCCTGCACCACTGGCAACACCACCGGCACCACATACATGCCCGCGGCGCCGACGGTCATCAGCGCCAGCGTGACCAGCAGGCGGCGCCAGGCGGTGCGGGAGTCAATCAGATCGGCGTCAGCCGCAACAGCGTGCATAGCCGGTTCAGTCCAGCAGTTGTACCAGTCGTTGCAGCGCATGCTGGACGGTGGCTAAACGCACGGCGGCGCGGTCACCGTCAAAGTGCTGGACCTCGCTGCTGAGCTGGCCGCCCACCATGAAGCCAAACCAGACCGTGCCGACGGGCTTGGCCCGGCTGCCGCCCGTGGGGCCGGCCACGCCGGTCACCGCCACCGCCACTTGCGCACGAGAGCGGCTGATGGCGCCAGCCGCCATGGCGCGCGCCACTTCTTCGCTGACGGCGCCGTGCGCGGCGATCAGTGCCGCATCCACGCCCAGCAGCTCGGTCTTGGCTTCGTTGGAGTAAGTCACAAACCCGCGCTCGAACCAGTTGCTGGAGCCCGCCAGGTCGGTACAGGCGGCGGAAATCATGCCGCCAGTACAGCTTTCGGCAGTGGCCAGCAGCCAGCCGCGCTTGAGCATCAAATCGGCCACTTGCCCTTTGATGTCTGGCAAGGCTTGCTCCGGTTTAAATAACATCAGAGGGGCTCACAAGAAACGCCACGCGGCGATGACCAGCAAAGTACAGAAAGCCGCCACCAGATCGTCAAACATGATGCCAAAGCCGCCCCGGGCGTTGAAGCCCTTGAAGGCCTGATCAGCCCAGGCAACCGGCCCGGGTTTGACGGCATCAAAAAAACGGAACAGCACAAACGCTGCCAGCTGGCCGGCAAAACCGGTTGGCGTGACCAGCCACAGGATGAGCCAGAAGGCCACGACTTCATCCCAGACAATGTTGCCAGGGTCGAGGACCCGCATGTTTTTTGCTGTGATGGTGCAGGCCCACCAGCCGACAACGCAAGAGGCGGCAATCAGGACCCCCATCTGCGTTGCGTTTAACCAGAGGGAGAGCACGGCGAAGGCCAGCCACGCCCATAGTGTGCCGGCCGTGCCGGGCGCGAAAGGGCTTAGCCCCGAACCAAAGCCCAACGCGATCAGGTGGGCCGGGTGCGACAACATGAAGCGTGCTGTGGGTCTGCGCGGCGCGTTCACAGGTGTGTCGGGCATTGAATCAAAAGTGGGGGAGATTTTTGGAAGGGGCGTCATGCTCAGGCGAAGTGATCGAAGGACGTGTCTTGGCGATGCAGCGGTTGGCCTTGGGCGTCAAACAGCCTTAGCCCGGCTGCGGCCTCGACCTGCCCAATGCGGGTGACGGGTGTTTGCGTGTGATGCGAAGCGAGTTGCACGGCATCACGCGCCGCGACCGGCGCAGTGAAGAGCAACTCGTAGTCGTCACCTCCCGCCAGCACGCACCGCAGCCATATTTCATGGGAAAAAAGATCGGGAGTCCAGGCCGGATGGGTGCAGACAGCTAGTAAATTCATGACAGTGGAGGCGTCGACCCTGGCGCCAACACCGGAAGCCTTCAGGAGGTGGCTGAGGTCACCGGTCAAACCGTCGCTAACGTCGACAGCCGCGCTGGCTACCCCGCGCAGCGCCAGACCCAGTGCAACACGCGGTGTGGGTTGCTCCAGTCGGCGTCGCGTGTTTTGCAAGAGCTCGGTGGGCAGGGCGAGGTCGCCGCGCATCGCGTCCAGCGCCAGCCGTGCATCGCCTAAAGTGCCGCTGACATAAATATCGTCACCGGCGCGTGCGCCAGAGCGAAGCAAGGCCTGACCTTGAGGGGCTTCGCCAAACACGGTAATGCAAATAGTCAAAGGGCCCCGCGTGGTGTCTCCTCCCACGAGTTCGCAGCCATGCTCATCGGCCAAGGCCAGCAGTCCGCGCGAAAACGGTGCCAGCCACGCGTCGTCGGCGCGCGGCAAGGCCAAAGCCAGTGTGAAAGCCAGCGGCCTGGCGCCGCAGGCAGCGAGGTCACTGAGGTTGACGGCCATGGCCTTGTGCCCCAGGGTGGACGGGTCCACTTCTGCGAAAAAGTGCCGCCCTTCAACCAACATGTCGCTGGAGACAGCCAGTTGCATGCCAGTGTCGGGCTGCAGCAGCGCGCAGTCGTCGCCCACGCCCAACACGGCGCGTGTTGGGGGGCGCTTGAAAAAGCGTTCTATCAGTTCGAATTCACCCATGGGGGGAGCATAACGGGTAGGAGGTTCTGGCGCGGACTTCGACCGTTTCAGCCCGAGCGGAAAGACGGGCAGATAATGAGGCACTCCCATGTTCCTCAACTTCCTGCTCCAGCTCACCGCCACGGAGCGCACACGCCGTAGCAACCGGCAATTTGGCGGCATTCTGGCGTTTGTGGCAGGCGCCATCAATGCGGGCGGCTTTCTGGCGGTGCAACGCTACACCTCGCACATGACCGGCATTGTCTCTGCCATCGCCGATGATCTGGTGGTCGGCAGCCTGGCGCTGGCGCTGGCCGGACTGGTCAGCCTGCTGGCCTTTATTGCCGGGGCCATCACCACCACCTTGCTGATCAGCTGGGCGCGGCGCCAGGGGCTGCGCAGCAAATACGCGCTGGCCTTGCTGCTGGAGGCGGCGCTGCTGCTGGTGTTTGGCCTGGTCGGCGCCAACCTGACATCACTGGCGAGCCTGCTGGTGCCCACGGCCGTGCTGCTGCTGTGTTTCATCATGGGTCTGCAAAACGCCATCATCACCAAAATCTCACAGGCGGAAATACGCACCACCCACATGACCGGTGTTGTCACCGATCTGGGCATAGAACTGGGCCGGTTGATTTACTGGAACCACTCCAAAAAAGCCAACGACGTTCAGGTCGTGCGCGCCAACACCGACAAACTGTTTATTCACGCCAGCCTGTTGGGGCTCTTTTTCTCTGGCGGCATAGCGGGCGCGATTGCTTTCAAGGCCATGGGTTTCAGCGCCACGCTGCCGATTGCCTTGCTGCTGCTAGCCATGGCCCTGCCGGCCATCTTTCTTGATCTGCGGGCAGTGACGAGGATGCGGTGAACGCAGGTTGTCGCGTTCTGCAGTCGCTGCACCATGAGCGCCGCTGGGCTACGCCCTCTGCCCTTGGCAAGCCGCAGACGCAGCGTGACGCTACCGGTCGTTAGACCGGCAATCCCCGAAATTTCATGGCCGCCTGCCTGATCACCTCAGCCAGCAGTCTCTCCCGCCCCTGCAACTCACGCAGCCAGCGTGCATCGTTGTTGGACAGCTCGACACTGCTGCGCAGCAGATGAATGCCGCCGCTGGCGCCCAGCGGGCCGGCATGAGGCCCGAGTTTGTCCATGGTCATCAGGATATGGTCGCGCAGTGCCATGTGTTGGCCGGTAGCCGGGTCGACATACACCGCCTCCAGGCCGAAGCGGCAGGCCTGGAAGCGGTTGTAGGTATAGACCAGGTAGTCGTCTTCGGTCGGCATGAAGGGCTGGTCGTTCATGAACCACGAAGCCAGCGACTGGACGTAACCCGCCAGTGCTGCTGCGCGGCCAACGGTCAGCGGTGTGTCGAACACGCGGATCTCGATGGTGCCGAACTCCGGCTTGGGCCGGATGTCCCAGTAGAAATCCTTCATGCTCTTGACAACGCCGGTGCGTGTCATCTTTTCGAAGTAGGCCGTGAAGTCATCCCACGTCAGCGCCATCGGCGCGCGGCCCGACAGCGGGAAGGCAAACACGGAGTTGAGCCGCGCTGAATCAAAGGCGGTGTCCTGCCCCTGTACATAGGGGGAAGAAGCCGACAGTGCGATGAAGTGCGGAATGTAGCGCGACATGCGGTGCAGCGTCAGCAGCGCGGTGTCGGCGTCGGGGCAGCCTACATGCACGTGCTGGCCGAAAATTGTGAACTGCTTGGACAGGTAGCCGTACAGCTCGGACAGCTCGCGAAACCGCGGCTTGTCGTAAATGCGGCGTTCGTGCCATTGTTGAAAAGGGTGGGTACCACCGCCGACCACCGCGATGTTGAGCTTGTCGGCGCTTTTAACCAGGGCATCGCGAATCTGCGTGAGCTGGCCCAGCACTTCCGCAGAAGAATGGCAGACGCCTGTCGAAATTTCGATCATGCCCGACGTCATTTCGGGAACAACGCTGCCGGGCAGGGGGATCTTGTTCATCAGGCGCAGCATGTCTTCGGCGTACGGGGCGAGATCGTAGTCGTGGGTGTTGACGAGCTGCAGTTCCAGCTCGACGCCCAGTGACAGCGCCTCCGATTTCTGGAAGGGCTCCAACCCGCCGGATGTCGCTAACACAGGGATAGGTTTACTCACGCAGGCCTCCGGTTGATGTGGTTGCGGGTTTTCGCGTCCAGGGTCTTGAGTTTTCACCGGCGCGGTAGATGGCGAATGTCGCGAGAACGGCGCCCAGCACTTCCATCAGCAGGATGGCCGGCAGGGCAATGCTGGCGATGCGCGGTCCCAGGGAAGCCGATGAAGCAACAAACTGCGAAACGATGAGCAGCGCCACCGAGGACATCGGCGACATCGCGCAGCCGACCCACAGGGCCTGTTTCCAGCTGGCGCCACTGCCCACGTTGCCGAGTGCGACACCAGTGATTTTGGCCAGAGCCCGTGCCACGACCAGGGCCGCCACCAGCCCGGCCACCTGACCGCTCCAGTCGGCCTGCGCAGCCACGACGGAAACCAGCACAAACATCAGCATGGTCAGCATCGCCGAGGCGGTTCCCATCTGCCGCGGCCAGGACCAGGGCCGGGGGTTGAGCTGTTTGAGGATCATGCCGCCCAGCAACGCGGCCAATGGCGCCGAGCCGCCGAAGTGGGCGGCCAACGCGGCGCCCGCTGCGATCAGGGCCAGCAGCAGGATGGCGGTGTTCTCGCTGGTGGGACTCATCACGCGCAGGGCCGAGCGCAGCGCCAACGCCAAGCCAGCGCCGACTACCACCGACAGGCCCAGTACAACAGCGACGGGATAAACCGTGTCACGCAGGCTCAACTCGCCCACATTCATCATTCCCGCGCGGGCGCTGCAAAACGTCAGCGCGTACAGCGTGCTCAGTGTTGAAAGGACCATCGCGCGTTCGGTCACCGGGCCAGAGGCGCGGGTGTCAATGATCACGCGCGACAACACTGCCGGAGAAGCCGCCATGGCCAGCAGGGCAAGAGGCTCGGCAACAATCTGGCGGACCCCAAAAAAAGTCAGTGCCCAATACACGGCTCCAAAGGTGAGTGCCGATTCGGTCAGGCTTTGCACCAGCACCATGGGGTTGTGGCGGAACCAGCGCAACGGAATACGGCCGCCCGCTTCAAACAGCACGACGGCCACACCGAGTTCCAGCAAAAAAAGCCCGGTTCCCTGCAGAGGCCAGGCCGCACCGGTGAACCCGGCCAGGCCGGCAAAGGCCCCGACCGCCGAGTAACCAACCACCTTTGGAATGCCGGCATAACGCTGAACCAGGTGACCGGTCAGCGCGGCCAAGGCCAGCAGGATAGACCACTGAACCGTGGGAAGACCTGCTGAGGGTTTGATCCATTCGGCCCAGATGGCCATGACTTCATTCATGGATGTGTGTCTCCTATGATTGATTGAAATTCATGCAGCGCCGCGCCGGGAGGCGTGGGTGCTCTATGGTGACAGGGCGCCGATGGGGCGACATGTCGCAGGGTCTGCGGCAGTTATTCCTGCGGCCAGCGGTGCAGGCCGAGGCAGGGTCCCATGAAAATGCAGTTCAAATTTACAACATTTCACAATCTGTGCTTGTAGGACAAGCACTTACTTGCCGACCTGCTCCGCTGTTTGCGTGTTTGCGTGTCTGCTGTCAGCGTGTTGATAGTTCCTGTGAGACAGTACCGCCCGAACTTAATCAGGCAGAAAAAAGCTGGCAGGTCTGCTGCGCCAGCGTGCCCAGATCGCGGAACGGATGCGTCGGCGGTCCACACCGCTGACGCTGTGGGCCCGCAGCGCCAGGCGGAAGGCGAAGTAAAAGCTCACCCCCAGGTTGAGTGCACCGATCAGCGGGATGGAAGCCACGCACCACCACAGTGCCGGTTGCCGCAACGCGTCCCAGCCAAGCGCGGCAGCGGCAGCGGCCAGTTGGCCTGAGGACAATGTGACGTGGCGCATTTCGAGCTCCAGCCCGAAAAAGCCGGTCATGGGCGGAATCAGTCCCAGCATGAAGCCCAGGGCGATGTTGGACACGAAGCCCGAGATGTTGTCGCGGATAAAATGGGCCCAGCGCCGCGCCCGTGCAACCCCGAGTGCCCGCGTGATGCGCGGGTTGTAACGCAGGGCGGATGCCAAGCGGTACAGCACAAACCAGTTCTCAACCCAACCGCCAATGATGCTGGCGGCAAACAGCACAGCCCCGGTGAAGGCGGCCCAGAGCAGCGTCGGGCCCAGCAGGCTCAGGGCATTGAGCACATGCAGCGCTTCCCGCGTATCGATCATGGGGCGGTTGAGCCCAAGCAGCATCACGCCGCTGATGAGCAGCACCACCGGCACTACCAAGAGCACGTTGCCCAGCACGGCTGCCACCTGTGAGCGCACAAGGTGGGTGACCTCGTCCACGAACTCGCTGACTGCCTCACCCGAGCGCAGGTCCTTGAGCTTGGCTGCCATGGCGGGAGCGGTCATGGCCGGCTGCTTGGTAGCCAGCGTGAAATGCAGCAACTGGATCAATACAAAACTGGCGGAAAACACCAGGCTCGCCACAAAGCCGCTCCAGAAAGCGGACAACGCCAGGCCGACCACCAAGAACTTGAGCAGGGTGGTCACCGCCGTCAAGGCACCTCCGCCGGCCGCTTTTCTCAGCATGTCGACATAGGACGCCCGGTCCCTTGTGATGTAGCGCTCGCCGGTTTCCGCACCCCGTTCTGCCACCTTGGCGGCCAGCAGGGTGGAGTTGGTTGCAATCAGGGCACGTATGCTGCGGCGCTCTTTGGCCAGCAGCACCAGCCGGGCCAACAACTGCATCGCGCCGGTGGCTGGCTTGTCCGACAGCAAGCAGTCAAGCAGCTCGCGGATGCGCAAAATGCGCTCGCGCAGTTGTCGCAAGCGAAACACCAGGCCAACCGATATACCGTGCTCGTTCAGATGGACATACACCGAAGAGGCGGCACTGCGGCAAGCCTCCAGACGGCTTTTGAACTGGTCTACCGCGAGGTGAAGGGCGCCACTGTCCGGGCCATGCTCGGACAACGCCGCGCGAATGGCCTCCAGATCGGAGGCCAGACCGTGAAAAGGGCGACTCTGCAGGGACTGGCTACTCATGCGAAGGCGCAACTCTGGAGAAAATCCGGTGGCGCGGACCTGGCTGGTGCAATACGTCAGGGCTTCCAGCAAGACGGTTTGCCAGTCCTCGGCCAGGGTCGCGTGGGTCTGTGGCCGGTCAAGTGCTTCGGCAAGGTCCGCGCTGTCCGCGCGTGCCGGATTCAGCAATCCGCCCAGACGGGCCAGCGTGTCCTCATCCAGCAACCTGAGCCATTGGGCGTCGGCGGGCACAGGAAACATGAGCATGAACAGTTCGGTGGCATGTGTGGTTTCAGGCGTGCCGGGCATGAGCTTGTAGCGCAACCGTTCGCCCAGTTCACTTAAAAACGCAGCACGTGGCGCAAATCCGAAGTCGGCAAACAGGGGGGTGGCATCGACGGTGCTGATGAGGGTTCGCCACCACTGATGCAGCCTGTCCTGAAACCCGGGTCGGGCCAGTGCCGCATCAATGAACAGATGGATCCGTGCCAGCGCGGCCTGCGGATTGCTGGCGTCACCCCGAATCCATTCCAGTAGGCTGATCAGCCACAGGTGGCGGCTGGCAATTTCAGCTGTGGGATCCAGCTGGTCCAGCATTTGAGCCAGGTTGCGCATGCGGCTGGTCAGTGCAGCACCCGGGCGCCACCGACGCCGTTGCCCGGGCCGGTCCTATCGCCCGCGTCCAGAACAAACATCGGAATGACGGACTCGAAGCGTTCGCCGTCCTCGGCGACAAAAAAATAGCTGCCGTGCATGGTGCCGGTAGGCGTACGCAGGCGCGAACCGCTGCTGTACTGAAAAGACTCGCCGGGCTTGAGCAGCGGCTGATGCCCCACCACGCCAAGACCTTTGACTTCTTCGGTGTGGCCCTTGGCGTCGCTGATGATCCAGTGACGGGAAATCAGTTGTGCGGCCACTTCGCCGGTGTTGGTGATGGTGACCGTGTAGGTAAACCCATACACGTCGTGCTGGGGCGAGGATTGTTCTGGCACGTAGTGCGGCAGGACTTCGCAGGAAAATTGGTATTTCGACATGGCGTTAACAAGAGTAATGCGCATGTTAACCGCCCCCGATTGCCCGATGATTGCAAGAGGTCAGCGCTTGCTGCGACAATTCGCAGATGAGCCAAAACAAGTCACCCGTGTACCGGATTGCCCCTTCCATTTTGTCGGCTGATTTTGCCCGCCTGGGCGAAGAGGTCAAGGCTGTCATCGCGGCCGGCGCTGACTGGATTCATTTCGACGTGATGGACAACCATTACGTGCCCAACCTGACTTTCGGGCCCATGATCTGCAGTGCGCTTAAATCCCACGCAAAAAAGTCCGATGGGACCGCAATACCGATCGACGTTCACCTCATGGTGCAGCCGGTCGACGCGCTCGCCGCAGCCTTTGCTGACGCGGGTGCTGATCTGATCAGCTTCCACCCTGACGCTTCTGCTCACGTACACCGCAGCGTGCAGGCTATCAAGGCAAAAGGCTGCAAGGCCGGTTTGGTGTTCAATCCCGCTGCGCCGCTGGATGTGCTGGATTGGGTTATCGACGACATTGACCTGATTTTGATCATGAGCGTCAATCCAGGCTTTGGTGGTCAGGGCTTTATTGACAGTGCGCTGCGCAAGATCGAGAGCGCGCGCAAACGCATCGATGCATCTGGCAAGGATATCCGCCTGGAAGTTGATGGCGGCATCAAATTAGAGAACATCGCGCGTGTGGCTGCGGCTGGCGCGGACACTTTTGTGGCGGGTAGCGCGATTTTCGGGCATGCTGACTACAAGACTGTCATTGACGCCATGCGAGGCGCGCTGGCAAAGTAGGGTGGCAAGCGCGGGTCGGGCAGGCGGCAAGGCCTGGACGCGCTGATTAACTGAAAGCGCCAGACCATGAACGAGGCAATCAGATCCGGCGCAGGTCCGGGCGCGGGCGCAGGCCTGCCGAGTAAAGCCAGGCCGGCATCGCCACAGCGACTCCGGATTCTGGTGATTGAGGACGCCGACGATATCCGCTATTTCCTGACGGAGCTGCTCACCGACAGTTACGAAGTTATGGCGGCTGCATCAGGCCAGGCGGGGTTGCAGATGGCCGTATCGGACAAGCGTCCGGACCTCATCTTGCTGGACGTCTTGATGCCGGACATGGACGGCTACGAAGTGCTCGATCACCTCAGCCGCGACACACGCACTGCTGACATTCCAGTGATTTTCCTTACTGCACTGAGCAGCGTCGAGGAAGAGCAGCGAGGCCTGGACCTGGGCGCCACGGACTATGTGGCCAAGCCGATCAGCCCACCCATATTGCTGTCGCGCGTGCGGCTGCATCTTGAGCGCAGCGCCAACGCGCGGCGGCTGAAGGTCTTGTCCGAGCAGTTGTCGCGCTACCTCGCGCCGCAGGTGTACCAATCGCTTTTCGACGGCTCCCGCCAAGCGGAAATCCAGACGCAGCGCAAGAAGCTGACCGTGTTTTTCTCCGACATCAAAAATTTCACCGCTTCAACTGCGCAGTGGCAGCCCGAGGAAGTGACGCTGCTGCTCAACAGCTATTTTGCAGAAATGTCACTCATCGCGGCGGAGTACGGTGCCACGCTGGACAAATTTATTGGCGATGCCATCGTCATCTTTTTTGGCGACCCGCACACGCTGGGCGTACGCCAGGACGCTATTCAGTGCGTCCGCATGGCAATGGCCATGCAACATCGCATGTCCGCGTTGCAGGTGCGCTGGCGAGGTATGGGTTTTAACAAAACCTTCGAGATTCGCATTGGCATCAATTCCGGGTTTTGTGATGTTGGCAATTTCGGCAGCAATTTACGGATGGAGTACACCATCATCGGGCGCGAAGTCAACCTGGCTGCCCGCCTTGAGCAAGCCGCTGAGCCAGGGGAGATCCTGATTTCCAGCGAAACCCATGCCCTGGTTCAGGGCGACATCCAGGCGGACGCACGGGATCCGGTGCCGGCCAAAGGGTTTGCTGAACCGATACCGGTGTATGCCGTTCGCTTGAGCGGCGCCACTCCCCTGCCTGAGCCCGTTGTCATTCACTGTGATCGCCCGGGGATGCATGTAGAGATTGACCTTGCCCGGCTTTCAGCGGGCGATCGCGCGGAGGCGGCTGCGGAGTTGCGCAGAATCATTGAAAGTCTGGAGGCGACAGCCACAGCCCCCCCCGCGACCAGCGCCTTGCCCGCCGCCGATGATGGGGATGTTGCCTTACCCGCTTTCATGGCTGGCATCGATCTGGAGCTGGGGCTGAGCCGTGCGATGGGGATGAAGCCACTGTTTCTGTCCATGCTTCGCCGCTATCAGGACGGACGCAAGGATACGCCCGCAAAAATCCGGCAGGCACTGGACGCGGGGGATGCCAAAACTGCAGAACTTCTGGTGCATTCCTTGAGGGGTGTGTCAGCGCAAATCGGCGCAACGCAGGTACCGGTTGATGCGCTGGCTCTTGAGCAGGCCATCCATGACGAGCGACCGCGAGACATCATGGATGTTTTGCTGGCACGACTGGAGGCCTCACTCTCGGAATTGATTTCCGCACTGGATGACAGCTTGCCACACCCTTGACCCGTATCGGTGTATCGTCTGTCTGGTGACGCCGACCAGACGTCGTTCAAACCACGAGCCCGCGATACTGCAAGACCTGCCGCAATGAAGTTGCCTTTTCGCACGACCATCAACTTTGCCCTGGCCATCGGGTTCAGCCTGATCATCCTGAGTATTGCCGCTTCATACAGCACCATCAATTTTTTCATCCAGGCCGCGCAGCAGGAAACGCAGGCAAGGGAAACGGTCATCCTCCTGGAGCGGCTTGTTTCGCAGTTCAAGACCGCAGAGTCCCTGCAGCGGCGGTACTTGCTCATACCCGGCGACAAGGACCTGGCTGCATACCAGCAGGCTGCCGAACGCACGCGGCAGGCGCTTTTGGCCATGCGAAATGCCCGGACGCTTAACGGCGGAAATCAGGAGTGGGTGACGCTGGACAGCCTGATCGCCCGGCGCATGCAGTTGATGGAGCAAACGGTCACGGTCAGGCGGCAGGCGGGCTTGGAGGCCGCTGCCGCCTTGGTTGGCAGTGATGTGAACCGGCAACTGCACGAAGAAATCGATGGACTGGTCGCTCGCGTCAAGAGTGACGAAGCCGCGACGTTTGAGCGCTCAAAGGACAGTGCCCGGCAAAACGCGCAGACGGCCAAGGTCTGGATATTGTTGGGCGGGATGCTCTCGCTCAGCGTATTGGCATGGGCGGTGTGGCTGATAGCCAGGGCGCAAGCCAAGCGCCGCCGGGTGGAGGCGCGGCTCACTGACAGCGAGGCCTTGAACCGTGCCGTGACTGAGAGCATGGCCGAGGGCGTGGTGACCGCTGCGCAAGACGGGACTATTGTCAATGCCAACCGCGCAGCCCGCAAACTTTTTGGCTACAGCCTGGAAGACCTGGTTGGCCGCAAGGTGGCCATGCTGCTGCCACCGCGCTACCAAATGGGTTTTACGGCTTTCTTCGCCGCCCTGGCCGAGCGACGCCCCGGATTCAGGGAGTCAGATACCCAGGTCTTGGGGCAGCGCAGCGACGGAACCGAGTTCCCCGTTAACGTGTCGTTCGGCGACGTCATCGTGGGCGGACGCCGACTTTTCACTGCCATTATTCGCGACACCACGGAGAGCAAGCGAATCGGCCAGGCTTTGCGTGACAGTGAAGCCCAGCTCCGGCAGGTGACCGATGCCGTCCCTGCCTTGATCGCCTATGTCGACAAAAATCAGCGGTTCCAGTTTCACAACAAGGCTTATGAAGAAGCGTTTGGCCTGTCGTATGAGCAGGTCCATGACAAGACCATGCTGGAAATCATCGGCCCAGCCGCTTATGACAACGCGCGCGCGCATGTGCTGGAGGCACTCTCGGGATATGCCGTGCGTTATGAGCGCGAGCAAGTCACCGCCAACGGGGAAGTGCGCGAATATGTGCTGAACTACTTTCCCCGATACGGTGAGGGCGAGGAAGAAGACACGGTGATCGGGTTTTACGCGCTTGGCAATGACGTCACTGAGCTCAAACGCATTGACCGCATGAAAAGCGAGTTTGTTTCCACGGTCAGCCACGAATTGCGGACGCCGCTGACGTCCATTCGTGGTTCTCTTGGGCTGGTGTGGGGTGGTGTGGCGGGCGAATTGCCGGAAAAAGCCAAAGAGCTGGTGGGTATCGCCAAAAGCAATTGCGAACGCTTGATCCGCCTGATCAACGATATTCTTGACAGCGAAAAAATCGAGTCGGGCAAGATGCGCTTTGAGCTGCAGGCGCTTGAGCTGGAGCCGCTTATGGCGCAGGCACTGACGGCCATTGAAGGGTTTGCCGCGCAGCACCACGTGAGAACAGTGTTGCTTGAAACCCAGGCGCCGGTCCGCGTCAGCGCCGACAGCGACCGGTTGATACAGGTCGTGACCAACTTGTTGTCCAATGCGATCAAATTTTCGCCGCCCGAGGGCGTGGTGCAGGTTGCTTTGCGCAGGCGGCCAGGATGGGTGCGGGTGGAGATCAGCGACCGGGGGCCGGGAATCCCGGAAGAGTTTCGAAAGCGCATCTTCCAGAAATTTACCCAGGCCGACTCATCCGACACCCGCCAAAAAGGTGGAACAGGCCTGGGCCTGAACATATCAAAAGCCATCATCGAGCGTATGGGCGGAAGCATTGGCTTTACGACAGAAAGCCAGGTCGGTACCACCTTCTTTTTTGAATTGCCGGAGTGGAAGGAGGCCCCTGCCGTGACAGCGCCTATGGGTTTGTATGCGGTAGCCCGGCCACGTATTCTGGTGTGCGAAGACGATCCCGACATCGCGCAGCTGATCGGCATGATGCTGGACAAAAGCGGATTTGATGCAGACATGGCCCATACCGCCGGACAGGCACGCGATTGCCTGAAGATGGAGTCCTATGCGGCCATGACCGTCGATGTCAAGTTACCCGATGAAAATGGGCTGAACCTGATTCGGGAGCTGCGTCAGGATCCACGCACGCGGAGCCTTCCCGTCGTGGTGTTGTCAGTGACCGCAGGTGAGGTGCAGTTGGAGCAAGAGCATCAGGCCCTGGGCATCGCCGGATGGCTTGAGAAGCCGATCAATGAGCAGCGCTTGTTGCAGGTGCTGCAACAAGTGGTCAAAGTGGGGGTGTCTGCATCGCCTTGACCCTGCCTCGGCAAAGCCTGTGAGAGCAGCCGCAAAAGAAAACGGGGCTTGCGCCCCGTTTAAAGTCTGTGCTTGAACCGGATTCAGCCCATTTTGCCCAGCAGGGCTTCCTTGAGTTTCCAGTCTGCGGGCTCGGGACCGAGCCAGATCCGCATCATGGCGTTGAAAAATTCCGGTTCCTTGAAGGGCTCGCCTTGGGGAACGCCCTTGATGGTGATGACGGTGCCGGAGCCAGGCACCCAGTCAATCGTGAAGACGTCGCCGGTCGCGAGTTTCTTCTGGTCAGAAAAAATCTGCCCCATCCTGATCAGTCCGGGGACCAGCTTGGACATTTCCGCCTTGGGCGAGTTGTCCCCCACACCTCGCGTGAACAGTTTGCCGAGCTCGCTAGAGTCGATGTCGCGCATCATGACGATATGCATACGCTTGGCACCAGGTGTCGCCAGCACTTCATCCGTGGTAGCGGCTTTTTTGGTCAGGTACAGCCCCGAAGCGTAAACCTTGAACACGGCTTTATAACGCACGCCAGCGCCGTTGAGAACCAGCTTGCTGCCACGTACGTCTGCCGTATCTTCGATTTTGACGCCACCCACGTCGATGGTCGCTGCTGCAACGCCCCATGACAGTGTCAGGCCGGCAGCGATAGCGATGCATTGCTTCATCAAGGTCATAGAAAGTCTCCTAAAAAAGAACGGTCGTTCGATTGGTTATTTTGGCGTTTTCCCCTGGCAGGAGCAACAGGGTTTGCGAGCATGGCCGGGTAAAGTCCGCGTAAATCGGATCAGGTTTTTGCTACACTTCGCCTCCTATGTTCATTCACCGCATCACTCAGACAGGTAGCAGCTACCGGGGAGCCTGGCCCTGGCGGGCTTGATAGCTCCGGCATGTGACGCCAGCTCGCCTGGCGACCATGCAAGCCTGTTTTGATGCGCTCTTGCCATCGTGCAACGAGCATTCCCCCGGCCTCCGGGCGTACCGAATGATGGTGACCATGCCAGCAGGTGTGGGCGCCATCCGTGAAGGAACTTGCCGTGATCTCTGAACTTGAATTCAAAAGCCTTGCACAGCAGGGCTACAACCGCATTCCGCTGATGGCGGAGGCGTTTGCCGACCTGGAAACGCCGTTATCCCTCTACCTCAAGCTGGCGCATTCCAAAGATGGCGGCAAATTCAGCTTTCTGCTGGAGTCGGTCGTTGGTGGTGAGCGGTTTGGCCGCTACAGCTTCATCGGCCTGCCGGCCCGAACCCTGGTTCGCGCCAGCGGGTTTGGCGCCGACGTCCTGACCGAAGTGGTCCGGGACGGACAGGTCATTGAAACTTCAAAGGCCAATCCGCTGGACTTCATCAACGACTACCAAAAGCGTTTCAAGGTCGCGCTGCGACCCGGCTTGCCGCGTTTTTGCGGCGGACTGGCTGGTTATTTTGGCTACGACACGGTGCGCTACATCGAGAAGAAGCTGGAGACCAGCTGTCCACCCGATACCCTAGGTTGCCCGGACATCCTGCTGCTGCAATGTGAAGAGCTGGCGGTGATCGACAACCTCTCGGGCAAGCTTTACCTGATTGTGTATGCGGATCCCGCGCTGCCAGAGGCCTATGCCAACGCCAAAAAGCGCCTGCGCGAACTCAAGGACCAGCTCAGGTATTCGGTCAGCGCACCCGTGGTCAAGCCGACCCAGGCTTACCCGGCCGAGCGTGATTTCTCCAAAGCCGACTATCTGGCTGCTGTCGAGCGCGCCAAGAGGCTGATCGAAGCCGGCGACTTCATGCAGGTACAGGTCGGTCAACGCATCAAGAAGCGCTACACCGAGTCGCCGCTGTCGCTGTACCGTGCGCTGCGCTCGCTTAATCCGTCGCCCTATATGTACTACTACCACTTTGGAGATTTCCATGTGGTGGGCGCGTCGCCCGAAATACTGGTGCGGCAGGAGAAAGTGGACGCTGGCGAAAAAATCACCATCCGCCCGCTGGCGGGTACGCGCCCCCGCGCCTCATCGCCGGAGGCCGATGTGGCGATCGAGCAGGAGCTGATTAACGACCCGAAAGAACGCGCCGAACACGTGATGTTGATCGACCTGGCGCGCAACGACATCGGGCGCATCGCCAAAACCGGCACGGTCAAGGTGACCGAGGCTTTTTCAGTCGAGCGTTACAGCCATGTGATGCACATCGTCAGCAATGTTGAGGGCGTGTTGCTTGACGGCATGAGCAGCATGGATGTACTCAAGGCCACTTTTCCGGCCGGCACATTGACGGGCGCGCCCAAGGTGCATGCGATGGAACTCATCGACCAGTTGGAGCCGACCAAACGCGGCCTGTACGGCGGCGCCTGCGGCTACCTGAGTTATGCCGGCGACATGGATGTGGCCATTGCCATCCGCACGGGCGTGATCAAGGACCAGATGCTTTATGTGCAGGCGGCAGCAGGGGTTGTTGCGGACTCAGTGGCCGAGCTGGAGTGGAAAGAGACCGAAGCCAAGGCGCGCGCTTTGCTACGCGCTTCCGAACTTGTCGAGGAGGGCCTGGAATGAACACCGCCACCATCCAAGCTTGTGAAAGCATGGCCGATGTGCGCCAGCATATTGACGCCCTGGACGATCACATCGTGTCCCTGCTGGCTGAACGCGGCGCTTATGTGGCCCAGGCCGCCCGCATCAAGCAGCACGCCGACCAGATTGTGGATACGGCGCGGATTGAATTCATCATTGATCGTGTGCGCCTCAAGGCGCGAAAGGCCGGCGCCTCCGAAGCGGTCATGGAGGCCACGTATCGCGCCATGATTAACGCGTTTATCGACTTTGAGCGCAGCGAGTTCAAGCGCCTGAAAGAGGAGGCCTGAGCCATGAAGCTTCTGATGATCGACAACTACGACTCGTTTACCTACAACATCGTCCAGTACTTTGGCGAGCTGGGTGCGCAAGTGGAGGTGTTTCGTAATGACGAGATTTCCGTGGAAGGTATTGCGGAACGCTCGCCAGACCTTCTGGTGGTTTCACCCGGCCCCTGTTCGCCAGCGGAAGCCGGTATCTCGGTGGCCGCAATCCAGCACTTCGCCGGCAAGCTGCCCATCCTGGGGGTGTGCCTGGGGCATCAGGCGGTCGGTGCGGCCTTCGGCGGAAAAATCATACGCGCGCAGCAGCTGATGCATGGCAAGACCAGTGTGATCAGCACCACGCAGGTGGGCGTGTTCGCAGACCTGCCCAGGCAGTTCACTGTCAACCGGTATCACTCGCTGGCCATTGAACGTGCGTCCTGCCCCGAGGCCCTGGCGGTGACAGCATGGACCGACGACGGCGAAATCATGGGGGTGCGCCACAAGGAGCTGCCAATCCAGGGCGTGCAGTTCCACCCTGAATCCATCCTTACAGAGCATGGGCACGCCATGCTGCGAAACTTCCTCGAGCAAACGCCATGATCACGCACGTTATTGTTTTTATGGCGATTTTTGCGGCTGATACATGGGCAGGAGGCCGAAATGACCGTTGATCTGCGAAGCGACACGGTCACCCGGCCCACACAGGCGATGCGCGAAGCGATGCAGGCCGCGCCGCTTGGTGATGATGTTTTTGGCGACGACCCCAGCGTCATTGCCCTGCAGGAAAAAATAGCGGGCCTGCTGGGTTTTGAAGCTGCCTTGTTTGTACCCACCGGCACCCAGAGCAACCTGTGCGCCATCCTCAGCCATTGCCAGCGCGGCGACGAATACATCGTGGGGCAGATGGCGCACTGCTACCGCTGGGAAGGTGGCGGCGCGGCGGTGTTTGGCAGCGTGCAGCCGCAGCCCCTGAACCACCAGCCCGATGGCACCCTGGCCCTGACCGATATCGAGGCGGCGATCAAACCCGATGATGCGCACTTTGCGCGCACTCGGCTGCTCGCACTGGAGAACACGCTGGGCGGCAAATTGCTGCCTTTTGACTATGTGCAGCAGGCCACCGCGCTGGCGCAAAGGCACGGACTCAGTCGCCACCTGGATGGCGCGCGGCTGTTCAATGCCGCCGTCGCGCAAGCCGCACAAACCGGCAGCAACCCATTGGCCGAGGCAAGGCGCATTGCACAGTGTTTTGACAGCGTTTCGGTGTGTTTCAGCAAAGGACTTGGCGCGCCAGTCGGGTCTGCCCTCTGCGGTTCGCGTGAGTTCATTGCCCGGGCGCACCGTATCCGCAAGATGGCTGGCGGCGGCATGCGCCAAGCGGGCATTCTGGCTGCGGCGGCTTCGCACGCCCTGGACCACCATGTCGGTCGGCTGTCGCAGGACCATGCCCTGGCCCAACACCTGGCCGATGGTTTGGCTGGTATCGAGGGCCTGCAGGTCGAAGCGCCGCACACCAACATCGTGTTTGTGGACCTGACGGGCGCGGCCAGGGCACAGTCCGCTGCTCTCCTTAAACATCTGGCGGGGCAGGGCATTGAGGCCACCGGTCTTTACCGTCTGCGCTTCGTCACCCATCTGGATGTCGACACCGCTGGCGTGGACAAAGCCGTGGCGGCTATTCGTCAATTTTTCAACGCAGGAAAGTGAGCCATGCCTGACTTTCAACACCTGTTGCTTTTCATCGTGGCCGGCTGGCTGCTCAACCTGACGCCCGGCCCTGATGTGCTGTACATCGTGACCAACTCACTACGCTCAGGCGCGCGCGCTGGCGTCGTTGCAGGCTTGGGCATCACGGCCGGCTGCTTCGTTCATATCTTCGCGGCTGCGGTGGGCGTCAGCGCGCTGCTGGCGGCTTCAGCCACGGCTTTCACTTTGCTCAAGTGGTTGGGCGCGGTCTACCTGTTGTGGACGGGTATCAAGATCCTGTTTTCGAGGCGCCCGCAGGTGACCACCGACCTGATGGCCGTGGCCGCCAGCGAACCGCCGCGCCCGCTAAAAGCGATCTTCATCGGCGGTTTCTGGACCAATGTGCTCAATCCCAAGGTGGCGATCTTCTTTTTGGCGTTTGTGCCGCAGTTCATAACACCTGACGCTGCCAGTCCAGCGCTGGCTTTTGCACTTTTGGGCGTGCTGTTCAATCTCAATGCCGTCCCTGTTAATGTGGGTTGGGCGCTCGCCGCAGCCTGGATGGCCAGGCGCGACGCCGTACAGCGCGGCATGCATTGGTTAGACCGCGCTGCCGGCCTGATGTTCATAGCGTTTGGCATCAAGCTGGCCTTGTCCGACAATCCTTCTGATCACTGAGAGCACCACCATGCCCCTGACCAACAAGATAACCCCCCAGGAAGCGCTGCAGCGCACCATCGAGCACCGCGAGATCTTTCACGACGAGATGCTCAAGATCGTGCGCCTGATCATGAGCGGCGAGTTGTCGCCCGTGATGATGGCGGCCCTGATCACGGGCCTGCGCGTCAAGAAGGAAACCATTGGTGAGATCACCGCCGCTGCACAGGTGATGCGCGAGTTTTCGACCAAGGTGCATGTGGCCGACAAGACACACCTGGTCGATATTGTGGGCACCGGCGGCGATGGCTCGCACACTTTCAATATCTCCACCTGCTCGATGTTTGTTGCCGCAGCGGCGGGTGCCAAGGTCAGCAAACACGGCGGACGCAGCGTCAGCAGCAAATCCGGCAGCGCTGACGTGCTCGAGGCCCTGGGCATCAACATCAATCTGAAGCCGGAGGCGATTGCGAAGTGCATCGAAGAGGTTGGTGTGGGCTTCATGTTTGCACCCAACCACCATCCTGCGATGAAAAACGTCGCGCCTGTCCGCAAAGAACTGGGCGTGCGGACCATTTTCAACATACTGGGGCCGCTCACCAACCCGGCGGACGCGCCCAACATCCTGATGGGCGTGTTTCATACCGACCTGGTCGGCATACAGATACGTGCGCTGCAGCGCCTGGGCGCCGAGCATGCGCTGGTCGTCTACGGCAAGGACGGCATGGATGAGATCAGCCTGGGCGCGGCCACCGTCGTTGGGGAACTCAAGAACGGCGAGATCACCGAATATGAAATTCACCCCGAAGACTTTGGCCTGGCCATGGCCAGCAATCGCACCCTGCGAGTTGAAACAGCCGAGCAGTCCAAAGCCATGCTGCTTGGCGTGCTGGACAATCTGCCGGGTGCTGCGCGCGATGTCGTGATCCTCAATGCCGGCGCTGCGCTGTATGCCGCCAATGTGGCGGACTCCATCCGGAGTGGTGTCACGCTCGCGCAGAAAGCGATTGAATCGGGGGCAGCCAAACGAAAACTGGAGCAGTTGGTGGCTGCTAGCAGCAGCCCGGCAGTTTGATCGGTGCGGCGCCCGGAGGCTTACAACACCGCTGACATCAGGCGCGCGCGGTCACCCGGGCATCGCCTGGCGCAAAATGCACGCCCACGGTAGCGCCAGGCTCCGGCGGGGGCACCAGGGCGTCGCTGAACACCAGCAATTCGCCCAACGGCGTGGCCACGAGGCTTTCGATTCGGCTGCCTAGATAGGCCTGCCGCAGCACGGTGCCCTGCAGCACGCTGCCGGCGCTTTCGCCCAGGCGAATCCGATGTGGCCGAATCGCCAGTGCCACGGGGCCGTCCGACATATCTGCCGGGGGAAGTACCGCAATATCGACTTTGTCCGCACGGAAAACCCGGTGGCCATTTGCACTGGCCAACTCGCCATCGATCAGATTGGCGTCGCCAATAAAGTCGGCCACAAACCGCGTCGCCGGTGCTTCGTAAAGTTCGCGCGGGCTGCCCATGGTGGCGATGCGTCCCTTTTCCATCACCACAATTCGGTCGGACACGGCCAGCGCTTCTTCTTGATCGTGAGTGACATACACCACGGTGAGGTTGAGTTTTTGTTGCAAGTCGCGGATGTCCTGCCGCACTTTGCGTCGTAGTTTGGCATCCAGGTTGGACAAGGGTTCGTCAAACATCAGCACCGCCGGCTCCAGCACCAGCGAACGGGCAACAGCCACGCGTTGTTGCTGCCCGCCAGACAATTCAGAAGACAATCGGCTGCCCAGATCGGCAATTCCCAGCATGTCCATTTTGGATTGCGCCAGCTCGATGGCCTGCGCCTTCTTCATGCCCGAGGCCAGCAGGCCGTAACACACGTTCTCCAGCGAACTCATGTGCGGAAACAGTGCATAGGACTGGAACACGAGGCTGACATCACGCTGGTTGGCTGAAGAGCCGGTGACATCGCGCCCATCGATGCGGATCGTGCCTTCCGAGGGCAACTCGAGACCGGCGATCAGCCGCAACAGCGTGGTTTTGCCGCAGCCCGAAGGCCCCAGCAAGGTAACCAGCTCGCCTTTTGCGATCGTCAGATCCAGCGGGTGCAGGGCGGTCACCTTGCCAAAGCGCTTGACGACTTGGGTGAATTCCACCGCAGTGGGTGAATGGGTCATGTTTTTTCTCCTGTGAGTCGGGGCAACAAGCGCCTCAACCTGCCGCCATGGGCCGACGACCCAGCTCGGCCGTGCCGACCCAACGCTGGATCATGAGCACGCAAACCAGCATGATGACAATCAGTACCGATGAATAGGCGATAGCCAATGCATATTCCCCCACCTCTACGCGGCCCGCAATGTAGACCGTGGCCAGGTTGTGTTTGGCCGTTGCCAGAAAGATCACTGCGCTGACTGCCGTGATCGCGTGGGTAAAGCTGAACACCAGGCTGGCAATGATGGCTGGTCGGAGCAAGGGAAGAATGACGCGCAAAAAGGTTCGCGAGGTGCTGGCGCGCAACGTGGCTGACGCCTCATCGAGCGAGCGATCCAGTTGCGACAGAGCAGAGATCGTGGCCCGCACACCAACCGGCATGTTGCGAAACGTCAGGCACAGCACGATGATGGCGAAGGTGCCGGTAAATTCCAGAGGCGGCACGTTGAAGGCCACGATATAGGCCACCCCGATCACGGTACCCGGCACCGCGAAGTTCACCATCGTGAGAAATTCGAAGGTACGCCGACCTCTGAAAACGTGGCGGCTCACCACATAACCGGCCAACACGCCCAGTGCTGTGGTGACGGGTGCGGCCACTGCCGCCACACCCAGCGTGGTGAACAGGCTGTCCCAAGCAGATCCGGTAAACACGAGACCGCGTTCACCCCAATTGATGCCAAAGCCAGTGGCGAAGTGGGCCAGCGAGGGCGTGAGATCAAAGCGGCCAATGTCCTTGACGAAGCCTCCCAGCAAAATGATGCCGTAGCACGCGACAGTCAGCAGAGTCCAGGGTGCGACCAGGGCAATCGCACCCCATTTGACACCCGTCGGGAGCACCGCAGGAAACCCGCCGTCCCCCTTGCCGCCTACCGACGTGTAAGAGGCCTTGCCAAGCCAGCGCTGCTGCAGGTAGAACACGCCCACCGTAAGCAACAGAAGCGTCAGCGCCAGAATGGCAGCGCGCGAAGCATCGTGCTGCGCCCCGGCAATGGCAAAGAAAATCTTGGTGGACAACACTTCAAAATTGCCCGACAGCACCAAAGGGTTGGCAAAATCAGCCAGGCTTTCGACGAAACCGAGCAAAAAGGCGTTGGCAATTGCAGGCCTCACCAATGGCCAGGTCACCGTGCGAAACACATGCCAGCGCGAACCGCGCAGCACCTGCCCGGCTTCTTCCAGCGTCGGACTCACCAAGCGCACCGCGCCGCTGATCAGCAGAAAAGCCAGCGGGGTGAAGCACACCACCTGGGCCAGCAGCACACCGGGAAGGCCGTAAATCCAGCGCGAACGCGGCACATCGAACCACTCGCTCATCAGTTGCGTGACCACGCCGGTGCGGCCAAATAAAATGATGATGGCCAGGCCAATCACAAACGGTGGCGTCACCACCGGCAGAATCGACAATATGCGCAGCCCCGACCGAAAGCGGTGTCCTCCGCGCTCAGCCAACAAAGCCAGTGCGAAGCCGAACAAGGTGCTGCCAAATCCTGCAAGGATGGCAAGCACCAGCGAATTGATGGCCACCCCGCAGCGCACATTGCCGGAAATACAGCCCACCCCCCAGATGTCCTCGTTGAAAAACCGCGTGATGGCGTTTTGCACCACCCACTGGCCTTTTTCGTCTATGAAGGCCGCAAGCAGCATCCGCCCGATGGGGTACACGACGAAGATGAGCAGCAGCAGCGAGACCACATAGACGGTCCCGGCGATGGTGGCGTCGCTCTTGAATGCGCCGGCGCGTGTCGCAAACCAGCTGGCCAGGCCGGCCAGCAGGCAACCCACCACCACGTAGGCAGAGGACACTGTCCACGGCATCAGCACCATGACGGTAACGGCAGCGAGCAGCGTCAACAACCAGCCATAGGGATCGGTAAAGGTTTTGGCCTTTACCGCGGGGGGTGGGCGTGGAGCGTTCAAGGGTGGTCTACTTTCATGCCATGTGGTCGCAATCAGCGAGACACCTGCTCACTTACTTGGGCAGGGCGCCGACTTCCTTGTCCCATTTGGTCAGCAGGCGTGAACGTTCAGCCGAAGTACCGTACTTGGCAAAGTCGTAATCGATCAACTTGACGTCCGTCAACTTGGGCGATTGCGGCGATATCGCTGATTTTTTGTTGGACGGCACCTGGTAGGAGCCGGCCATGATGGCGATTCCCTGGGCTTCGGGCGTCAACGCCCAGTCGTACCACTTCTTGGCATTTTCCAGGTTCTTGGCACCCTTGATGATGCTCATGCTGCCGATTTCATAGCCGGTGCCTTCGCACGGGGCCACGATTTTCAGTGGAGCGCCACCAACGGCGTGGGTAACCGCATCATGCAAAAAGGTGATACCGATGATGGACTCGCCCGTGGCCGCTGCGCGCGCCGGCGCGGCACCCGACTTTGTGTACTGGTTGATATTGCGGTGCAGGGCTTTCATATAGTCGAAAGCCTTGTCTTCGCCCATGATCTGCACCAGCGTGGCCAGCAAGGTGTACGACGTGCCAGACGAATTGGGATTGGCCAACTGCACTTCGCCCTTGTATTGGGGTTTGATCAAGTCGGCCCAGCATTTGGGTTCGGGCAGCTTGCGTTTGGCCAGTTCGACGGTGTTGAAGCTAAAGCCCAGAGCGCCGGCGTAAATCCCGACGGTGCGGTACTTGGCCGCCTCGGCCTGACGCGTCGCCCATGGCTGCAGATCAGCCGCGCGCGATGAGCGGTACGGTTCGGTCAAACCCTCTTCAGCCGCTTGAAGCTGGGGGTCGCCCGTGCCACCCCACCAGATGTCGCCGCGCGGGTTTGCGGCTTCAGCCTTGATCTGCGCGTAGGTTTCGCCCGAACTCTTTCGAGTCATCGACACCTTGATGCCCGTTGACTTTTCAAAAGCTGCGACCATAGGCCGGCACCATTCTTCCTGCACGTTGCAGTAGACCACCAGCTCTTCCGCCGCATGGGCAGACTGGATTGCGAAGGAGCCGGCGGCCATCACCGTCAGCGCCAAATTTTTGAATCTAAAAATGTTCATGATTTGCCTCTTTCATTTTCCGAAGGTACGCGTTCACCACCCGTGACCGGTGGGTAACGCAGGTTGACATGCCTCACTTCAAACGTATACCGGTTAAAACACTTAGTCCCTCCGCCAGCAAGGCGTTTGTGGCTAACACCGCATTGCCTTGTTCCAGCGCATCCGTGGTCCAGAAATCATTGACCCGGCCCCCGGCCTCCTCCACCAACAACAGACCCGCTGCCACGTCCCAGGCGTTGATGTGCGCTTCGGCATAAGCGTCGCAGCGCCCTGCGGCCACGTAAGCCAGCCCCAACGCTCCCGATCCGGCCCGGCGCACCGAACAGCCCGCTTCCATGCCGCGCTGGGTGAGCGCAAGATAAGGTGCTGGGGGCAGGCGGGCCGACCAGCCGATTTCCACCGTGGCGGCCGTCAACTCAGCCACAGTGCTGACCTGCATGCGTACGCCGTTGCACCATGCGCCCTGGCCGCGCTGGGCGATAAACAACTCATCGTGCATGGGCTCGTAGATCGCGCCGGCCTCAAGCCTGCCGTCGATCAGCAGCCCCAGGGAGATGCAGAAATGGGGAATCTGGCGGGCGAAATTGGCCGTGCCGTCAATGGGGTCGACTATCCACAGCCGCGGCCCGTTCACCGCTCCGCCATCTTCTTCGCCCAGCACAGCGTCAGAGGGGAAAGATTTGCCAATCTCGGCGCGAATAAAACGCTCGACCGCACCGTCTGTCACGGTGATGTAGTCCTGCCGACCCTTGAGAGAATAGACGGGCTTGTCAGGCGCGTTGAAGGCGTCGCGCGCCATTGCCCCTGCTGCGCGGACGATGCGTTCGATGGTGTTGGTAAGTTCGGTCATGGTTTGGAAGGTTGGGGGGTAAGCATCCATTCGTGTGCAGGGTCGTTTTTGAACACCCACAGGCGTTTCGGGCCGGCCATCACGTTGAGGTAGTACAGCTGATAACCGTGGGGTGCCACAACCGGGTGATACCCCCGCGGCACCATCACCACGTCATGGTTTTCGACCGCGCAGGCTTCATCAAGGCTGCGGTCATCGGTGTACACGCGCTGGAAAGCGAAGCCCTGCGGTGGATTGACCCGGTGGTAGTAGGTCTCTTCAAGCTGCGTTTCGATGAGCGGAGTCTCGCTGTCATGCTTGTGCGGCGGATAACTCGAGGAGTGGCCGGCAGGTGTGAGAACTTCCACGACCAGCAAATGCTCGGCGGTGGGGTCGTCATGCGGCAGGATGTCGCAGATATAGCGGGTGTTGCTACCGCTGCCACGCACGCTGCGTCGCATGCTGGCCGGATCGATCACGCGCACGGCACCTGCTTGCGTGCCGGCGGGCGCGGTACACAAGGCAATTTCGGCGTCCCGGGTCGCCCCTATGCTGACCGACTGGTCGCGAGGCACGTACACAGCGGCGGGCGAGACGTCTTCAAAGACGCTGTCGCGCGTTCCCAGGTTCTTGAAGGTCTGCGTCCCTACCGTGATATCCACCGTGCCGGTCAGCACCACCACGCACAACTCTTGCGCGCCAGTCGACACCGCTTCGACGTCGCCGGCTTTCAGCCGCACGGCCCGAAAGCCCACGTACTTCCAGCCTGCCCGCTCCGGCGTGACGTTCACAATTTCACGGCCGTGCGCGGCGCCTTTGACAAGCAACGGGCTGATCATTTCAGACTCCCTGATTCCGATAGGCGATCCACGATGGTGCGCAGCGTCTGGTAGCCTTTCTTGGCATATGCATAGCTGGGAGCAACCGCCGGGTCCTGCTCGGCCTCGACCACCAGCCAGCCTTGGTAGCCGGCCGAATGGAGGGTGGACAGCACGGCGTCGTAGTCGATGACCCCATCTCCCGGCACGGTAAATGTGCCATTGAGCACGCCGGTGAGAAAGCTCCAGCCATCGTTGCGGGCCTGCGCGATGACCTTGGGCCGGACATCCTTGCAATGCACGTGTACCACCCGCGCAACGTGTTTCCTCAAGAGCTCGTTGGGGTCGGAAGCGCCGCCGAAATAAGCATGGCCGGTGTCATACAGCAAGCCTACTTTGTGGGGGTCAGTCAGCGCCATCAGGTGATCCACATCGTCAGGCGACTCCACATAGGCGCCCATGTGGTGGTGATAGGCCAGGGAAATTCCGTAGGTCACTATCAGGTGCGCACCGAACTCATTCAGACGCTGGGCGTAGGCCCTCCAGAGGTCTTCGCTGGCAAAGCGCGGCCGCTTGGCCAGTGGGGTGTCCATGTTGCCCTGGATGGTGCCAGCACATTCGCCGTACACCACTACCTTGACGTTGTTGTATTGCAGTTTGGCCATATGAGGCTGGCAGCGCCGTATTTCAGCTTCCAGTGTGTCCTCGGCCAAAAAGCCCGAGTACCAGCCCGAGACACACGCCAGGCCAAACTCATCCAGCTTGGCCTTCAGGGATGGGCCGTCCTTCGGAAATTTATGGCCCAACTCGAAGCCTTCATAGCCGATCTCCTTGCCCTCGGCCAGCGCTGTTTCCAGCGGAGTCTCCCCGCCCAGCGCGGGCATGTCGTCGTTCATCCAGCTAAGGGGGTTGACGCCTATGCGTACGTTCCATCTCATGGGTCTATATCCTTGCTCACATCAATCTGTCAGGGACGCTGCTCTTTTTTGGCCACCAGATAGCTGGCGTGCGCACTCGCAACCTCGGGCCGCTCGGAGACCTCGGGTATGGCGACTTCCCACCAGCAGCCACCGTCGTCCGTGGTGCGGGTGTGTGTGGTGTCAATCACGATCACCTGCGTGCTGTTGGCGGCGCGGGCGCGGATCATCGCGGCTTTCAACTGCGCGAGGTCCGCAACGTGTACGGCCTCAGCGCCCAGGCTGCGTGCGTGCATCGCAAAATCAATGGCAGGCAGGGTGCCGCCCTCAGCCAGGCAGTCATCGAGCAGGTTGTTAAAGCTCGCACCGCCCGAGGCGATTTGCAGGCGCTGGATGCAGCCATAACCGCGGTTGTCCAGCACCACAATGATGAGTTTGAGGCCCAGCATGACCGAGGTGGCGATCTCGGAGTTCATCATCAGGTAGGAGCCGTCACCCACCATCACGATGACCTCATGCGTTGGTCGCGCCATCTTTACGCCCAGCCCGCCTGCGATCTCGTAGCCCATGCACGAGTAGCCATACTCCACGTGGTAGTTGCCCGGCGCGGCGGCGCGCCACAGCTTGTGCAGTTCAGCAGGCAAGGTTCCGGCGGCACAGACCACCACGTCTTGTCCCGGTGAATCTTCTGCCGAGTCGCGCACCGCGCCAATGACATCGGCGTCATAGGGCAACTCGCTTTGCGGGCCTGCGGTCGTGATGGCACTGACTCTTTCGCGCCAGCCTTGTGAAAGTGTCTCGGCACGTGCGCTCCAGTCAAGGTCGGCCTTCCAGCCAGACGCCGCCTCCGACAAACGCGCAAGCGTCACCGCAGCGTCGCCTGTCAGCGGTTGCGCTCCCCACTTTAGCGAATCAAAGGCCTGCACGTTCAGATTCAACAGCCGGGCTTGTTTGAACAAGGTGTGCGAACCGGTCGTGAAGTCCTGCAGACGGGTGCCCACTGCCAACACCAGATCGGCCTCGCGCGCCAGGGCATTGGCAGAGGGTGCGCCGCTGACGCCTATGGCGCCCAGATTCAATGGGTGGTCCCACGGAAGGCTGCTTTTTCCGGCCTGCGTTTCAGCCACCGGCACGCCGTGCCGTTCGCAGAAGTTGCGCAAAGCGGCGCTGGCCTGGCTGTACAAGACACCGCCGCCCGCAATCAGAAGCGGGCGCTTGGCGCCGCGCATCAGGGTCGCGGCGCGCAGCAGCTCGACGTCATCGGGTGATGGACGGCGGAAACGGATCGGCTCCGGGCTCAGAAAGCTTTCGGGACAATCAAAAGCGTGCGTTTGCACGTCCTGAGGCAGTGCCAGACAGACCGGGCCGCACAGGGCTGGGTCGGTCATGACCGAAATCGCATGTGGCAACGCAGTCAACACTTGTTCAGGTCGCATGAGACGATCGAAGAACCGCGTGACGGGCCGAAAGCAGTCGTTGGCGGTGATCTCGCCGTTCTCAAAGTCCTCAATCTGTTGCAACACCGGATCGGGTGCGCGCGAGGCAAAAGTGTCGCCGGGCAGCAGCAGCAGGGGCAGACGGTTGACGTGGGCCAGCGCGGCGGCGGTCACCATGTTGGTTGCGCCCGGGCCGATGGAGCTGGTAACGGCCATGATGCGGCGGCGGAAGTTTGTTTTTGCGTAAGCAATGGCCGCATGAGCCATGGCTTGCTCGTTGTGCGCGCGGTAGGTTTTCAGCGTGGACCGTTCGGCCCACAAGGCTTCTCCCAGCCCGGCCACATTGCCGTGTCCGAAGATGGAAAACACGCCTCCGCAGTAAGGCAACAGGACGCCATCGTCGGTCTCGACCCGCAAGGCAGCCAGGTGCTTGACCAGCGCCTGGGTCATGGTTAACCGTCGGGTTTTCATGAGGCGATATGTTTCATGCTTAAGCCGTCAAACCGGTTTGCACACGCCTCGTGCGCCAGGCATCTACCAGCCATTCAAAATTGCCTGCCACCTCATCAACAAAGGCTTTGTCGTCGATGGCGTTCTGAAGCCAGCGCAGTGAAGCACTGGCCCATAGCGACCGCCCGACCATGAAGCCCTTGACCACGGGGTGGGTGGCCTGCCGGAAGCTGTCGGCCAGATGTTGAAGTGGTTGGTTCAGGCCCAAAATGGTTGCCCCACGGCATTGCGGGTCACGCTCGGCGATCAGGTCGGCCAATGCAGACCATCCGGCTTCGCTCATGGGCACCAGCTTCCACCATTCTGGCCGCAGCCCCAAGTTGTAGAAGCGCTTGATGGAGCGCAGCACCACAGCGTCTTCATTTCCGGCAGGTGTCAGGGCTTTCGGGCAGATGATTTCGATCAGCAGCTCATGGCCGCTTTCGCGCGTGGCTTCCCACAACTCCAGCAACTTGAGTTCTTGCTCCAGGCGCAGGTCACTCGGATCGTCGGGGTGATAGTGCACAAGACACTTGACCACTTGCTCGGTGGGCCAATGGCGCAAGGCGCTCCCAATGGACAAGGTGCCGTCGAATCGCAGAGGGCGCGAGCCCGGCAACTCCACTGCACGACCAACCCACCAACCCCTGCCGGTTGCGCTGGCCACCGCATCGGCGCCGTAAACGCCGCCGTCTAGTAATACCCCGCCGTGGCCCTGAAGCTTGCGACTTTGCTCTACCTGTGCATAGGCCTGGACCAGAAGTTTCTTCAGTGCCGGGATGCGCGCTTCACTTGCCCCGGCCGTGCGGGCCATGTCAAAAAATTGACTGCGGTGATCAAATGCGATGACGGTGAATTCGCTCCATTCAGCGCGAGCGACCGTGGTGCGGTGCAGGTGTGTCAATTGCCTGTCTGCAGCCACCTGGGGGTGACGGCTTCCCCCAAACCAGTGCTCCAACTCAGCCGGGGTCGGCATGGCGGGCGCGCAGGCGTGGCGTGACACCACGATGGCGCCGCAGGCATTGGCCAGACGCGCCGCTTCCTCGAAGCCCTGTCCGCGCAACAGCCCCGTCATGAGGCCGGCGGCGAAGGCGTCGCCCGCCCCCAGCACATTCATCACCTCGATGCGTTCGCCCTGCACGGTCAACGCGTCATCGATATGGGCAGGGACTTCCGCCGGTATAAAGCAGCATCCGGCGGCGCCCAGCTTGACGACCAATGCGGCTGCCGTGACGGCCCGCACGGCCCGCAGGGAGGCCAGCAGATCGCCGGCTACGCCACCAGCGATAAGAAATTCTTCTTCGGTGCCGATCAGCAAGTCGAAGGACGGCAGCATGGCCTGCAACTGGGTGGTTACCCCTGCGTCGGCCACAAAACGTGTGGCCCCGTCCCCGCGCGGGGTCAACCCCCACAAGACCGGTCGGTAGTCGATGTCGAGTACCCGCATCACGCCGTGCTTCTGGGCAAAACCCAGTGCGGTGCTTGAGGCTGCACGGACCGCGGGCGCACTCAGGTGGGTGCCGGTGATCAGCAGGGCGCGGCACTGCGCGATGAATGTTTCGTTGATGGCCGCCGCATCGAGCGCCATGTCAGCGCAGTTTTCACGGTAGAACAGCAGCGGAAAGGTGTCCCGGTCTTTCAGGCCCAGCAAAACCAGGCCGGTCAGCCGCTGTGGGTCAATCTGCACTTGGGAGATGTCGCAGCCTTCGCGCTGCAGTGTCTGCGTCAAAAAGCGGCCCATCTGCTCGTTTCCCACGCGAGAGATCATGGCGGCCCGCAAACCCAGGCGCGCCACGCCAAACGCGATGTTGGCGGAACTGCCGCCCAGGTATTTGGTAAAACTGGAGGCATCCTCCAGGCGGGCTCCCAGTTGCTCTGCGTACAGATCAACCGCCAGCCGTCCCAAACAGGCTAAATCGTACTGACGACCTTCAGGGACAGTGAGCGTCATGACCGGCAGCGGGAGGAAGTTTCATGGTGACGGCTGATTTTAGGACTTGGAGAATAAATTGCATTGGTAGAAACTATTAGAATATATTTTCTATTTTTTATTTCCCCCAAGTTCTCCATGAACCAGCCCAACGCCAGCCCGTCGACGCCAGCGCCGCCCGCAAACGGTGCGGATCAGCTGCTCAAGCGCATCACTGCCGAATTTGAAACATTGAGCCGGCAGCTCAAGCTGATCGCGCGCCATATTGAGCAGCACCGCGACCACATTGGTCTGCAACGCATTCAGGACGTGGCACGGCGCTGCGGCGTCCAGCCTTCGGCGGTCATCCGCTTCGCCAAACATTTCGGTTTTTCAGGCTATACCGAAATGCAAAAGATTTTCCGCGACGGCATCGCCAAACAGATCGCGCCCAGCCGCGACTACCAGGGGCGCATTCACCGCCTGATCGAGGTCGCCCAGGGCCAGTTGTCCAGCGCTGACATTGCGCACGAGTTTATTGGCGGCAGCATTGCAGGGATGCGGGAGCTCCAGCGCGACCTGCACGGCAGCGTATTTGATGAGGCGGTGTCCTTGCTGGCGGGCGCGCCCACGGTCTGGGTGGTCGGCGCGCGCCGGTCCTTCCCCGTGGCCTCGTACCTGACGTATGCGCTGCAGCACACGGACAAACGCGTGGAACTGCTGTCAGGGCTGGGCGGCATGAATGAGGGGCAGATGCGCGGCCTTGTCCCGGGCGACGTGATGCTGGTGGCGAGTTTCGCGCCTTATGCCGAAGAGTCGCTGCAATGTGCGGTGATGGCGGCGGCACGCGGCGCCAGAGTGATCGCGATCACCGACAGCCAGATGAGCCCGCTGGCGGCGCTGGCTGCAACCATCCTGGTCGTGCACGAAAGCAGCACCTTTGGGTTTCGTTCCCTGACCAACACCCTGTGCCTGGCGCAAAGCCTGTTTATTGCGCTGGCCTATCGGACCGAGCTGCTTTATGCGCCGCCGGACGGCGCAACGGCGCTCGATAAATAGGCCATGCTGCGGGAAAGGCGTCGTTCAATGTCCCCTGCGGTAGCGATCTCAGCCGCGAACGCTTCAAACGATGCGTAACCGCTGTAGCCTGCTGCCAGCAGTGTGCGCAACTGGGCAACATTGCCCAGACAGTCCCCGGCGCCCACCAGCACCCGGTGCTCGTCGCGCATTCCGGAGGCGTCCATGTCGCTGTCTTCTACGCCGGAAAGATGAACCAGCCCGGTCAATTCCGGAAAGAACTGTCCTTCGCCCGCCAGGTGATGGTGAAAAGTGTCGTGCACCAGCGCAAAAGTCTGGGCACCGCCGACTTCCCGTATCGCGCGCACGGCTTGCGACTTGCAGCGCAACGCACACTCCTCAAAGCCGAGCGGTTCCACCAGACCGGTGAGGCCGTGATCAGACAGCAGGGTTTGCAGTTTGCGCAAGGCATGCACCAGATCGGCATGGCGCTGCTCGCCGCCGCGCAGGTCTTTCCGGCTGTTGGTGGGGCACAACACCAGTGCCTGGGCGCCTGATGCGACCGCATAACGGATCAGCGCCAGGGCCTCAGCTTCGCGCGCCTCGTCGTACTGCTCGAAACGCTGCAAGGCGTTGATCGAAATGATCGTGAGCCCGTGGGCCGAGGCCATTTCGGCGATCTTGTGCGCCGGGGTCTGATCGGCTAACTCGACGCGGGGCAGGTCGTTGCGAATCTCAATGGCCTGCACACCCAGGCGTTGAACCATCGCCGCAAAACCGGCAAATGGCAGCGTGCTGGCACAAATGCGGTTGACGGCGAACTGGAGTTTCGGGTTCATGGGCTGCGCGGATTAAAAAGCCTATCGAAATAAAACTTTCAATACAACTTTGGACGGAATTTTCTTTTCAAAACTGGGCGGGGCCAGTATAGTTCAGCCATGAAAAATGTCGCCATTTTTGGGGCTGGCCGCATTGGCCGCATCCACGCGTCCAACCTCGCCGCATTGCCCGGGGTCCAGCTCAAGTATGTCTGTGACCCCATGCCCACCGCCGCTGCCGAGCTGGCGCAGCAACACGGTGCGCAAGTCGCCACCATTGACGCGGTGTTTGCCGATCCAGGTATCGATGCTGTGGCTATCGCGTCCTCAACCGACACCCACAGCGAGTTGATCAACCGCGCGGCCCAGGCCGGCAAACACATTTTTTGCGAAAAGCCGGTAGACCTGTCGGTGGCCCGAGCCCAGGCTTGCGCCGCTGCCGTGCAGGCGGCGGGCGTGGCTTGCATGATTGGTTTTCAGCGCCGCTTCGACCCCACCTTCAATGAGGCGCGCAGCCGTATGGACCGGGGCGAGATCGGCAATCCGGAGATGCTCATCGTCACCAGCCGCGACCCCGGCGCGCCGCCAGCGAACTACCTGAAGGCCTCGGGCGGGATTTTTCGCGACATGCTGATTCACGATTTCGACATCTTCCGCTGGATATTGTGCGCGGATGGCGACGAAGCCGACACCCTGCACGCCACAGGCTCCTGCCTGATCGACCCTGAAATAGCCCTCATTGGCGACATCGACTGCTCGGCCGTGACGATTCGCACCCGAAAAGGCCGCCTGGCACAGATCAACACCTCGCGCCGCGCCGCCTACGGCTACGACCAGCGCTTCGAGGTGCTGGGCTCCACCGGCATGTTGCAATGCGGCAACCATAGGCCCAGCGAAGTTATTCAGTCAGATGCTCACGGTGTGAAGTTCGACACGCCCGAGCATTTTTTCCTGCAGCGCTACCGGGAGGCTTATCGGTTAGAGATGGTGCATTTTTTTGAATGCCTGCAATCCGGTGCCGCATTTCGCAGTACGGTTGCGGACGGCGTAGCTGCGCAAAAACTGGCAGATGCGGCCGCCATGTCTCTGGAGAGCGGGCAGGTTGTGCGTTTGGGTTGAGCCGACTCTCCAGCGCTTGGTCTGGGCCGCGTAGATCGGTCAAAAGCTCCATCTGCGAGAATAAACCATGACTGATATCCTGGACAAAATTGTCGCCGTCAAGCGCGTAGAAATCGCTACGGCGATGCGACGCACCCCTCTGGACGCCATGCGGGCTGACGCCGAATCGCGAATGTTGACCCGAGATTTTGCGGGTGCCTTGCGCGCCAAAATCGCTGCGGGTAAACCGGCCGTGATTGCCGAGATCAAGAAGGCCAGCCCGTCTAAAGGCGTGTTGCGTACCGACTTTATTCCCGCAGACATCGCTCAAAGCTATGCTGAACATGGCGCCGCCTGTTTGTCGGTGCTCACTGACAAAGATTTTTTCCAAGGCAGTGTGGACTACCTGAAGCAGGCCAGAGCTTCCTGCGACCTGCCCGTGCTGCGCAAGGATTTCATCGTTGACCCTTATCAGGTCTATGAATCGCGCGTCATGGGGGCCGATTGCATTCTCCTGATTGCCGCCTGCCTGGACGACGCCGAAATGAGGGCGATGGAGGCCCTCGCGTTTTCACTGGACATGGCGGTGCTGGTGGAGGTTCATGACCACAAGGAACTGGAGCGGGCGCTCAAGCTGAAAACGCCGTTGTTGGGAATCAACAACCGCAACCTGCAGACTTTTGAGGTTTCACTGGAAACCACGTTGGCGCTCAAAAAAGAGGCGCCCGCAGATCGCCTGCTGGTGACCGAGTCAGGCATTGCGACGCCGGCCGACGTTGCGCGCCTGCGCGAAGCAGGGGTGCAAGCCTTTCTGGTCGGAGAGGCTTTCATGCGGGCCGAAGACCCGGGTGAAGCGCTGGCCGACTTGTTTCCGGACGCTATTAATTGAGTAGCTGGCTACGTAAGTGTCACAAGGACTGCAGGCCCATTTGGCGTTTGAAGCTCGGCCGAAATCGGGCATCACAGCCCCAGCGCGTCGCCTGGACGTCTGGAATCCCGCCGCCTGGGAGCTGGCGGGCGATTGGGTTTCCACGGTCCAGCCCTTCCTGGCGAGTTCGGCCGGGCGGCAATTGGGTTCCTATATGCAGCAGCGCCTGACGCAAGGCGCTGTTATTTACCCGCCGGAGCCGTTTCGGGCGCTGGCCCTGACGCCACTGGCCGACGTCAGTGTTGTGATTTTGGGGCAGGACCCGTACCACGGTGCTGGCCAGGCCCACGGCCTGGCTTTTTCCGTGAGCGGCGGGGTCAAGCCACCACCGAGCTTGCGCAACATTTTCAAGGAGCTGGCGCGCGACCCTGATGTGGACCCCGAAAAACACACCAACGGATCGCTGGAGCGTTGGGCCGGGCAAGGCGTCTTGCTGCTCAACACCTGTCTGACAGTAGAGGACGGCCAGGCCGCCAGCCATGCCAAGCAGGGTTGGGAAGCGCTCACTGACCAGTTGATCAGCGTGGTATCAGCAAAGCCGGAGCCGGTGGTTTTCATGCTTTGGGGCGCACATGCCCAGTCCAAACAGGCGCTGATAGCAAACCACCACGAAGTGCTTCTGGCCAATCACCCGTCCCCACTGTCCGCGTTACGCCCACCCCGGCCCTTCATCGGCTGCGGGCATTTCAGTGCCGCCAATAGCTTTTTGCAAAGCCGAGGCAGGCGGGTCGTGAAGTGGTGATTCCATGCGGTTAACCGTTGCCAATCGTCAAATTTCCATGGCATAATCCGAGGTTCGCTCGAAGGATGGGTGGCCGAGTGGTTAATGGCAGCAGACTGTAAATCTGCCCTCTAACGAGTACGCTGGTTCGAATCCAGCCCCA
>JBKJIV010000034.1:0-7022 GCA_046598365.1 Polaromonas sp. | reverse complement strand
CCGTCGGGGTGGTCATGCTTCCATTGCTCCAGATGTTTGTGCGCGTTTTCTATCATCACCACTGCTGCATCCACCATCGCTCCAATGGCAATGGCAATACCCCCCAGCGACATGATGTTGGCGTTGACACCCTGGTAGTGCATGACGATGAAGGCGGCCAAAATGCCCAGTGGCAGCGAGACGATGGCCACCAGGGCCGATCGCAGGTGGAACAGAAATATCAGGCACACCACGGCCACCACCGCAAATTCTTCCAGCAGCTTGAAGCCAAGGTTGCTGATGGCGCGCTCGATCAAGCCGGAGCGGTCATACACCGGCACTATTTCTACTCCCTTGGGCAGGCTGCCTTGAAGTTGCTGCAGTTTGGCCTTTACCGCCGCAATGGTTTCCAGCGCGTTTTTGCCAGACCGCATGACAATCACGCCGCCTGTGGCTTCACCCTCGCCATCGAGCTCGCCGATGCCGCGCCGCATTTCTGGGCCAAGCTGTATGCGTGCCACATCGCCCAGCCGGACCGACACGCCGGCGTCGGTGGTGATCAGGGGCACTTTGCGAAAGTCGTCAAGGGACTGCAAGTAGCCAGAGGCGCGCACCATGTATTCGGCTTCACCCAGTTCCAGCACCGAGCCACCGCTTTCCTGATTGGCTTTTTGCATGGCTTCCAGCACCCGGGTGTGCGGGATGCGGTAGGCGGCAAGTTTGTCAGGGTCCAGCACGATTTGGTACTGGCGCACCATGCCGCCTACCGAAGCAACCTCGGCGACATTGGGGACTGTCTTGAGTTCGTACTTCAAAAACCAGTCTTGCAGCGCACGCAGTTGCGATGCATCCTGTGTGCCGCTTCGGTCGATCAGCGCGTACTGGTAGATCCAGCCGACGCCGGTAGCATCCGGCCCCAGCGAGGCTTTGGCGCTCGCGGGCAGACGCGACTGCACCTGGTTCAGGTATTCGAGCACCCGTGAGCGTGCCCAATACAAATCGGTCCCGTCTTCAAACAACACATAAACGAAAGAATCGCCAAAGAAGGAGTAGCCGCGCACCGTCTTGGCACCGGGCACCGACAGCATGGTGGTGGTCAGTGGGTAGGTCACCTGATTTTCGACAATGCGCGGAGCCTGGCCGGGGTAGCTGGTGCGGATGATGACCTGTACATCGGACAGATCAGGCAGCGCGTCGAGTGGGGTCTTGAGAACCGCATACACCCCCCAGGCGCTGATCATCAATGTGGCCAGCAACACCAGAAAGCGGTTGACGATGGACCAGCGGATAAGGTTGGCGATCATGGCTTTGCACCTGGTGCTTTCGGCCCTGGAGCCGAGGCCATCGGCGTGATGCCGGTCAATCGTGGCAGGCCCTCGGCATCCATGTAGAACTCGAAGGTTACGCTGTCGCCGGCCTGCACGTTACGCGGCAGGCCGGTTTCGGGCAGTTTGAAATCCATGGTCATGGCGCCCCACTTCAGTGAGGGAATCGGTCCGTGCGTCAGGGTCACGGCGTCGCGTGCCACGGCATCGACTTTGGCTTCACCCAAATGCCGGGGCGCGGCGCTGGCTGCAGCACCAGCGACCGGGCCGTTGAGTCTGGCTTCCACGCCTTTGAGGCTGGCCTCCGAGTCAATCAGGAACTGCGACGACACCACGACCTGCTGACCGGCCTGCAAGCCGCGCTTGATTTCAGTTTGACCGCCGCTTTCAATACCGATGTCAACGTCAACAGGCCTGAACCGGCCCTCTTTTTCAGCCAGCATCACGACGGTGCGTTTCCCGGTCTGAATCACAGCTTCGGTGGGAATCAGCAGCACCTTGTCGGCGCGCGTGTCCATGAACTGCATTTGCACAAACATGCCGGGCACCAGGCGGTTGCCCGGGTTGGCCAGCGCCACGCGGGCCTTCAGGGTGCGCGTGCTGGCGTTGACTTCTGGCAGGATGGCCTCAACAGTGCCGCTGAAAACCGTGCCGGGAGCCGCCGGGCTTTTGGCCTGAACCTTGGCGCCGCGCCGCAATAAGGCAGCTTGACTCTCGGGCACCTCGGCATTGGCCCAGACCGTTGACAGCCCGTTGATGCGAAACAGGGTCGCACCAGGCGTTACCGTCATGCCCTCGCGCACTGACAACTCCGTGACCACCCCGCCTATGGGCGCAACCAGCGCGATGCGGGTACGGGTTTGGCTGCTGGTTTGTACGTCGGCAATCTGTGCCTCGCTCATGCCGGCCTGGCGCATGCGCTGACGGGCGCCATCGACCAAGCTCTCCAGATTCGTCCCCTGCATGCGCCGCACCGCAAGAAATTCCTCCTGCGCGGCCACCCAATCGGGAACGTAGAGTTCTGCAAGCGTCTGGCCTTTGGTCACACTGTCTAGCGTGGCGCGTACGTTCAGGCGTTCCACATAGGCGTTGGCACGCGCCTGCACAATGACCTGGTCGCGCTCATTGAAGGCAATGCTGCCCACCGCAGACAGTTCGGGCGACAGCGTTCCTTCCGTGACCTGCGCCGTGCGCACACCCAGATTTTGCTGAATACGGGCGCTAACCGTGACCCTGCCTTGATCGGTGTCTCCGTCGGCATAGACCGGCACGAGCATCATGTCCATGAAGGGTGATTTCGCCGGTTTGTCGAACTTGTTGCCCGGCACCATGGGGTCGTGGTAGTACAAAATCTTGCGGCCACTGGCCGGGTCGACGTCGCCTGCCTTGATGCCCGCGCTGATATGGCGGCGGGTGGCATCTTCGCCCTGGGCGATGCTTTGCGGGCCTGCCGGCGTTGCGCTACCGGGGTCGGTCGCAGGTGCGGAGGCAGCCGGCGCTGCGCCGGCCATGCCGCGCTTCATACCCAGCGCGTAGAGACCGTAAGCTGCTGCGCCAGCCGCGCCAAGCAGCACAGCGGCCATCAGCCATACGAGAAGAATTTTTTTGCGGTTCATGGCTGACCTTTCGCGGAGGGAGCGGTGGGAAGGGCTGGGCTGTGCACGCCCGGGCTCTCGGGTGCCAAATAGTTAATCTGCGCCCACAGGCGGGCGGTTTCCAGCTCCAGCATCAAAGTCTGGATACGCGCGCTGATTTCTTCACGCCGCGCCGCCAGAACACTGGCCAGATCGCCCTTGCCAATGCGGTAAGTTGTCAGCGCGGCGGCAGTGCGTTGTCCGGCCACGGGAATCATCTGGCCGTTGTAACGGGCGACGCGCTCCTTGCTGCTTTGCCAGTCGTTGTGCAAGCTTCGAACCTCGGCCTCATATGCCTGCAGCTTGTCGTCGTAGTTGGCTCGCGCTTCGTCCACCAATGCCAGCTTCGCGGCCACCTCGCGGGTCTGGCGATTTTTCTGGTCCCACTGCAAGGGAATCGACACGCCAAGGGACACCATGTTGGAATAGGCCGGACCGCGCTGTTGATAAGCGGCTTCCACTGTCCAGTCAGACTTTGTATTGGCCTGGGCCAGGCGGGCGTCTGTTTCAGCGGCGCTCAGTTGTGTCGCCAGCACCGCCAGCTGCGGATGCTGCCGGAGTTGCTCGGCAGACAGCGTTGTGTCCAGTTTGGTGTTTTGCCATGAGGGCTTGCCTTCCAATGGGCGCTGGGCGTCGGCACCGATCCAGCGCGCAAGCATCAGGCTGGCGTTTTTTTCTTGCCGATCAACCTGGCTCAACCGGTCTTCAATTTCGATAAGCGCTGCGCGAGCCGAAAACACGTCGGCCTGGTTGCCTCGGCCTTCGCGGAAGGCGATGACGGCACCGTGCCCTTGCAGGCGGGTTTCTTCCAGTTGCTGCAGTAAGAGCGTGCGCATGGCCTGTGCGTAGTAGCGCTCCAGCCAGGCCAGGGCGGTGTCCCGCTCAATGCCTGCCAGGGCCAGTTGCCGCTGCGCCTGTGCGCGCTCGGCATCACGTTCAAAGCGTTCGCCTTTAAGCTGGCGTTTTTCCTGGCGCGGGATTTCCTGCATGAGACCGATGCGGCGCATGGTCATGAAATCGCGTGACAGGCTCAGCCGGTCCGGCCCATTGACGGGCAGGTTGTCGATGCCGAGCTTGAGCACCGGATCTGGCAGCTGGCCGGCTGCCACCGCCATGTCGCGCGCGGCCCGCGCTGCCGCATCTTGGGCGAGCAGTTGCCCCGAGCGGCCCACGGCCAGTTGCTGCGCCTCCTGCAGGGACAAAGGTGCAGCCGGCGTAGCCGCCCACAGCGATACAGCGTATGGAGCCAGCAGCGCTGCGACCAGCAGACCCCGCAAAAAGGGGATGGGAAGAGAAAACATGACACCTCCAGACAACATGACAAACCGCCAGAGCACGCAGGTGCTCAAGCGGAAAACAGGAAGCCGGAGGATTTAGAGGCGGAAACAGCAGTGGCGCACGGCCACTGATTTCACGGTGGTGCGCGCCAGAAGCGGCGCTTGAAAAGGCGGATCTAACGACGCGAGGATCAGGCGGGGCGGCAGGTAGTCGCGAGTGGGCCCATCCACCGATGCCAGAGACGGAGCCTGGTACTTGTCGGCGGTCTGTTGATCGGCCTTGCAATGCGCTGCGCAAAGGCTGGGTTGATCACCGTCCATGGAGATCGTCATGGTTTCGGCGCACGGCATGCCCGCTGCGGCCATGGCTGCGGTCTGGTCGGCGTCAGCCTTGGAAACGCTGCCTGGGCAGGCATAGCCGGCCATGGCCAGCTGCATGAACAGCAGATTCATCAGTGCAAACAGCACGATGGCAAAGCGTTTTTGGCGGTTCCAGGTCATGGGGACAGGGTGAAATCGGAGGGTTACAGGAGGCAATGGTCGACGTGGAGTTTAAACCCTTGGAGTGTCGCGCGCGCGGGAAAGTTCAAAGCGTCACATGGAGCAAGGGTCACGCTGGCTGCAAATTATGCGCTGGAGGGCTCTCTATACCGCGCCCTCTTGACAAAGATCAACAGAGCCACTGAGGCAGTGGATAGGATGAATCACCCTTAAGTCACATCCCTATGAAACTTCTTGCCAGCACCTTTGCCAAACGCAACACCGCTTTCCTGGTGTTGTTGGTGTGGGTGTTCGCGCTGGCTTCCGGTGTCGCCAATGCCTGTCTGCTGGAAGTTCGCGGAAGCCATGGTCAGCTCACGGTTTCCGCCGGATTTGAAGCTGAGGCTAAGCCCGAAGTTCCGGTCGGTCATGCGGGCGCCGCAGCCGGCCATGACGATGACGCGGATGCCTCAAAGGCCCCGTGCCTGAGGGCGTGTGACGATGTTGCACGGTCTCTGCCTAAGCAGGACTTGACGGCTGCGCGGGCTGATCCTGGTCCTGCGCCCCTTGTCTTGATTCTCTGGGCCGCAGCAACACCTGTGGTTTTACCGTTTCACCAGACGGACCCGGCGCAGCCTTACGTACCCGAGCGACCTGTTCGGACCCGCTACTCGCGACTGGCTCTCTAGCTATCGGCTGAAGCGAGCGCGTGCGGAGTTTTGAGCTCCCCGTCCGCGCCCACTCCTGCCCATCCGCGCAGTTGTGGCTAGCCAAAACTGGCAAAGGGTATCACCGCCCGCGCCTTGACGCCAACGAACCGGCGTATGCCTAATTTTTTAATCCACCCGGAGTCTTTCATGATCAATTTTCGATTTTTCCCCCTTGCCGTAGCTCTGACCGCCGCCAGTACTCTTGTGGCCTGCAACACAGCCCCGTCGATGCCAATGCCAATGGCCGCTGCGTCCAGCGCTGCGTCGCCTGATCACTTGGCACACATGGACATGCAGATAAAAACCATGCAGGCTATGCATGAAAAGATGATGAGTGCAAAAACTCCGGAAGAGCGCAGCAAACTGATGGCCGAACACATGAAGTCCATGCAGGACGGCATGAAGATGATGGAGGGCATGGCAAGCCCGGCCATGGCTGGCATGCAGGGTATGCAGGGCGGCATGGGCGCGCACCACGCCATGATGGAAAAGCGAATGGCGATGATGCAGACCATGATGAAAATGATGATGGACCGGATGCCTGCCGCCCCCGCGCGTTAAGGGCGAGCGCATGATGCAAAGAAGACAGTTATTCCAGTTTGCCGGTGTGGCGGCCGTGGCCGCTGCCGGCGGCGCCGCGTGGATGTATTACGGATCGCCGCGCTCCAGCGCGGTGGCGGGTGGACCCTTTCGTCATTACCCGTTCGATCCGGTGGCCGCTAAGAATTTTCAACAAAAGCTGTTCATTCCTGTGGGTAGCGGGCCATTTGGTGTTCTTGATGTCGCAGGTCCCCTGCAAATCCGCGCCACCTCGGCCAGTTTCCCCTTCCTGCCTGGCCTCACATCGCCGTTTCTGCTGTACCAGACCGAACAGGGCGGCAAGGCCTACCAGAACCCGATTTTGCGCATCGAGAGCGGTGCGCGCTTCACGGCCAGCCTGGACAACGCGCTGACCGAGCCGACCATCATTCACTGGCACGGCCTGCATACCCCCGCCGCCATGGACGGCCACCCGGCCAGCACCATCGGTCCGGGCGGGCGCTATGCCTATGACTTCAAGGTGAGCAACCGCGGCGGCACCTACTGGTACCACACCCACGCGCACGAGTTCACCGCCGAGCAGGCCTACCACGGCCTGGCGAGCTTCTTCCTGGTTGAGGACGACGACCAGCGCAACCTGACAAAGGCACTCGACCTGCGTCTGGGTGAAAACGACCTGCCGCTGGTCATCCAGGACAAGCAGTTCGACGCGCAGGGCAAGCTCTTGTACCAGCCGAGCGCACATGAAGCCATGATGGGCTGGCTCGGCGACATTGTGCTTGCCAACCTGACGCCGAATGCGGTCCAGACCGTCACGCCGCGCACCTACCGCCTGCGGCTGCTCAATGGGTCCAACGCGCGCATCTACCGGCTCGCCTTCGTCAAGGGCAACACGCCGCTGGATTTCACCGTGATCGGTACCGACGGCGGCTTGATCGAGCGGCCTGAAGTGGCCACCGAGGCCTTTCTCGCACCGGGGGAGCGTCTCGATGTGCTGCTCGACGCCGGGCAGGCGCAGGTCGGTGAGGACATCTTCCTCAAGAGTCTGACGTTCGATGCCATGGAGAATGAAGGCTC
>JBKJIV010000157.1:0-11526 GCA_046598365.1 Polaromonas sp. | reverse complement strand
CCACGCCGCGGAGTCACCGCGTACACAGGAACATCGGCCAAACGCCAGCCCGGCAGAATCGGTAACAGCCGCCCATCAGCCAGCGCCCTGTGGTCATCATCACTAACGGCCATGCCCACCCCCCAGCCTGCCACACACAAGGCATGCAAGGCTGTTACCTGCGACGCCTGCGCATGCGCCTCCAGCCGCAAAGTTTGCCGTTGGCCGCTTGACCCTTCAAGCTCCAGCAGATCGCCGCCGCTCCCCGAAGATTTACTGGGAAGCCACGACAGCCAGTCGTGCTGCAGCAGATCCCCGGGTTCAGCTGGCCAGCCACGTTCTGCCAGATACGCCGGTGACGCGCACAACTGCCGCCCCATGCTGCCCAGCTTGCGCGCCACCAATGATGAATCGGTCATTGCTCCAACCCGCAACGCGATGTCCACCCGCTGCTCAATCAAATCAATCAACGTGTCGTCCAGCAGCAGGCGAAGCTTTAGCTTCGGGTAGCCGCGCAGCGGTGCCAGCGCGGCCGCCAGCAAACCACCAAAACCCATAGGCGCGGCCAGCCGCAGCTCTCCCTCGGGTTCGTCCCGCAGGCGAACCAGTGCCTGCTCCGCCGACCGGGCGGCGGCTACCATGGCCGCGCAGCCCGCGCGGTAGCGCTCGCCAGCTTCCGTCAAGGTGAGGCGCCGGGTGGATCGGTGCAGCAACGCCAGCCCCAAAGACTGCTCCAGCTGCCGCACATGCTGACTCACCGCAGATGGGGTCATGCCCAGCTGACGCGCGGCAGCTGTCATGGAGCCACACGAAACCACCTCCGCAAAGACCGCCATGCGTTTGAGTTGATCGATTGATTTTTCGGACATTGATTAGTTTTACTTCACAGTGTTAGCCAATTTTGCCGGCTATTCATAACTTTGTGAAGCAAGCAAACTTGCTGCTTCCGTAATCAACCAAGGAATTTCATGAACATCGCTCTTATTGGCGCCACTGGTTTTGTGGGCTCCCCGGTCCTGGCCGAACTCCTCAGCCGCGGCCACAAAGTTACCGTGCTGGCGCGCACACCAGCGAAACTGCCCTCGAAAGCCGGCCTGACTGCCCTCCAGGCCGACGCCCTTGACGCGGCCCAGGTCGCCAAAGCGGTCGCTGGTCATGACGCCGTGATCAGCGCCTACAACCCGGGCTGGAGCGATCCCAAAATTCACGACATCCATCTGCAGGCCAGCGACGCGATTGTGGAAGGCGTAAAAAAAGCCGGCGTCAAACGCCTGCTGGTGGTCGGCGGGGCAGGTAGCCTGTTTGTGGCACCCGGCATGCAACTGGTCGACACGCCGGAATTTCCGCCCCAGTACAAGCAGGGCGCGCTGGCCGCCCGTGAAGCACTGAACCGGCTCAAGAAAGAAAACACGCTGGACTGGAGCTTTGTTTCGCCCCCGATTGGGCTGGCGCCCGGCGAGCGCACCGGCAAATACCGCCTCGGCGCCGATGAACTGCTGCCGGGCCAGGACGGTCAACCGGCCGGTATTTCAGCGCCAGACCTGGCCGTGGCGATTGTTGACGAGATCGAAGCGCCGCGGCATCTGCAGAAACGCTTTACCGTCGCGAATTAGAAGGGCGGGGATTTTTGGCTTCAGGCGGCGGCTACGGTCTGCTTTGGGCAGTGGGCGTAGCGTGATGCCAAAATAGCTCAGCTCAGCTCAGCACAACACTGCTAAGCCGCCGCCTGTAAGTAGCCACCACCGGATCATCTGGGGGAATCTGCCCATCGGCCACCTTGACCTTGGGCGGCTCAATGATTTCGAGGATGGAGACAAAGGTCTTGCGCGCCAATTCCTCATTCCAGGATTTGTCGCGCATCAAAATCTCAAGCAACTCGTCCATCGCGGGCACCCAGCGCTGCTGGCTCATGTGCAGCTGAGCCAGGGCGTAACGCACCTCAAAATCACGCTTGTTGGCCAACAGCTTTGAATCCAATTCAGCCTGAGCTTTCGTTGGATCTGCGTGAATAGCTCCCGATTCAATCGCATTGAACCAGTGCTGCAGCGCTTCCAGCTTGCGGACGATGCCGGCCTTGTTGGCCACAGGCGCAAAGGCAGCTTTGGCGCGGTCGAGCTGGCCGTGCTGCAGCAACAGCCGGATGTAATCGAAGCGGGCGTTGTCATTGGCCGGGTCGGTGGCCACGGCCTCCTGCAGTTTTTCCAGCACCGCGGCCGGGTCCAGTTCTTCGGGCTGTGGTGTTTCCTCGTCGGGCGGCAGTTCTTCGGCAGGCGGCAGGTGTTTGTCCAGAAACTCCTTGACCTTGCCTTCGGGCAGCGCGCCCTGGAAGCCGTCCACCGGTTGGCCGTTCATCATCAAAATGCAGGTCGGAATGCTGCGAATACCAAAGGCGGCACCGAGTTGCTGCTCCTGGTCGGAGTCGATCTTGACCAGCTTGAAGCGCCCGGCGTAGTCGGTCTCCACTTTCTCAAGGATAGGGCCGAGTGATTTGCAGGGACCGCACCAGGGCGCCCAGAAATCAATCAACACGGGGGTGGTCACGGAAGCCGCAACGACTTCCGCTTCAAAATTGGCAATGGTGACGTCGATCATGGTGCTCGGGAATTGGGGGTGGAGCGGGCTTTTTCAATCCGCTGAAGGGCCAGGATGGGACGATAGCACGCTGGCCCGTAAAATCCGTGGTGGCAGGCAACCTTAAGGTACACATGACAACGCAAGATCAAAATGCGCCCCTCGTCGGCGTGGTGATGGGCTCCAGCAGCGACTGGAGCACCATGCAACATGCTGTGCAGATACTGCAGCAGTTTGGCGTGGCGCACGAGGCACGCGTGGTGTCGGCCCACCGCATGCCTGACGAGCTGTTTGCCTATGCCGAACAGGCCGCTGGGCGCGGGCTGATGGCCATCATTGCGGGCGCGGGTGGTGCAGCCCATTTGCCGGGCATGCTGGCCGCCAAAACCGCTGTGCCTATTTTGGGCGTGCCGGTCGCCAGCAATCATTTGCAGGGGGTCGATTCCCTGCACAGCATTGTGCAAATGCCTAAGGGCGTGCCAGTTGCCACCTTTGCCATTGGCAACGCAGGGGCAGCCAACGCGGCGCTGTTTGCAGTGGCCATGCTGGCTACGCACGACAAAGCGCTGGCCGACAAACTGCAGGCTTTCCGCGCGGAGCAAACCGCCGCTGCCCGCGCCATGACCTTGCCGCCCGCATGAGTCCCATTTACCCCGGCACTGAATCTGCTTCCGGCCAGCCCGCGGCATTGGGCGTGATGGGTGGCGGCCAGCTGGGCCGAATGTTTGTGCACGCGGCCCAGCGCTTGGGTTATGTCACGGCGGTACTGGACCCGGACCCGCACAGCCCGGCAGGCCTGGTCAGCCACCACCACATCCAGACCGGCTACAACGATGCGCACGGCTTGTCGCAGTTGGCCGCGCTGTGCGACGCGGTAACCACCGAGTTTGAAAATGTTCCGGCCGGCGCTCTGGCAACGCTCGCCGCCCAGCGGCCGGTGGCTCCGGGTGCGGCCGCAGTCGGCATTGCACAAGACCGGATTCAGGAAAAGGCGCATTTCGAAGCCTGCGCCGATGTCTCGGGTGTGCGTTGCGCTCCTTACGCCGTCATTGAAACGGGCGAACAGCTCAAGGCCGTCCCGCCTGACTTGCTGCCCGGCATTTTGAAAACCGCGCGCATGGGCTACGACGGCAAAGGGCAGGTACGTGTAAAAGACCTCGCTGAGCTGGCCGTGGCGTGGGCTGCCCTGAAGGGCACGCCATGCGTGCTGGAAAAACTGCTTCCTCTCAAAGCCGAGTGTTCGGTCATCGTCGCACGCGGCTGGGACGGGAGCGTGGTCAGCTTTGCCCCTCAGCGCAATGTGCACAGGGACGGCATACTGGCTGTCACCCACGCCTATGTGTCAAGTCTGCCTCTGGCCCTGGCCGAACGGGCTCAAAAAGCGACACAACTGATAGCAAACCATATTGCCTACGTGGGTGTGTTGTGCGTTGAATTCTTTGTGGTCGACGATGGCAGCGAGCACGGCGGCCTGGTCGTCAACGAAATGGCGCCGCGCCCGCACAACAGTGGCCACCACACCATGGACGCCTGCGACGTCTCCCAGTTTGACCTGCAGGTCCATGCCATGGCAGGCCTGCCGCTACCACAGCCGCGCCAGCATTCGCCCGCGATCATGCTCAACCTGCTTGGCGACAGCTGGTTCGATGCCCTTGGGAAAGCCCGCACGCCTGACTGGCAGGCCGTTCTGGCTTTGCCTGGCACCCATCTGCATCTGTACGGCAAGCGCCATGCCCGGCCTGGCCGCAAGATGGGCCACCTCAACATCACCGGCGCGGATGTGGCTGGCGTCAAAGCCACAGCGCGCAAGGCAGCAGCCATCCTGGGTTTGCCCGGACTTGAAGACGTCTGATGGTTTTGCCTGGCACCGACCCGCAAGCCATCCTTGACGCCGCCCGTTGCATTCAGGCTGGCGGGCTGGTCGGTTTTCCCACCGAGACGGTGTACGGTCTGGGCGCCGACGCATCCAGCGACAGCGCTGTGGCCGGTATTTTTGCGGCCAAGGGCCGACCGGCAGATCACCCGCTGATTGTTCATGTAGCTTCTCAAACCCAGGTCGATGCTTACGCCAGCAGCGTGCCCGTCTTTGCGCAGCGCCTGATGCAGGCTTTTTGGCCCGGCCCGCTTACCGTGATCCTGCCGCGTCGCCCGGGTGTGGCCACAGCCGCTGCCGGTGGTCAGGACTCCATCGGCTTGCGTTGTCCCTCGCACCCCGTGGCGCAAGCGTTGCTGCAGGCTTGCAACACCGGCGTGGCCGCGCCCAGCGCCAACCGCTTTGGTCGCGTCAGTCCGACCACCGCCCGGCACGTCAGTGACGAATTGGGCGAGGCGCTGCTGGTACTCGACGGCGGGCCTTGCGAGGTTGGCATCGAGTCCTGCATCGTGGACTGCACGCGCAGCCGCCCAGTGCTACTGCGGCCCGGGGTGTTGACACGCGCGCAGTTGGAGGCTGCCTGCGGCGAGCCGATTCTGAGTGAGGACGAATCCACGGCAAATGATGGTGCGGCCCCGCGCGCCTCCGGTACGCTGGAGTCGCACTACGCGCCTGACGCCAAGGTGCGCCTGATGGACGCCGCCGCCATTCAGGCCGGGCTGGATTTACTGGGCAAAGACGCTGCGCACATCGCGGTGTATGCCCGCACCATCGTGCGCATCATGTCCGAGCAGGTGCTGTACCGCCGCATGCCGGATGACGCTGGCGCCACGGCGCACCAGTTATTTGCCGTGCTGCGCGATTTCGACGCACAGGGCGTCAAGCTGATCTGGATTGAGAACCCACCTGAGTCTGCAGTGTGGGAAGGGGTGCGGGACCGGCTGGCACGGGCGGCTGCGCCTTGACGGGCAGTCGCCGCGCAGTGCATAGTGACTGCATTGCTTTAACCCGCTGGCAAAGGATTCTGATGATTGAAATGACATTGATGTCGACGCGCTGCGGTCACTGACATGACCGACCCCATTCAAACCCTGGCCGCCGCGGAGCAAACCATTGCGACGCTTCAGGAGCAACTGCGCCAGCGCAACGCGGACCTTGCTGCTGCCAGCAAAGAGCTGGAGTCGTTCTCCCATTCAGTCTCCCATGATTTGCGTGCACCCCTGAGCACCATAGACGGTTTCAGTCGTTTGCTGGAAGGCGCGGTTGCCAGTGGCAATGCCGAACGCAGCAAGCACTATCTGCAGCGCATTCGGATGGGCGTGGCCAACATCAACGAGATGTTGGGTGCCTTGCTGGTCGTCTCGCGCCTGTCCCGCGCCGAGATGACCGTGCAACCGGTGGACCTTGGCGCGTTGGCTTTGAGCGCTTTTGCCGCGCTGCAAGAGAGCGAGCCTGGACGGACGATGCGAATTGAGGTGCAGCCTGATCTCGCCGCGAGGGGCGACCCCGCCCTGCTCAAGCAACTGGTCGATCATCTTGCAGGCAATGCCTGGAAGTTCACCTCCAAAAAAGAACGCGGCGAGATTTTCGTCGGCAGCCGGGCAGAGTCGGGCAAGACGGTTTATTTTTTCAAAGACAACGGTGCAGGGTTTGACATGGACCACGCCGACAAGCTGTTTGGCATCTTTCAGCGCCTGCACGTCTCCTCAGACTTTGAAGGACTGGGTGCGGGTCTTGCCACGGTGCAGCGAATTGTCATGCGGCACGGTGGGCGGGTTTGGGCAGAGGCGGTGCCTGATCAGGGCGCTACTTTTTATTTCACGCTCAAAGGCGATGCCGCCGCCCATACCGGCGCTTCATGACAAGAATACCCAGCGCCAGCACCAAGGTGATGGCGTTTGCCCCCGCAACGGGCCACGCACTCAAGGCAATACCATAACCCAGCCATAAGGCAGTACCCAGCGTAAATACGCTGTACATGCCTGTGGAGATTCCGCTGACATCCTTGGTTTTGAACGTATGCCAGGCTTGGGGCAAAAAACTCAATGTGGTGAGGCAGGCGGCACTGTAGCCGAGCAGGTCTGTCCAGTCTTTCATGTGTGATGTCTATTTGTTAAAGCGAAGTTGGGGTCGTCAGTATGTCAACGTTCCTGGACGGCCCATTGAATCAGCGCGTCCAGCGCCGGACGCGCTGCGCCCGCGTTGGGGTGGTTGACGATGCCCACCACGATGTAGCGCGTGCCGCTGGCACCATTGGCATACCCGGCCACTGCAGTGACGTCGCGCAGAGAGCCGGTTTTCATGAAAGCCTGCCCGGCTACGCCTTTGGCGCGCTCCCGCATCGTGGCGTCTGTACCTGCGATTGGCAATGAATCAAAGAGGTCCTGCGCCACCCGGCTTTGCGCAGCATGCTGCAGCATGCCCGCCAGGCTTGTCGCAGTGACGCGCTCGATACGACTCAGGCCCGAGCCGTTGTCCATCACTGGGGCGGGCAACTGCGGCAATGATTTTTTCCACCAGGCGCCCAGCGCGGCGCGGCCGGTCTCTGGCGTGCCTTGCGGGTTCGGCCCGGGCTGAGCCTGTCGGCCCAGGGTCAGGAAAAGATGCTGCGCCATCACATTGTTGGAAAACTTGTTCACGTCGCGCACGATGTCCCGCAGCGGCAGCGACGGAGCGTCCAGGCGCAGCTGCGCTTTGTCCCCGGACAGTGTGCCCCGGGCGCGCAGCAGGGCCAGTTCCGCGGGCGTAGCGTCCCGTACCCTGCCTGTCAGCAGCCCGCCCAGCGCACGCCATGAGCCTTCAATGGCGCGCGCGGCATAACTGTCTGGCTCGGCGTAAGCAGAGGGCCAGACTTTTTCTCCGCATGCCGACGCATACGTTCCGGCAAACTGCAGGTGGTTCGGGTTGTCCACGCTGGCACGCAGCTCGCTGCGCCAATCGCCGCAGCGGGCTACCCGCGTCAGGGGCACGCTTTCATCAATCAGCAGGCCGGCCATCGGAGGCTCCACGCGCACACGCGCCCGGCCCTGGGCCAGGTCAGGCGAGAAGCTCATCACCAGCGATTTGAAGTTGATTAACAGTGCATCCGGTCGCGCGTTGTAGGGGCGCAGCGGCTCGCCGTCGAACTCGCCAGCGTCCAGCACGGGCACTTGAAAAGCGCTGCGGTCCAGCACAATGTCGCCGCGGATGACCCTGACACCGCTGTTTTGCACCTGCGTCAGCAAAGCCTGCAGGCGCTCCACCACCAGCTTGGGGTCGCCGCCACCGCGCACCACCAGATTGCCGCGCAGCATGCCGTCGGAAACGCTGCCGTCCATGATCACGCGGGTGGTCCAGGTGAAGTCGGGTCCCAGCACATCCAGCGCGGCATAAGTGGTCACCAGCTTCATGACCGATGCCGGATTCATGGGCACGGAGGCCCGGTGGCTCAGCCGGGGGGGCTGCGCACCGCTGGCATCCATGACCAGCAGGGTCACAGCCTCACGCGGAACCTGCGCGCGTACCAGGGCTTTGTCAACAGCGGCAGGCAGTGCCAACTTCTGGGCCAGCGCTGTAGCGCAGACCAGCCCCAGCATGGCAATTGCCGTCAGACGGCCAGGAAGAAGCGGAAAACCCATCGCTTGATTATCCGTGCAGTGTGTTTGTCAGGCGGAGTGCGGGCGCGCTTACCCGGATAATCCATACATGTTCGCGTTGTCGCGAACCTGCCAGCCCACCTTCTACCTCCATGAAACTCCTCGCCTTTGACACCAGCACCGACAGCATGTCGATTGCCGTGACTGACGGCGCGCGCATCTTGCAGCACACCGGGGCTGGTGCGGCGCAGGCTTCCAGCACACTGATCCCGGCCATCATGGACTTGCTGGCACAGGCGGGGTTGGCGCTCAATCAACTTGATGCACTGGCCTTTGGCCGCGGTCCGGGGTCGTTTACCGGCCTGCGCACCGCCTGCGCGGTGGCCCAAGGGCTTGGCCTGGGCGCAGGCATTGCGGTATTGCCGGTGGACACCTTGCTCGCTGTTGCGGAAGAGGCGCGTTTTCAGCGCGGCGCCCCTGACGAGCTGCAGCTGACGGCGATGCTGGATGCCCGCATGGACGAAATGTATGTGCAGCGCTTTGCCTTCAGTGCAGGTCTTTGGACGCCCCTGTCTGCATGTACATTGACCCGACCGGAAAACCTGTCGCAACCCACCGACGACCTGCTGGCAGGTAATGTGTTTGCGGTGTACGCGGACCGCCTGCCGGCTTTTACTGGCACCGTGCAAAGGGTGGTTGCCTTGCCCACGGCCAGCGCCCTGCTGCGCCTTGCCCCGGCACTGCTTGCCCGGGGAGAAGGTGTTGACGCCGCACAGGCCCTGCCGCTTTATATTCGCGATAAAGTAGCGTTGACCACTGAAGAGCGTGCACGCATCAAAGCGGGCGCGGCGGCCAACGCCAACGGATAATTGTGTCCAACCATGAGCGCTGTTCTCAAACCCCTGGAAGCCCAGTTCGAAGCGATGACCCCGGCATCGTTCGAGGCGGTTGTGCGGGTCGAGCACGCCGCCTACGATCATCCATGGACAGCAGGCAATTTCAACGACTCGCTTCAGGCGGGCTATCAGGCGCAGTTGCTCACCGCCGGTGCGCCGGGCGAAAGCGAACTGCTGGGCTACTTTGTGGCCATGAAGGGTGTGGACGAGGTTCACTTGCTCAACCTCACGGTGGCGCCGTCCCACCAGCGTATGGGCTGGGCTCGGGTGATGCTGGACGCGCTGGTGATCTGGTCGCGCGGGCAGGGCGCGCAGTGGCTGTGGCTGGAAGTGCGCATCAGCAACACCCGGGCGCGCACCATCTACGAGCGTTATGGTTTTCGCCACGTCGGCGACCGACGCGACTATTACCCGGGTGTGGACTCCAAACGCGAAGACGCGGTTGTCATGAGCCTGGCCTTGTGAGGCAGACGCCGTGAGTCTGGATCTGGACAAGCGACAACGCGCCATGCTGCGCGAAATGGGTGTGCGCGTCTGGCAGCCTATGCCTGCGCCGGCTGCAGACGCTATAAATAATGCCGCCAACAACCCGCTCGTTCAAAGGGCGGATACCGGACTCGATTCAAAACCACCAGTGGCCGCAGCAAAAATGACCATGGCAAGCACGACCGCTCCGCCCATGGCAGCGAACCCGCCTCAACGCCGGGACGCGTCCGGCGTTGAGCGCATGGAGTGGCCCGCGCTGCAAGCCGCGGTGGCGGGCTGCACCGCCTGCGCGCTCTGTCAGAGCCGCAAGAACACCGTTTTTGGCGTCGGGCCCCAGGCACCCGTGGACTGGCTGATCGTGGGTGAGGCGCCGGGAGAAAACGAAGACCTCGCCGGTCAACCTTTTGTTGGCCAGGCGGGCAAATTGCTGGACAACATGTTGCAGGCTATTGGCTTGCAGCGCGGCGGTGATGATGCTGCGCCAAAGGCCAGTGCATTAACCAGTATTTTCATCACCAACGTGCTGAAATGCCGTCCGCCCGCCAACCGCAACCCCGAGCCTTCCGAGGTGGCGCAATGCACCCCTTACTTGAAGCGCCAGGTCGAGCTGCTGCAACCCAAAATGATTTTGGCGCTGGGAAAAGTTGCAGCGCAGTCGCTGCTGCAAGACACTTTTCCCGAAGTGGGTAAAACCCCCTTGGGCAAACTGCGCGGTCAGGTGCACAGCTATCTCGGCGTGCCGGTGGTCGTCAGCTATCACCCGGCTTACTTGCTGCGCAGTCTGTCTGACAAAGCCAAAGCCTGGGACGATTTGTGCATGGCCAAAGCCTCGCTCAATCGTCAGTCTTGACCGCGCGCGAAGGCGCCAAGACCGACGCAATAGCCACCACCATCAGGCCAACCGCGGCCCAGTCCTGCCAGTGCAGCACTTCACCCAGACCGACAGCGCCCGAGAACACACCAAGGATGGGAATCATCATCACGCTCAGGGTGGACGCAATCGGCGGCAGGCTGCGTGCCAGAAAATACCACGCTGCGTGCGCAAATCCGAAAATCAGCACCGCGTTGTAGGCAATCGACCACCAGGTGGCTGTGCCCGGCGGCTTCCACTGCGGCATCTCGAACAGCACGCTGAGCACGCTGAGCACCACCGCGGTCATGACCGTCATCCAGAAAGAGATAGTCAGCGTTGCCACCGGCATGGTGGTGTTGCGCAGTTTGTGCGTGCCCAGCGCCCAGGTAGCTGCACCTATCAGCGCACAAATCACAGCAACTGGCTTGCCCGTGAGCGCGGTGAGCTCGTGCCACAGCAGCAGCGACACCCCCAAGCCAGCTGCGGCCACGCCCAGCCAGTTGCGTGCCTTCAAGCGGTTACCAAAAATCCAGGCACCCAGCAGCGCTGAAAAAATAGGCATGGTGTAGCCCAAAATCGCGGCGCGTCCACTGCTCAGTTGTTTGACAGCCAGAATGATCAGCACATGCCAGACAAACATGTTGGCAAACGCAAGCCAGAACAGCTCGCGGAGCCGATCGCGCGGCACAAAAAACGGTACCTTCATGACCACCAGCGCCAGCCCCAGCACCGGAATGCCCAGCCAGATCGAAATGGCACGAAAAGTCAAAGGAGGAAAGTCGGCCACTCCCAGCTTCATGACCGGCCAATTAAAGCCCCAGACCAGCGTGAGCAGGATCAGCAGGATGAGTTGGCGTCGGGTCAGTTGCATACGGGAAAGGTGAAAGGTGACAGGTGTCGCTATTGTCCGGGCAGTGGGGAAATCTTGCAGCCGATGAGCATGGTGGCTTTATGCCAAAACCGGGAGCTGTGCCACGCAATGAAAGTCGTCAACACGCTGAATGGCCGTCTGGCATCAACATTTGCCTGGTTCGCGCCGGGGGGCTACTTCGGGCAGATTGCGGCCGTTCGGATAGTTTCTCTAAAGCAGTCTGGTTGCTTGGAAGCGAATGCAACAGGCATGCCTTGCCGTCTGCGGCCAAGCTATAGTGCAGGCATCTCATCAGCTCGCACACTTGATCGAGCAAGCGGGCAGACTGCAGTGGAGGAGCACCGGGTTTCATGGAAAATTTATACCTGTATATTTATCCAGCATATCGATCGAACAACCAACAGGCAAGCGGGTTGCGCGGT
>JBKJIV010000175.1:0-6285 GCA_046598365.1 Polaromonas sp. | reverse complement strand
GGTACGAAGTCTGTAAAAGGCTATAGTTATTCACAGCTGACAAACCAAACGTTGGCTACAAGCCCTCTATCAAAGTTGGATTGGCACTCACTGTCAAGATTCAATCGGCGCCAACAGTAGGGGTTTGGCTGTTTTCGGACGTGGTTAGGCCTCTTCGGAGTGAACCGCGTAAAAATTTCAGAACTGACTTGGTGGTAAAGGCGTGCGGCCGCAACGTGGTAGAGGCGTGCGGCCGCAACGCTTGTGGCTGGCGTAGGTGGAGGGTGCTTAAAGCGTCGCTCTCGCAACGCTTGTAGCTAAATCAATCTGTTAGCTTTTCGGCGCGTTGTCGCCACTACGGTGATTGATATAGCCTTGAACCTGCGACCTGCGATAACCTTTAGCTCGGCCACGGGGAAAAATGGGGAAAGGTTTAGGCCCCTCACCGCGTTTTTCGTTTTTCCAGAGGGTAGTGCGGCTCACATTCAACATGCGAAGCACATCCTTGGTCCTGAGCACAGGATCACTATCAGGGGATGAGTTGGGAGAACTCGGATTGGTCATAAAAACTCCAGTAAACAATTACTGCGTCATGACCAAACCAGAGGGCTTGACCACAACGCACCATCCCGACCGCTTTTCAGCGGGCGGACTCTTTTAGGCTCTGCTCCAGTCAAGACACCAGCCACTCCCAGTGGGGCTCCTTTTATTGACCGTCACAAAACCAATGGCGCGTTGCGTATCAGGCAACCCTTGGAGTGTGTGGACGACAACCTTCGACGCCGTCCATGTGGGGTATTTTATCTAGCGTTTTTGGCCCGTCAAGACCCCATGAACACCACTGAACATCAGCCTTAAAAAATTTGCAGACAAAATAGATAGACGCCTTCAGTTCAGACCCACGCCCTATATGCCGCCCTCACCTTTGCGCAGCTTATCCAGGTAGTCCGCCCACGATTGCATCATGACAATTCGGTGCTGCAAATATTGGGTGCGGTTGTAGGCTCGGCCATTGGCGTCTTTCACGGCGTGGGTAAACAGCGCTTCGATCACTTTTCCCGATGGCTTTTGCAGTTTAGGCCTGGGTTTAGGCCTCCATCTCAGAAAAGAAAAAAGGGTTAGCCAGTGCTTACCGGCTAACCCTCATTATTCCTGGTCGGTGTGAAAGGATTCGAACCTTCGACCCCTTGCACCCCATGCAAGTGCGCTACCAGGCTGCGCCACACACCGACTAAGGGTCAATTATAACGCGGCGGATCAGCTTGACTCAGTGGCTCGCGCTGAGCAGATCACGAATTTCAAACAACTCGCGTCGGAGCAACTGCAGTCGTTGTTGGGCAGCGCTGCCATCGGGCAAGTGCGCGATATCAGGCACGCTGTCTTCAAAATCTTCCGAATCACCAAAGTCATCCAGGCTGGAGTCCCCAGCCTCCACAACATCGACACCTTCGAGCATGACCTCGCCGTTGCGTCGCTTGTCGCGCTCCAACTGCACAATTTCCTGAAGCTTGTTGCGCGCACCGCTGATGGTGAATCCCTGGTCGTACAGCAAATCGCGGATTCTGCGGATCATCAACACCTCATGGTGCTGGTAGTAGCGACGATTACCCCGCCTTTTCATCGGGCGCAGCTGCGTAAACTCTTGCTCCCAATAACGGAGCACGTGAGGTTTGACGCCGCACAAATCGCTGACTTCACCGATGGTGAAGTAGCGTTTGGCCGGGATGGGGGGGAGAGTTTTCTCCAATTAAATCAATGCGCTAAGAGGTGAAGCTACAAATCTACTCTAAGTCCAAACTTAGCGCAAACAGTTAGACACAATAATTTGCATGTGTTGTTTGCTAACAAGTGGAAAGCCCGAAGTGGCTTGCGACATCTGCACGATGCCGGTAGAAACCCTAGGCAATGACGGCAGCGGGGGCGAAGGTGCCGCGGATACGCGCTTCAGCCAGAAGCAGGCATTCCCTGGATCTGTTCCTTGAGCTTGTGACTGGCGTGGAAAGTCACCACGCGGCGCGCTTCAATGGGAATGGACTCCCCCGTGCGCGGATTGCGCCCGGGGCGCGGAGCCTTGGTGCGAATCTGGAAATTGCCAAATCCGGAAATTTTGACATCGCTGCCTTCCACCAGGCTGTCGGAAATCAGATCAAAAAAAGCGTCAATCATGTCCTTGGATTCACGCTTGTTCAAACCGATTTGCTCAAACAGCAACTCTGCCAGGTGGGCTTTTGTCAGGGCCGGGCTCTCAAGACTTTCAACGGAAAATTCCACGTGCGCTCCTCGTCGATGACTGTTGTTGTTATGAAAACGCTGTTGCTACCGCACTAGGCTCGTAGCCGTGCTTGCAGACTGCCGGCCAGACTTTCCAGCACCGCTTTGACAGCCAACTCTATCTGCTCGTCGGTCAGTGTAGCGTCGTCACTGCCAAGCACCAAGCGTACGGCCAGGCTTTTTTCACCCAGCTGCATCGCGGCATTGGCCTGTTGTGGGCGGTAGATATCAAACAGGGTGGCCGACTTGAGCAAGCCGCGTGTGTCCGCGCCATGGATGGCGGCCATGAGCGCTGCATGCGTGACTTTCTCAAGAACGATAACCGCAATGTCGCGCTCTACCGGTTGCAGCTTGCTCACAGGCTGGAAGCCAGGAACAGACCGCGTCAGCACGGCGTCCAACGCCAATTCAAACAATACAGGCGCTTGCGCCAGCTCGTAAGCCTGCCGCCACCGGGGATGCAACTCTCCAACGAAGCCGATGTCCACTCCGCCTATCGCAACGCTTGCGCACCGCCCGGGGTGCATGGCCGGATGCGTGGCCGGTGTGAACACGGCTTGCAAGGGTGCCAGCAACGCCTGCACATCACCTTTGACATCGAAGAAATCAACGCTGGTGTCTGACTGACTCCATTGCTGCGCTGCGCGCGGACCGTAGGCCAGGCCGGCCACCCGCATCGGTTGGTTGAACCCGGCCACGGTGGTGTCGGTGTTCTGACTTGTTGCGTCGCGCAAAAACACACGGCCCAGCTCAAATACATTGACCCGGCTGGCCTTTCGGTCCAGATTGAACTTGAGCACCTGCAGCAGGGAACCCAGCAATGACGAGCGCATCACGCTCATCTGGCTGGCAATCGGGTTGAGCAACTTGATGGGGTTGGCGTTGCCGGCCAGTTCATGCTCCCAGCGCTCTTCTACAAAACTGAAATTGATGGTTTCCTGGTATCCCAGTGATGCCAGCGCTCGGCGCACGGCAAAGGGACTGCGCTCGGCCTCTGGTCGGATTCTGGCGGTGATGGGGGCCTGTGGTGGCGTTTCGGGCAGCTGTTTGTAACCCACCATACGCACTACTTCTTCAATCAGGTCTTCCTCGATTTGAAGGTCAAAGCGGTAGCTGGGCGGCACGACCGTCAGCGTCCCATCGCCTTGTGTCACCGGCAAACCCAGGCGCTGCAGTGCATCCAGGCACTGGGCCTGAGTCAGCGGCATGCCGATCACCTTGGCTGCACGCGCCACGCGCAGCGTAACCGGCGCGGCCTCAGGCACGTTGACTTTCAGATCATCCATTGGGCCGCACACCGTATCAGCCGTTCCGCAAATATCGATGATCAGTCGGGTGATGCGCTCGATGTGCTCTACGGTCAGGCTGGGGTCCACTCCACGCTCAAAACGGTGACCTGCATCGGTAGAGAAGTTGTAGCGGCGTGAGCGGCCCGCAATTGATTTGGGCCACCAGAATGCGGCTTCAACATATACGTTTGTGGTGTCGTCAGAAACGGAGGTGGCATCACCCCCCATGATGCCCGCCAGCGACTCAACCTGCACGTCGTCGGCAATCACGCCCACTTTTTCATCGACAGTGACGGTGTTGCCATTGAGCAGCTTGAGCGTCTCACCCGCCTTGCCCCAACGAACATCGAGCCCGCCGTGGATCTTGTCGAGATCAAAAATATGCGAGGGCCGACCCAGCTCGAACATGACGTAGTTGGAAATGTCCACGAGAGCGGTCACGCTGCGCTGGCCGCAACGTGCGAGCCGGTCCACCATCCAGGCGGGCGTAGCGGCTTTGGTGTTGACATTGCGGACCACACGCCCCGAAAAACGCCCGCACAAATCAGGGGCGCTGATACGTACCCCCAGTCGGGTCTGATCACTGACAGCCACTGAAGGGAATTCCGGGGTTTTCAGAGGCGCACCCGTCAAGGCAGCCACTTCACGCGCAACGCCGTAAACACTCAGGCAGTGCGCGAGGTTGGGCGTCAGCTTGAGCGTGAACAAGGTGTCGTCAAGCTGCAGGTGCTCACGGATGTTCTGGCCAACGCTAGCATCCGCAGCGAGCTCCAACAGGCCGCCGTGGTCTTCTGACAGTTTAAGTTCGCGTGCCGAGCAAAGCATGCCCTGGCTCTCCACACCGCGCAACTTGCCAACCTTGATCAGAAAAGGCTTGCCATCTTCTCCGGGGGGCAGTTCAGCACCCACCAGCGCACACGGTACCTTGATGCCGACACGCGCGTTGGGTGCGCCGCAAACGATATTGAGCAGGCTACCCTGCCCCACGTCCACCTGGCAAACACGCAGGCGATCCGCATCGGGGTGCTGCGCGGCTTCCATGATCTGGCCAACCACAATCTTGCTGAAAGGCGGAGCCACCGGCTTGAGTTCTTCGACCTCCAGGCCGGCCATGGTCAGTGTTTCGGCAAGAGCTTCTGTGCTCAGGGGCGGGTTACAGAATTCGCGCAACCAGGATTCAGGAAATTGCATGTTTTGCTTTGCTGCTGTTCTGCTTGTTATTGGAATTGCGACAGGAAGCGCAGGTCGCCGTCAAAAAACAGGCGCAAGTCATTCACGCCATAGCGCAACATCGTCAAACGATCCGGCCCCATGCCAAAGGCAAAGCCGATGTAGTGTTCCGGGTCCAGCCCCATGTTGCGTACCACGTTCGGGTGCACCTGGCCGGAGCCGGCAACCTCCAGCCATCGGCCCGCAAGCGGCCCGGTTTGAAACTGAATATCGATCTCAGCGCTGGGCTCGGTGAAGGGGAAAAAACTGGGACGAAAGCGCAGCACCAGATCATTCGATTCAAAAAACGTGCGGCAAAAATCGGTGAAGACCACCTTCAAATCCTTGAAGCTGACGTTCTGACCTATCCACAAACCCTCGCACTGGTGAAACATCGGAGAATGGGTGGCGTCGCTGTCAACGCGATAAGTACGGCCAGGCGCAATCACGCGAATCTCCGGCATCACGCCACCGGCATCAATCAGGGCGCGGTGTTTTTTGACATGTTGCACCGCATAGCGGATTTGCATCGGGCTGGTGTGGGTACGCAGCAAATTGGGCGCCGCTTCGGTGCCGCCTTCGACATAAAAAGTGTCGTGCATGGAGCGAGCCGGATGGTCTTCGGGCGTGTTGAGCGCAGTGAAGTTGAACCAGTCTGTCTCGATCTCAGGACCTTGGGCAACGTCGAAACCCATGGAACCAAAAATCGCCTCGATACGCTCCAGCGTGAGCGACACCGGGTGCAGACCGCCTTGCGCGCGCTGCCGGCCGGGAAGTGAAACATCCAGAGCTTCAGCCTGGAGTTGTACCTGCAGTTCAGCCTCGGCCAGCGCCTGGCGTCGTGCCGTGAGTGCGGCCTCAATGGCCTGCTTGGCTAGATTGATGGTCGCGCCGCGGGACTTTTTCTCATCTACCGGCAAGGCCGCAAGGCCCTTCATCAATTCCGTGACGCGGCCAGACTTGCCCAGAAACTGGGCCTTGGCGTTCTCAAGGTCGGCAGGCGTTGCCGCCTGCGCAAAGCTGCTTGTCGCCGAGTCCACCAGAGCATCAAGTTCGTTCATAAGTATCTTGTGTTTTCTTGCCAAGAAAAAAGGGCCAGAGCCTTTTCAAGCTCCAGCCCTTTATTTTCTTGCGCAATACGCTATCTATTTAATAGCATTCTGCTCCGAAAATCAGGCAGCCAGCTTGGCCTTGACCTGCTCCACGATGGCGCCAAAAGCGGCGCTGTCGTGAATCGCCATGTCGGACAGAACCTTGCGGTCAATCTCGATGCCGGCTTTTTTCAGGCCGTTGGCAAACTGGCTGTAGGTGATGCCGAACGAACGGCTGGCGGCGTTGATACGCGCGATCCAGAGGCGGCGGAACACACGCTTTTTGGTGCGGCGGTCACGGTAGGCATATTGCCCGGCCTTCATCACCGCTTCTTTGGCGATGCGGAAGACGTTACCGCGGCGACCGCGGAAACCTTTTGCAAGGGCTAAAACTTTTTTGTGGCGGGCGCGAGCCGTTACACCACGTTTGACGCGAGGCATGTGAT
>JBKJIV010000164.1:0-19569 GCA_046598365.1 Polaromonas sp. | reverse complement strand
CCCGAGGCCTTGCAGGCCGCGGCTCGCGAGACGCTTCGCCTCTGTCGCCTGTCCAAAGCTGCACAAGCAGCTTTGGAGCCGCAGGCTCCAGCCCCGAGGGGGCCGCTGCGCCTGCGGCCCCTGCTTGACTAAAACCCCGGCTCACGCGCTCGTGTAAAGCCCCTTCCCTCGTTCGTCCTGAGCTTGCCGAAGGCTGCCTCTGGCGAGGCGTGAGTGCTTGCCCTTACGTAGTTCCCGCGATGGACAGTGCCAAGTACGTTCGTAAACTGGTCTTGTAAATTCAAAGGAGACTACTTTATGAAACGCCTGCTCGTTCTCGCCGCCGCCGCGACTGCCTTGTTCGCCAACGCGCAAACCTATCCCGGCTCCAAGCCGATTTCCATCGTTGTGCCGTTCGCGGCCGGCGGCCCCACCGACCGCGTGGCTCGCGACCTGGGTGAAGCCATGCGCAAGCAGATCCCCGGTTCCAACTTTGTCGTGGAAAACGTTAACGGTGCCGGCGGAACGATTGGCGCCACCAAAATCGCCAAGGCTGCCCCGGATGGCTATTCGCTGTTGCTGTTTCATATCGGCATGGCGGCAACACCTGCGCTGTACCGAAAAATCCAGTACAAACCGCTGGAAGATTTCGAGTACCTGGGCCTGATCAATGAGGTTCCCATGACTCTGATCGGCAAGCCCCAGTTGCCAGCCAACAACTACCGCGATTTCGAAAACTACATCAAGGCCAACGCCGGAAAGCTCAACATTGCGCACGCCGGTCTCGGTTCTGCCTCGCACCTGTGCAGCTTGATGTGGCAATCGGCCGTCAACGCCAAGGAAGCCATGACCACCATTCCTTTTGGCGGTACCGGTCCGGCCATGAATGCGCTCGTCGGCGGCCAGGTTGATTTGATGTGCGACCAGACCACCAACACCACAGGCCAGATTGAAGCCGGCCGGGTCAAGGCCTTTGCCGTCACCACCGCCAAACCGCTGTCGAAACACAAACTGCTCAAGGACTACCCGTCCCTGCAGGAAATGGGCCTCAAAGGCTTTGACTTGACCGTCTGGCACGGTTTGTACGCTCCAAAAGGCACACCGCCGGCCATTCTGGCGCAGCTCAACACAGCTATGAAAGCCGCCCTGAAAGATCCTGACTTCATCAAGAAACAGGAAGGCCTGGGCGCCGTGGTGGTCACGGACAAACGCATGGAACCTGCAGCGCACAAGGCCTTTGTGGCTGGTGAAATCGCAAAGCTCAAGCCCGTGATCGACGCGGCCAAACAGTTTGCCGACTAAATAGTCACTGCACTCGCTATCAGCCGCATGGCCCGCAAGCCATGCGGCTTTTTTATGCGTCATTTTTTTGCAGCGCGACGCATCACTCGGGTTATCCCACTGCCGCAAGCCCGGCATTCGCATTACAAACAAGTCATGCCCGTGCTTCGTGTTGTCGATTCCATTACTGAGCTCCATGCGGGAGATGCCGGCTGTATTGCCGTCAGTGGTTCGCACGGCGGCCTGAGTTCAGCGCGTTATGCGCTGGCAGCGCGCCCTTTGCTGAGTGTTTTCAATGACGCAGGCGTTGGCAAGGACGGGGCCGGTGTGGCCGCGCTGGATTTTCTCCAGGCATCTGATCTGGCCGCCTGCACCGTGTCGCATAAGAGCGCGCGAATTGGTGAAGCCATGAGCACAATGCACGATGGCGTCATCAGTCACGTCAACGCCTTGGCGCTTGCGTTGGGAGTACGCGTGAACGATGGATGCCAACGGATTATCGAAAAACTGCAATCATCTTGAAGGAAGTCCCCATGCGCTCAGAAAAATTTCACACACGTCGCACTGCCCTGGCAGGCTGCGTTGCCGCAGTTCTCGGTTTTTGCAGTCTGCCTGCCGCTGCGCAAAACGCGTGGCCGAACAAACCGGTGCGGATCGTCGTTCCTTTCGCGCCGGGCGGAACCACCGACATCCTCGCGCGCGCTGTCGCGCCTGAGTTGGCCAAGGCGTTTGGCCAGCCCTTCGTGGTGGACAACCGCGCTGGCGCCGGTGGCAATGTGGGTGCAGACATCGTGGCCAAGGCGCCCGCCGACGGCTACACGCTGCTCATGGGCACCGTGGGAACCCATGGCATCAACAAGTCGCTGTACACCAAAATGCCGTTTGATCCGCAAAAAGACTTTGCGCCCATCACGCTGGTGGCCGGCGTTCCCAACGTCATGGTGATGAATACCGAAAAAGCTGGCAAGCTGGGTATTCAAAACGTTGCGGACTTCGTCAAGTACGCCAAATCCCATCCGGGCCAGCTCAACATGGCCTCCAGCGGCAACGGCACCTCCATCCACCTCGCGGGTGAGTTGTTCAAATCCCAGACCGGGATTTTCATGACACACATTCCCTACACCGGGTCTGGCCCCGCCCTGTTGGGCCTGCTGGGCGGCACGGTCGACGTGATGTTTGACAACCTGCCATCGGCAATGCCGCAGATCAAAGGCGGCAAGCTCAAGGCCTTTGCAGTGACCAGCTCCCAACGTTCTGCAGCGATGCCTGAATTGCCCACGGTGGAAGAAGCCGGCAAGCTCAAGGGTTTTGAAGCCAGCAGCTGGTTTGGCCTGCTGGCACCTGCCGGCACACCGCCGGACATAGTCAGCCGCATTCAGCAGGAAGTTGCGAAAGCCTTGGCCACCCCAGCCATCAAGGAAAAAATGCTGGCCCAGGGCGCCATTCCAAGCGGCAACACCCCTCAGGAATTCGCCAAATTGATCGATACCGAAATCATCAAGTGGGCGCGGGTGGTGAAAGTTTCAGGCGCCAAAGTCGATTAACGACCAGGGGCGGGGGTCTAAATTCAGACTCCCCAAACCACCTCAGTACCCGCCGCGTGATTGCGCTTGAGCATCTCAATGAAGGGCACAGCACGCTGGCGCAAACCCGGCCCTTCAATAGCCGCGCTATCAGCCGCTTCGTCCGGGCGTGACTCTTCAAGCGCGATGGCGGCTTCCAGCGCCGAAATGGCCGCAGGCATCTGCTCGGGCAGGATGATGCCTTTGGGGCCGGCGTCTTTGCCGATAACCTCCAAAACGCGCCGCCCATTGGCCTCCAGCATGATCAGATCTCCGGCCCCTTTTGATTTGAACTTGTACAGCATGACTGGCTCCTTTATTTTCTGAATGGTTCAGATAATTATGGCAACAGCAAGGTGCTCGGTCTGTAGGCTGGGAGCCTGTTGGGCTTGGGAGTCAAGCAAAATGGCGAAATGTTTACGCTCCCTACCGCCCCCAAGCCCGCAGCGCAGTCTCTCAGCCAGGACGGCCTGAAGCTGCTGACCCCCGCCGATCTTGTTGCCCCCCTTCCCGCTGACTGGCCCCAGAGCTGGCAGGACCTTGTATCGTCCTGGGATCGCCTTCCTCCGGATGCCCACCTCAAGGATGGTGGCCACTACCGCCAGCGCCGCCACTCGTGTTTCGTACAGGATCTGCCCAGCAGTCAGTTAACCCAGACACCCCATCGCGCCCACTGGCAGCCCACCGACTACAACGCCCTGCACGGCGGCTTCGAGCGCTGGTTTGAACCTGTGGAGGCCGCAGTGGCGGGTGCTGCATCGTGGATCGCCCTGCTGTCCCAACTGGGGCAGCTTTTTGCCCAAGTCCGGCCCGTGGACCGCTGGTTTATCGAGGCGCATCAGTTCCGCATCGACACCGCCGGCGGCGTCGGCAGGCCAACGCCTGAAGGCGCGCACCGTGACGGCGTGGACTTTGTCGTTGTGATGCTGGTGGCACGGCATGGCGTCAAAGGCGGTGAGACCCGTGTTTTTGATGCCAACGGCCCGCACGGTTTGCGCTTTGTCATGCAGGAGCCGTTGACGACCTTGCTTCTGGATGATGCACGGGTGATCCACGAAACCACACCCATACTCCCAGCCGATGCCAGCACAGCGAATGGACATCGGGACACACTTGTTCTGACCTATCGGGCGTCCGGGTTCCAAGCTCCCTGATCGGGCCCACCCCCGCTTGTCCACTTAGTCGCCGCCAGCCACGATCCCGTTCCAAGGGACGCTATCCACAGCCCGAAAAAAACACTTGACGAATATTGTTTAAACCTAAACAATTAAAAATCGATCAATTCACTGAAGCGGCACCACATGCACCTCCTCTGCCTGGGCGGCGGACCTGCCGGTTTGTACTTTGCATTGCTGATGAAGCTGCAAAACCCGGCGCACACCATCACGGTGGTGGAGCGCAACCGTCCATTTGACACTTTTGGCTGGGGCGTGGTGCTGTCCGACCAAACCCTGGGCAACCTGCAGATTGCAGACCCGGTCAGCGCCCAATTGATTGGTGACGCCTTCAACCATTGGGACGACGTGGAAGTGTTTTTCAAGGGCAGCTCCGTGCGCTCGGGTGGCCACGGCTTTTGCGGCATCGGACGCAAGCGGTTGCTGAACATTCTGCAAGAGCGCTGTATGGAGCTCGGCGTGGATCTGGTGTTTGAAACCGATGTGCAGGACGATCAAGCCATCGCGGCAAAGTACCAGGCCGATCTGGTTGTTGCCAGCGACGGGCTGAACAGCCGCATTCGTAACCGCTACGCAGACACCTTCAAACCTGACGTGGACTTGCGTGCCTGCCGGTTTGTCTGGCTGGGCACACACAGAACCTTCGACGCTTTTACGTTTGCGTTTGAGCAGACCGAACACGGCTGGTTTGCCGCGCATGCCTACAAGTTTGACGACAACACCTCGACGTTTATCGTCGAGACGCCTGAAGCTGTGTGGAAGGCCCACGGCCTGGACCAGATGAGCCAGGAAGAAGGCATTTCTTTTTGCGAGAAGTTATTCGCCAAATACCTCGACGGCAACGCCCTGATGAACAACGCCACCCATGTGCGCGGGTCTGCGATCTGGATCCGTTTTCCTCGCGTGGTCTGCGAGCGGTGGGTGCATCACGAAACAATTAACGGCAAGGATGTCCCGATTGTGTTGATGGGCGACGCGGCCCATACCGCGCACTTCTCGATTGGGAGCGGCACCAAGCTGGCCTTGGAAGACGCCATCGAACTAAGCCGCTGTTTTGCGCAAAACGCCCACGCAGGCGACGCGTTACAGGCCTACGAAGCGGTGCGCTCGGTAGAGGTACTGAAAATCCAGAACGCGGCACGTAACTCGACCGAGTGGTTTGAGAATGTGGGTCGCTACAGCGCAATGGAAGCGGAGCAATTTTTCTATTCGCTGCTCACTCGTTCCCAGCGTATCAGCCATGAAAACCTGCGGGTTCGCGACGCCTCGTGGCTCCAGGGCTATGAGCAATGGTTGGCCAAGAGCGATGACAAGCCAGCGCCGCCACCGATGTTGCTGCCGCTGACGGTGCGGGAGTTGCAACTCAAAAATCGTATCGTGGTCTCGCCCATGGCCACCTACAGCGCGGTAGAAGGGGTTCCACAGGACTTTCACCTGGTTCATCTCGGCGCGCGCGCTCTGGGTGGCGCCGCCCTGGTGTTTGCCGAGATGACCGCGCCTTGCCCGGAAGGCCGTATCACCCCCGGCTGCCCCGGCTTGTGGAATGAAGAGCACATGCTGGCATGGAAGCGCATTGTTGATTTTGCACACCGCTCGGGCGACGGCGTGCGCATGGGCATGCAGTTGGGCCACAGCGGACCGAAAGGTTCAACACAACTCGGCTGGGAGTCCCCTGACGAACCCCTGAACACCGGCAACTGGCCACTGCTGGCTGCCAGTGCCGTCGCTTATGGTCCGACCAATGCCATGCCCCAGGCGATGACGCGTCAGGACATGGATGGCATCACTGCGCAGTTTGTGCAATCTGCCCGTTATGCAGCAGAGGCCGGATTTGACTGGCTGGAGTTGCACTTCGCACATGGTTATCTGTTGTCGAGCTTTATCACACCACTGACCAATCTGCGCACGGACGACTACGGCGGCACACTGGAAAACCGCTGCCGCTATCCGCTGGAAGTTTTCGCAGCCGTTCGGTCGGTGTGGCCCGCTCATCTGCCCATGAGCGTGCGTATCTCGGCGCATGACTGGGTGCCGGGCGGCAACACGGCGGATGACGCTGTTGCCATCGCGCGCCTGTTCAAAGCGGCTGGCTGTGACTTCATTGATGTGTCCTCGGGCCAGACCACACGCGCCGCCAAGCCCGTGTACGGCCGCATGTACCAAACGCCGTTTGCCGACCGCATCCGTAACGAGGTTGGGATTCAGACCATAGCAGTCGGCGCGATTTCGGAAGTCGACCACGTCAACAGCATCATCGCCGCCGGGCGCGCGGACCTGTGTGCCATTGCCCGCCCCCACCTGGCCGACCCGGCCTGGACGCTGCATGAAGCAGCCAAGCTGCAAAGCCGCGCGGTCACCTGGCCCAGACAGTACATCAGCGGCCGGGATCAGCTCTACCGCGAGCTTTCAAAGCAACCGTCAAAACAATAGCCTTCAAATCAGGAGAAGCCCCATGGACATGGAAGCAAGAGGACACCGCGAGCACCCCGAGGCGCTGCGCCTGTGGCTGCGTCTGCTGACCTGCACGCAGCTGATTGAAAAGCAGGTGCGCGGACAACTGCGCGAGCAGTTTGACACCACCCTGCCGCGCTTCGACCTGATGGCGCAGCTGGAGCGCAACCCCGAAGGGCTCAAGATGAACGAGCTTTCGCGCCGCATGATGGTGACTGGCGGCAACGTCACCGGCATCACCGACCAGCTCGTGACCGAAGGCGTGGTCGAGCGGGTAGATGTAGAGGGTGACCGCCGCGCCTACCGCGTGCGCCTGACCTCACGCGGCCGCAAAGTGTTTGACGAAATGGCACGGCAACATGAAGGCTGGATTGTCCAGGCCTTTGGCGGCCTGTCTGCCCGCGAGCTGGAAACCCTGCACAAGCTGCTTGGCAAAGTCAAACAGCATCAGATCGACCTGAGCGATCTGGGTCAAAAAGCGGAGAGCGCATGAAGCACTACATTGGCCCCGCCAACCCCATGCGCCCGCAGTTCAACGCGCTGTCCACCTACCAGGCTCGCCATTTTGCTTATGCCTGTGAGGCTGGTGTGGCGACATTGACGCTGAATCGCCCCGACCGCAAAAACCCGCTGACTTTTGAGTCCTACGCCGAGCTGCGCGATCTGTTTCGCGCGCTCAACCAGGCCACCGATGTCAAGGTTGTTGTGTTGACCGGAGCGGGTGGCAATTTCTGTTCGGGTGGCGACGTGCACGAGATCATCGGACCGCTGACGCAAATGAGCATGCCTGAGCTGCTTGAGTTCACCCGTATGACCGGCGACCTGATCAAGGCCATGCGTCTGTGCCCGCAGCCCATTGTTGCTGCCATCGACGGCATTTGCGCGGGCGCGGGCGCCATGATGGCATTGGCTGCCGACATGCGGCTGGGTACGGCACAAGCCAAGACCGCATTTCTGTTCACGCGGGTGGGCCTGGCGGGTGCAGACATGGGCGCCTGCGCGCTGCTGCCGCGGCTGATTGGCCAGGGCCGTGCGTCCGAGCTGCTGTTCACGGGCAGGGCCATGACGGCGCAGGAAGGTCTGCAGTGGGGGTTTTTCAATGCTCTGCATGAGTCGGCCGATGTGCTGCGCCAGGCACAAAGCCTTGCCGCAGACCTTGCCGCTGGCCCCACCTTTGCGCACGGCATGACCAAAAACATGCTGCACCAGGAATGGGCCATGACACTGGATCAAGCCATTGAAGCCGAAGCTCAGGCGCAGGCGATCTGCATGCAGACGCACGATTTCAAACGCGCCTACGATGCTTTTTCCAGCAAGCAAAAGCCGGTGTTTCAAGGGGATTGACGTGAAGGCCGATACCCGCCATCTGACGCTTCCTTTTTTTGACGATACGCATCGCGACCTGGGGCAGCGACTGGCCGACTGGGTACCCATGCAAACGGTTGACGAAAGCGACGACCGTCGTGCGTGCAAAGAGTGGGTGGCCTTGCTGGGCAGTGCCGGTTGGCTGAGCTACTGCGTACCTGCCGGACCGGGTGGCATTTTCGGTGGCGCTCTGGAAAAGCTGGATTCACGCGCACTGGTCATCCTGCGCGAAACGCTGGCTTTTCATTCACCGCTGGCCGATTTCGCCTTCGCCATGCAGGGGTTGGGCAGTGGTGCCATCACGCTTGCAGGCACGCCTGAGCAGCAGGCGGCCTACCTCCCCGCCGTGGCCAGCGGCGCAAAGATTGCGGCCTTCGCATTGAGCGAGCCAGACGCAGGCTCTGATGCGGGCGCCATGAGCACCAGCGCCAAGCCGGCAGGCAGCGACTGGACCCTCAATGGATGCAAGACCTGGATCAGCAACGGCGACATAGCTGACTTTTACGTCACCTTCGCCAAAACCGATATGAATGCAGGAACACGCGGCATCACCGCCTTCATCGTCGACGCCGGCACACCCGGGCTGGACAGCAGCGAACATATCGCCGTGATGACGCCGCACCCGCTGGCCACCCTGAAGTTTGCCAACTGCCGCGTGCCGGAAACCGCCCAATTGGGCGCACTCAACGGCGGCTTCAAGCTGGCGATGCAAACGCTGGATATTTTCCGGGCTTCGGTGGCGGCAGCGGCACTCGGTATGGCGCGCCGTGCGCTGGCTGAGGCTGTGCGCTTTTCGCAAGAGCGGAAAATGTTTGGCCAAACCCTGGCCAACTTTCAGTTGACGCAGGCCAAGCTGGGCGAGATGGCAACGCTGGTCGACGCAGCAGCCTTGCTGACCTACCGGGCTGCCTGGATGCGTGACGACCACGAACGCAGAGGCGCTGGTGCCCGCATGTCGTCAGATGCCGAAGAACGGCGCCACCGTACCGTGGCCGCTGCAATGGCCAAAATGACGGCCACCGAAAATGCGCAGCGCGTCATCGACATGGCGCTGCAGATGCACGGCGGCTTGGGCGTCAAGGTGGGCACCAAAGTCGAAAGCCTGTACCGCGACATCCGCTCGCTGCGCATTTACGAAGGCGCCACCGAGGTGCAGCAACTCATCATTGGCAAGTCGGTTTTGCAGGCATGAAAGCAACTCTCACACCGTCCGCGCAAACCGACCGGTTTGTACACGATCGTTTGCCGCCCTCCGCGCAGTGGCCAGAGATCCGCTACGACCTGCCGGAGCTGCAGATTCCGGCTCAAGCCAATCTGGTTGATGTGTTGTTTGACAAGGCGCGCGAGGCCGGTCACCTGAACCGGCCCTTGCTCCGTTCGGACGCATTGACCTTGAGTTACGCCGAGGTGTCGGAACGCGTGAATCGTATTGCCCAAGTGCTGACTGAAGACCAAAAACTCGTGCCGGGCAACCGCGTGTTGCTGCGCGGGGGCAACTCCATCGGCATGGCGCTGAGCTGGCTGGCGGTGGTCAAGGCGGGGCTGGTGGCAGTGGCCACCATGCCACTGCTCCGTGCGCGCGAGATTGGCGACATCATCGAAAAAGCGCAGCCCACGGTCGCTATCTGCGATGCCAAACTGATGGACGAGCTGGCACTGGCGCAGGCCGACCATCCGGTGCTCAAAACGGTCGTCAAGTTCAATTCCCCGGATGACCCGCAGGACCTGGGCGCCTTGTGCGCCGCAAAATCCGGGCACTTTGCGCCCTGCCCCACAGCGGCCAACGACATTGCGCTGATGGCTTTCACCTCCGGAACCACCGGAAAACCCAAAGCGGCCGTGCACACCCACCGTGACGTCCTGGCGGCATGCGAAGCCTGGCCGCGCCATGTGCTCAAGGCCACGCCGCAAGACATCGTGATGGGTTCGCCCCCATTGGCGTTTACCTTCGGTTTGGGCGGCATGTTGATTTTCCCGATGTGGGCCGGTGCTTCGGTGTACTTCCCAAGCATTGCTTACACACCCGAGGCCATGGTCAAGCTGATCGGTAAGGTTGCGGCCACCATTTGCTACACCGCGCCCACGTTTTACCGCCAGATGGCGCCCTTTGCCAAGCAGCACGGGGTGCCAAGCCTGCGCATTTGTGTGAGCGCAGGAGAAGGCTTGCCAGACGCCACGCGCCAGCTCTGGAAAGACGCGACCGGGATCGACATGACCGACGGCATAGGGGCAACAGAGATGTTTCATATCTTTATCTCCAGCCCTGCAGCCGATGTGCGCCGAGGCGCGGTGGGCAAAGTGGTGCCGGGCTACACAGCCAAAGTGGTTGATGACAATGGCAACGAGGTACCCCGGGGCACCGTCGGCAAACTAGCTGTTGTCGGCCCCACCGGTTGCCGGTATCTGAGTGACGAGCGCCAAACCAACTACGTCAAAAACGGCTGGAACTACCCGGGCGATGCTTTCATACAGGACGCCGACGGCTACTTCTTTTTTCAGGCCCGCGCTGACGACATGATCATCACCTCTGGCTACAACGTGGGTGGCCCGGAGGTTGAAGACGCCTTGCTTAAACACCCCGAGGTTGCAGAATGCGGCGTCATTGGTGTGCCAGACGATGAGCGGGGCATGGTGGTCAAGGCTTTCATCGTGCTCAAACCCGGCTACGAAGCCGGTGATGCCACGATCAAACGGCTGCAGGACCACGTGAAGGCGACGCTGGCACCGTTTAAATACCCGCGCCAGATCGAGTTTGTCAGCAGCTTGCCTCGCACCGAAACCGGAAAGCTGCAGCGCTTCAAGCTGCGTACACCATGAAATTTACAGTTCACAAGAAAATCCGCTTCCATCACTGCGATCCCGCGGGCATTGTTTTTTATCCCCAGTTTTTTTACCTGCTGCATGAAGTGCAGGAAGACTTTCTGACCCACATTGGCCATCCGGAGCACGAGTTGATTGCCGGCGGCACAGGTATGCCCATCGTCAATCTGAAGACCGAGTTTGTGGGCATGTGTCGCTTTGGTGATGCGGTAAGCATCAGCCTGCACCTGACCCGGCTGGGCAACGCAAGCATGGGCATGCACTATGAAATTCATAACGAACTAGATCCGTCAAGCAAGGGCAACACGCTTAAGTTGCGTGCAGATGCAGTTGTGGTCTGTTCCGAAATGCCCCATGGAAAAGCCATCGCCATTCCAGACGCACTGCGGGAAGCCATGCTGCCCTATCTGGACACAACGCAGGAAAACAAATCATGATGAAACTGTTGCAACCACCCGAGTGGGCCGCGCCCAAAGGTTATGCCAATGGCGTGATGGCCCGAGGCGCCATGATTTTTGTAGGCGGGCAAATCGGCTGGAACGCGCGGCAAGAGTTTGAAAGTGACGACTTCATAGCGCAAACCCGGCAGGCGCTGGAAAACATCAAAGCCATCCTGCAGGCGGGCGGCGCCGGGCCCGAGCACATGGCACGCATGACCTGGTATGTGGTGGACCGGGTGGAATACATCGCACGCCTGAAAGAGCTGGGTACGGTGTACCGTGAGGTCATGGGGAAAAACTTCCCGGCCATGACCTGTGTGGAAGTGGCCGCTCTGGTAGAGGAGCGCGCGAAGGTCGAGATAGAGGTGACAGCGGTTCTGCCAGACTGAGGGGTGGGGCCAAGACGCCGCATTCATCCTCTTTTCTGGCTTAAGATGGCTAGGAGACGCTCCGACGCGCGCCCCGTTTTTACAGGACTTGCAGCCTATGACCGATAACAGCTCCACCTTCAAGCAAATCGCACCCGAGCCTGCATTCGGACTCGCTGAATCCCAGCGACGCATGCAGCGGCAGTTGATGGAATCGACCGGTGTTGCCCAAGCAGTCTTCAACCTGAAGTCACAACAACTGAGCTGGAACAACCGCGCCTACGAAATGTTTGGCGTCAGTCCAGTCGGCGCGGCCATGACACTTGAAGCGGCCATGAATCTGGTGTACCCCGACGACCTTGAAATGCTGGTCAAGGCCCGCGACCAACTGCGCAAAGTCCCCGGAGCCATAGAGCTCGACTACCGCATCATTCGGCCCGATGGTGGCTTGGTGGAGGTGCACACGCTGCTCTATGCAGAAACCGACGGCCAGGGGCGAGACCTCGCCTATGTCGAGCTGAGCCTGGACGTGACTGAACGCAAGCGGGTAGAGAGCGCGCTGATTCATTCTGCCCGTCTGTGCAGAGTGCTCGACAAGGTAGCTACTGACGGCTACTGGGAGCAGGCGGCAGATACCGACGCCAGCGGCGCGGAGGACACCCTCCCTGCGGCGCAGCCCGCGTCCAATCCGGTCCACTCTGGCCCCCAGCGGAAAATGCGTGTGCTGTATGTGGAAGACAACATGTACAACCTGATGCTGTTCGACGACGTGATGCGAACCCGTGAGGATGTAGACATGCGCATGGCCCAAAATGGCGCGCAGGGTTTTGAAGTGGCTGCCAGTTGGCAGCCTGACGTGCTGGTGATCGACGGCCGCCTGCCGGACACGCACGGGATCGATCTGCTCAAGCGCATACGGGAACTCCCCGGTCTGCAGTCGACCCCGGCCTTCATGTGTTCAGCTGACACCATGCCAGAGCACAAAATACTCGCCGAACAAGCGGGCTTCACCGGCTATTGGGCCAAACCCGTGGACTTTGACAAAGTGTTTGACGAACTGGACCAGGTAGCGGCCACTACCGACTTGCGCTAATCGGTTTTAGCGGTTTACTCCACCCCGGGAACGGGCGTCACCGAGCTTTCACGCGTAATCATCCAACGGTTACCCACCCGCGCCCACTCAAGGGTCTTGGTCACGATGTCCCGATAATTGGCTGAACGGTAGGTTTGTTTAAAGACTGCGGTTGCACGCGTGGCATCCGGCTGGGTCACAGTCAAATCGGCAACTTCAACGCTGATGTCAGCTGCGCGCTCCATCAACCGCTTGCGTCTGTCCATCCAGGCTTCGCGATCGCCTCCGGTGGAGGGAACAAAATTTGGTGCATAAAACCCGAAGTAGGCATCCACATCCCTTTTCGCCCATGCTGCACGCCATGCTTCAAGCGTTTGCCTCACCTCGCCGATGCTGGGGCTATCGGGCAAAGGCACTGCGGCCGGTGCCTGAACTGCGCCCGGCGTCGGTAAGGCCCGGGCAGGGGGTTGCGTTGCGGGTGTTGCTGTCGGCGCGGGTGTGGCGGCCGGGGCTCGCGATGGTGCGGCAGCCGGTAGTGGCGTAGCGGCCAGGGCAGGCGATGGGGCAGCCCCCGGTGTCGCGGGGGTCCCGCCAGGCGCCAGGACTTCCTGCATGGCTCGCTCCCGCGCGTTGAGCAAGGCTGTCTGCTTCACGAGGTCCGAGGCCCGTCCGACCAACGCGGCTTTGTCCACCACGTAAAGCGCCACCGGCTCCGCTGGGCAGTGCTGCGAAGCGTCTTCGCCTTCGTTCCACTGATCCAGGGCGGGAACAACGCCCGTATCCATTTTGGACAAGTCAAGCGCGGCCAGCAGTGTGCCCTGCGCTGCATGGACCCGAACGTAAGCCACGTTGATGTCCGCCTCTGCGTTAGCCACGGTGCGTCTGGACTGATACAACTCGTTTTCGGTGTCCAGCAGGTCAAGCAGCGTACGCTGGCCAATGTCAAATTGCAGACGGTAGGCATTGCGCGATTTTTCAACCGACACCTTGTTCTGATCAAGGTAGCCAATTTGCTCCTTGAACTTGCGAACGTCGTTGTAGGCAATCAAGAGGGTTTGACGGATGTCGCGGCAGGTTTTGTCGCGCAAATCCTTGGCCACATTGAGCTGCTCGGCAAACTGGCGCTCGCGGGCCCTGTCACTGAAACCATTGAACAGGTTCCAGCTCATCACCACTTCAGCCACATTGTTCTCGGAGTTGCCAATAACACCGTTCAGATTTTTGCCCTGGTCGCGCCGAAAACGCAGATCAAACCGGGGCTGGTAGGCACCACTTCGGGAGGCCAGCGCGGCGTTGGAAGCGCGCACATTCTCGATGGACGCGCGCAAAGCCGCGTTGCGGTACTGCGAAAGTTTGATGGCGCTGGCGGCATCGCCGGGAATGTCCTGAACCAGCGGGGCCGGCATCGGCATCTCCGCCGTTGGCATGGCGCCCACAATACGCTGGAAGCGTGTCGTCGCGTCGTGAAGGTTCGATGTTTCCGTCAACAGGTTCGACTCGGCCAGCGCAACGCGGGCAGAAATTTGCTCCAGGTCAACAGCGCGCGCCACTCTGGCTTTAACCCTGCGCTCTGTCTGCTCAAAAACCGAGCGATGCTGAATAAAATTTTCTTCGGAAAGGCGCACCAGCTCACGGAAGCGCAAAACATCGTAGTAAGCACGCGCGGCCTCAAAGGCAGCGGCCTCGGAGCTGTCAAAAAATTCGAACAAGCGCACCATCCGCGCATGGTCGAGCCGCTTGACTTCGTTGCGGGTTGCAAAGCCGTCGTACAACAGCTGTGTGATGCTCAGGGACGAAGATGTTCTGTCATAACGCGAACGCGTTGTGGGGTCTTCGCGCCGCTCTCGGCCTTGACCGGCCGTCAAATCCACTTTGGGCAACTGGGCGCCAAAACCGGCATCCCGCTCGTAAACAGAAGCATTGAGCGTGTGCCACTTGGCCATGACTTCGGGGTTGCTCAACACCGCTTTTTGTGTGGCCTCTTTCAGCGTCAGCGGTTTTTCGACCTGGGCCTGGACTTGCGTCGAAACAAACACGCCCACGACGCACAGCCAGACTGCTACCTGCACCGGGTTGACGCTGAAGCCGCAAAGGCGGGATTTCATGGGTGCTCGCCCTGCGGGATCACCGGTACACTGAACCAATGGCTCACGCACAACACGGCTGGCCCTGCGGGCAGGAGAGAGTGGCGCGCTGGTTGTCGTTGCATGGTTCTGACTCATTTCGCAGTATCAAATCGTTTCATTTGCACCAATTGTCTCCTCAACCAGCTACCCTCACAGATCGAAGAACATTCGAAATCAGGTTAACAATGAGTCGTTAGTGACTGTTTTATATGAATATTTTCATGCTAACGCAGGTTTTCCAGAAGCGCAATTAATATCCGGACGAATTCCCCGTCTGGTGCGAAAACGAAACACTTGAAGCATTTCCACCGAACCTTTCTGATCGTTTTGATCCTCCTGGTGGGGGTACTGAAGGTTGCGGCGCTGGATTTTGACCGGATGCAAAGCGTCATGGCCCAGCGCTTCGGAACAGCCGCGGTGGCGTCTTTTCGGGACTGGCAAAAGTTGCTGCAGGACAACGCGGACAAGCCCGCACCCGCCAAGATCAGACAGGTCAACGATTTTTTTAACCGCCGCGTCAAATTCGGCGACGACCAGGTGATCTGGGGCCAAAGTGACTATTGGGCCACCCCGATCGAGACTCTAGGCCGGGGCGCGGGTGATTGCGAGGACTTTGCGATTGCCAAGTATTTCACCCTTCTGCTGCTCAACGTCCCCGACGACAAGCTGCGACTGATCTACGTTCAGGCCCGTATCGGTGGTGCCAACAGCACCATCACGCAGGCGCACATGGTGCTGGCTTTTTACCCGGAACCCAATGCCGAACCACTGATTCTGGACAACCTGATCAACGACCTTCAGCCGGCGTCCCGGCGGCAGGATTTGCAACCGGTTTTCAGCTTTAACAGCCTGGGGCTCTGGCAAGGCGTGTCTGGCGCCCAGGGCGCGGGCGGGCCTTCCAGCCTGTCGCGCTGGCAGGAGTTGCTCAGGCGCGCGCGTGCTGAAGGCTTCGATTGATGTGACTGTTGTGACTCATTTGTTCTAGAAACCGCTATAAAGAACCGTTCCGAGGGGAATTCTCCATGTCGATGTACCGCCAATTGTGGCTCGCAATCATTCTCAGCACCCTGTTGGCCCTGCTGGGCGGCTTGCTTGCGTCCACGCTCAACGCGCGAAGTTATCTGTCCGAGCAGCTCAGCTCGAAAAATTCCGACAATGCAGCCGCCCTCGCCTTGGCACTGAGCCAGCAAAACGCCGACGCGGTGATGGTCGAGCTGACCGTTGCAGCGCTGTTTGACGGCGGTCACTACGAGCTGATTCGCGTGGTCGACCCGCTGGGGAAAACCATTGTCGAGCGCGCCTCTGCCGCCCCTGCCAAGACGGTACCGGACTGGTTTGTCAGGCTTCTGCCGCTCTCGGCCGTTGCAGGCCAGGCGCAAATCAGCAACGGATGGAAACAGTTGGGCACCCTGACCCTTATCAGTACCAGCCGCTTTGCCTACCAGTCGCTCTGGAAAAACGTCATGCAGCTGGTGGCGGCCCTGGCACTGGCAGGAGTGGTAGCGGGCTACCTTGGGACACTGGTGCTGCGCCGCCTGCGTGAACCCTTGCAACGGGTCATTGATCAGGCCAATGGCATCAGCGATCGTCGTTTTGATCTGATAGAAGTCCCCAACGTCCCCGAGCTCAAGCAACTGGCCATAGCCATGAACAGCACGGTCAGCCGCCTCAAGGGAATGTTTGCCGAAGAGGCTCAGCGTCTGGAAGTTTTAAGGGTCTCGGCCAACTATGACCCGCTCACAGGGTTGGCAAACCGCACCTTCTTTTTGATTCAGCTGCTGGATTCGCTGGACAGCGAAGAGGCGACGGGCAGCACACTGCTTCTGGTGCGTGTGGCCGACTTTTCCGGGATCAACCAGCGCATCGGCTCCCAGGCCTCTCATGACCTTTTGAAAGCCTTTGCGCAAGTGCTCAGGCGCCAGGAGATGCAAGACAACGGTGTTGCAGCACGCATCGGTGAGGCCGACTTTGCCTTGTTGCTCCCCAGTCAGGCCAACGCCCGTCAAACCGCCGAGGACTTGCTGCGCGACCTGGCCCAAGCAAGCACGCCGCTCATCGGAGAAGGTCCTGCGGCGTATATCGGCATGGGAAAACTGCAACATGGTCAGGATCTGGCCGGTTTGATGGCGCAGACCTCCATTGCTCTGGCAACCGCACAGGCCCAAGGGGTCAATGCCGTCCGCGAAGCCATCGACGACAACTTGTCTGCCGACACTGAAAAAACAGCGCAACTGATCCGGCAAGCGTTGGAGCAAGGGCGGGTTCGACTCACCTCCGTGCCGGTCCTGGACCTGAAGGCAAACCTGGTGCACCGCGAATGCCGGCTGGAGCTCAGCCTTGAGGGAGCGGACGACTGGCAGGCAGCCAGCCGCTTCCTGCAAATAGCCGAGGGTTTCCAGCTGGCGTCGCTGGTTGACCAGGCGGCCATCAGGCTGGGCTTCCAAAAATTGCACAACGAGCCCAACCTTGCCGGCGTCGCCATCCATCTGTCTGCGCCTTCCCTGCGTGACGACAGCCTGCGCTCAGGTCTGCTGGATCTGGTCAGGAAGAATTCGAGCGTGGCCGGCCGCCTGTGGCTGCAGGCACCGGAGTCAGCGGTCATCAAACACATGGACAGTTTCCGGGGATTTGTTGCTGACGCCAGAAAAGCAGGCAGCCGCGTCGGCTTGGTCCATTTCGGTCGCCACTTCAGTCATGCGGGGGTGCTGCACGATCTGGGCCTGGACTTCCTCAAGGTTGACTCGAGCTTCATCCGCGGGCTGCAGTACAGCACCGACAACCAGGTCTTTCTCAAAGGCCTTACCACCGTGGCCCACAAGATGGGCATGCAGGTCTACGCAGAAGGCGTGATAGACCGCGCTGAACTGGCCGCGCTGGACGCGGCAGGCTTTGACGGAGCTGTGGGACCTGCGGTCAAAGAGTCTGACTGACATCACTGACATGACTGACTGACGAATCAACCGACCTGAAAAAAGCCGCCGAATCGAGATGATTCGGCGGCTTCTTATTTGGTGACTACCAGCCCGTCAGTCGGTGCTGAGCTTTCCTCTGGTCAGCAGGTCTTGAATCACCTGCTGGTCGGTGGTGTAGGCCCCAATCATGTCCACGCCAGCCAGCACAATGGTCTGATCCGCTGCACCGAGCACCGTGCTCGAAGGGGAACCCACCGCATGCGGATCGCTGCCAAAACCGCCCGTGGTGCTGATATGAACAATGGTGTCATCGCCCGACTTCTCGAAATGCAGGAAGTTCGCCAGGATGTCCCCGTCAGTGCCGCCACCCGACGTTTCGCCAACAAGGAGATCGCGCAGATCGAGCACGTCGCCACCGGCGGAGCGTGAGGCGGTATCAAAGTTGATGATCGTGTCGGTAGCAGGCGTGCCTGCCGTGCCGCCGTCGTTAAGACGCCACTCGAACACATCGCCAAAACCACCGCCAAACAGCGTCTGGTCGCCCTGCCCACCGACGATCGGTGTCGGTGCACTGCCCAGTGCCGCTTCAAAACCAACTTCAGCAAACATGCCCGTACCGCCGTCGATATAGGTAAACGCGCCTTCCGACAGTATGGTCTGACCATCGATCGTACCGCCGCCCAGCAGCGTATTCAGATTGATGGAAGCAATACCCAAGTCAGTCAGGCTGACCAGCTCCCCGGCATCATTGATGCCGTCTGCGTTGGCATCAATCCACACCTGCAGCTTGTAGAAATTGGCATCCTCGGTACCCAGAACGGCGTCGCCGTTGCTATCAAGGCTGGCCAGCGCCTCCACACCGCTGGCATAGTTGCCGCCAGCAAACCACGGCGTGAACAGCTCGCTGCCGTCGTCGATGGTGCCCGAGCCATCGAGGTCATAGACCAGAATGCCATCCACACCGGTTGTCCAGGCGATTTGATCCTTGAAGCCGTCAGCATTCAGATCGAACTGCACGCCGTTATCCCAAGAATTGAATGTCAGACCACTGGCACCCAAATCGAGGATGATAGGGTCGATAAAGCCACCGCTGATCGTTGTCGTGAGGTTGGTCATCGCCACACCCTGCAGATCAACAAGAATGTCGTTGACAGCCGATGGAGTGGCACCTACTTGCTGATACACAAAGGTGTGAGCAACACCCCCAAGGGTGGCCCTGAATGCTACTGTGGCCCCCGCATTCCCCAAATCATTTCTCTGCAAATAATCGACCACTGCGGCGACGTGACTTTCTGTCGTGAGTGTCAACGCGCCGAATCCACCATTATCTCTGTCATCAAAACTAATCATGCCATTCGTGACCGAATGACGGGTAACAGTCTTGGAGGCAATCGTCAACACTGAAGGCGCGCCGTTGACAGTTCCGGTGACGATCGTAAATGGAGTAACGGTCAAATTCAGCTTATCGATCGCAGTGTTGAAGTCAGTGATGACGTCATACCCACCAATAGTCCCCGCGTTGCCGGTCCCGCCGATAGTCCCAACAGACTGGCCGCTGCTCACGTGGAAGGTATCGCGGACGGCGTCGGCTCCACCAGTTAGGACGTCTGCGCCGGCTCCACCAGTGATGTCGTCTGCGCCTGTACCGCCACTGATGGTGTCTGCACCTGAACCGCCGGTGATGGTGTCTGCACCCGTCGAGCCGGTAACCGTGAAGGCTTCGCTCTGGTTGGCCAGGTTCAGCGTGGTGCCCGCAGCCGTCAGCACAATGTTTTCGACATTGGCAATCTGGGCGTCGCTGGCGGTAGTGAAGCTCGCTCCGATGTTCAGTGTGTCTACATCGGCTCCGCCGTCGAGCAGTGTGTCGTTCTGGGCGCCGACGATGGTGTCTGCGCCTGCGTCTGCGCTGATGCTGTCTGCACCTGCGCCGCCTGTGATGGTGTCTGCACCCGTCGAGCCGGTAACCGTGAAGGCTTCGCTCTGGTTGGCCAGGTTCAGCGCCGCCGCTGCGGTCAGGG
>JBKJIV010000068.1:0-4492 GCA_046598365.1 Polaromonas sp. | reverse complement strand
TGAGCACGACAATGCCTGCGAACACCGTGTTGACGTCAAAGGTGCCTTCGGCCTGCAAAATGAGATAGCCCACCCCGCGCGCCGAACCCAGATATTCCCCCACCACCGCGCCCACAAACGCCAGCCCCACGGACGTGTGCAGGCTCGAGAACACCCAGCTGGTCGCGCTTGGAAGGTAGACGGTGCGCAGCAGTTGCCGCTGATTGGCGCCCAGCATGCGGGCATTTGCCAGCAGCACCGGGCTGACTTCTTTCACCCCTTGGTAGACATTGAAAAACACGATGAAAAAAACCAGCGTCACGGCCAGCGCCACCTTGCTCCAGATGCCCAGGCCAAACCACATGGCAAAAATCGGGGCCAGGATCACACGCGGCATGGAGTTGGCCGCCTTGATGTAGGGGTCCATGATGGCACTGGCCATGGGCGCCAGTGCCAACCACAGGCCGCAGCCCAAACCCAGCGCCGTGCCTATGCCGAAGGCGAGAACCGTCTCAAGTAGCGTGGTACCCAGGTGGATATAAATGTCGGCGTTGCCCGGCAAGCCGTCGGGAAAAACCCAACTGGGGCCAAAACCAAAAGGCATGAACCAGGACCAGACCCGACCCGCAACCTTGACCGGCTCACCAAGAAAAAAAGCCAGTTGCTGGTCACGCGAGGCAAGCTGCCACAGCGCCAGAAAGGCCAACAGCATACCCACCTGCCAAACGCGCAGGTTGGATGCCGAGGGTTTGAGAGAGGCCCACATCGGTTCAGGCCCTCTTCAGTTGCTGCGCATAACCCTTGAGCACTTCGTCGCGCAGCACATTCCATATCCGGGTGTGCAGCTCGATGAAGCGCGGTTGAGTGCGAACCTCAGCCACGTTGCGCGGGCGAGGCAGATCAATCTCGAACTCCCCCATCGGATACGTCGCGGGCCCAGCCGAAAGCACCACAACACGGTCGCTCATGGCAATCGCTTCGTCCAGGTCGTGAGTGATGAACAGCACCGCCTTCTTCTTCGCGGCCCACAGATCCAGCACTTCGTTTTCCATCAGCTGGCGGGTCTGGATGTCGAGGGCCGAAAAAGGCTCGTCCATCAAAATGATGTCCGGGTCCAGCGCCAGCACCTGCGCCAATGCGGTTCGTTTGCGCATGCCCCCGGACAATTGATGCGGATAACGGTCGCCAAACTCGCTCAGTCCAACGCGGTCCAGCCAAGCCTGCGCCTGCGCTCTGGCCAGATCGTCAGGCACGCCCCGATACTGAAGACCGACCATCACGTTGTCGATAGCGCTGCGCCATGGCATGAGCGCTTCGGTCTGAAACATGTAGCCGGCTCGCGTGTTGATACCTTCAAGCGTTTCACCAAAAACCTTGACGGTACCCGATGAGGGCTCCAGCAGTCCGGCGCCTATGTTGAGCAATGTGGACTTGCCGCAACCTGTAGGGCCCACCACGGAAACAAACTCGCCAGCGCGAATCCGCAGCGTGGTCTGGCCGACGGCCGTGTAGCTCAGCCCTGCGTCGTCCCGCGACCGAAAGGTACAGGTGATGTCGAGCAGCTCAATCGCGTACTCAGAGGCGTGATTTTCGGCTGGGTCCTTCATGGATGCATTGTCGCCGTGAACGTCCGGATCCGGAATGCCAGCCCCAGACGGAGCCGCTGAACCGGCTTTGCCGGGCCGCAGCGAAGGGCCGCCCCGAGCAAGGCCAGCCCCCTCGGGGGGCAGCGCAGTACACGCAGTGACAAGCGTGGGGGCCTATTCAGGCCTTGAATTTTTCCTTGGCGCGGCGAGCAAACTCATTGGTGTAGGTCTTGGACAGGTCAATTTTGTCAGCCTTGATGCTGGGGTCAAAACTGGCCAGAGCCTTGAGCGCGGTCTTGGCGCCTTCTTCGGGGATAAGTCCGTCCAGCGCTATGGCGTCGCGCACCTTGCTGAATGAAGCCAGGTAGAGGGCACGATCCCCGAGCAGGTAACTGTCGGGAACGGTTTTGATGATGTCACTCGGGCCGGCAGTCTGCAGCCATTTCAAGCCGTGCACGATGGCGTTGGCAAGAGCCTGGCAGGTGTTGGGGTTCTTCTGGATAAATTCAAGTGGCGCATACAAACAAGCTGCGGGCATCGGACCACCAAACACATCGACGGTGCCTTTGAGCGTGCGGGTGTCGGAGATGATTTTGACCTCGCCCTTTTGCTCCAGCATGGTCATCACCGGGTCGGTGTTGCTCATCGCATCAATCTGCCCCGAGCGCATGGCGGCCAAAGCGCCTGCTGCGGTGCCCACCCCGATAAAGCTGACATCACCGGGCTTGAGCCCGGCGCGAGACAGCACCAGATTGGCCATCATGTTGGTCGAAGAACCGGGGGCGGAAATACCGATTTTTTTGCCTTTAAGGTCGGCCACTGTCTTGTAGCCTGGCATGTTTTTGGTTGAAACGCCAAAGGCGATTTGTGGCGCCCTGCCCTGCAACACAAATGCCTGAAACATCTGATTTTTGGACTGGAGGTTGATCGTGTGTTCGTACGCGCCGGAGACTACATCGGCCGACCCGCCCACCACCGCCTGCAGCGCACGTGCGCCGCCGGCAAAGTCACTGATCTCAACCTCCAGACCCTCAGCCTTGAAATAGCCCAGTTGCTCGCTGATGGTCAGCGGCAGGTAATAAAACGCGGCCTTGCCTCCAACGGCCAGTGAAACTTTTGTTTTTTCGAGTTTGCCCTGCGCAAATAAAGCTGGAAACGTCAACGCAGAAACAGCACCAGCGCAGGCGCCGGCGAAAGTTCTTCGGGTAAGAATGCAAGAGGGGGTCATGCTGGTGCTCCGCTGTGTTTTTATTGAGTTGAAACAGCTTATCCAGCGACAAAAAAACCCGCATCGGTATCATCCCGTGCGGGTTTGTACGGAACAAATGCGAAAGAGTTTTACCGGTACCCGAGAAAAAGAATCCCGATATTGACCAGTAGCGCCAAAAACCAGATTGCACTGCGGGTATTGGCCATATCTGCGATGTACATGATGATGTAAGCGATGCGCAAAACAACAAAAATAAATGCAAATACGTCCAGCCTGACCTGGGAGGCCTGCAACTGGTGCGCAATGATCACCGCCGCGAAGAAAAAGGGAAGCGATTCAAAGGTATTTGCCTGTGCGTGGTTGGCGCGCGCCCTCCATCCAGTTTGCCGGGCATACCAGGCCCGGGGATTGTTATTGTCATAACCCTCACGGCCCTTGCTTGACCCGGAGGAAGCATATTTGGCAATCCCCGCGCAGATGAAGGGCAGCAGGGCTGCGACCAGAAGACAACCGTAAGCTACGGTGAAACGTGCATATGTCATTGTTAAGCCCCTTCCCGGCTTTTGGTCATCAAATGAAAGTTATCTATAGCTGAAAACCGCAAAAAACAAACGCGCATCAACGGCGGTCCACCAATGCGTGGGCAATCGTTCCCAGGTCGACATATTCCAGCTCACTGCCCACCGGAACGCCACGCGCCAAGCGCGTCACCTGAACACCCCGGCTGCGCAATGCCTGACCGATCACATGCGCTGTGGCTTCGCCCTCCGCAGTGAAATTGGTCGCCAGAATAACCTCCTGTACGCTGCGCTGTTCCGCGGCAGCGGCAGCCCCCTGCGCATCCTTGGGAAGCACCCGGTCAAAGAGCTTTTGCAACCCGATGTCATGGGGGCCAATACCGTCCAGTGGGCTGAGCTTGCCCATCAGTACAAAGTAAAGCCCGCGGTAGGCCAGCGTGCGCTCCAGCGCCGCCTGATCAGCCGGCGTTTCAACCACACACAGCTTGGTCTGGTCGCGATCCGGGTTAGCGCATGTACTGCACACCTCCCGTTCGGTCAGCGTGTTGCAGAGCGTGCAATGCTTGACGCTTTGTACCGCGTGCTCCATGGCCCGCGCAATCTGCAGAGCTCCCGGCTTGTCGTGCTGAAGCAGGTGAAACGCCATGCGTGCCGCAGATTTGGCGCCCACACCGGGCAGCCGACGCAAGGCTTGCGTCAGGCCGTCAAGGGCGTTGGAATCAGACGCCATACAGCTTGAGCCCCCAACCGGAGCGCTGCGTCTGCGGTCTGGCGAAGCCAGTCGCGCGGCCCCTGCTTGTGAATGCGAAGACCAAGATCAGAAAGGAAGCTTCATGCCACCAGGCAGTCCCGGCATGCCTGCTGTGAGCTTGCCCATTTTTTCCTGGCTCAGGTCTTCGGCCTTGCGAACGGCAGCATTGAATGCCGCAGCCACCAGGTCTTCCAGCATGTCCTTGTCCTCGCCCAGCAGGCTGGGATCAATTTCGACACGCTTGACATCGTGTTTGCACGTCATGGTGACCTTGACCAGACCGGCGCCGGCATCCGCCGTGACCTCGATAAACGCCAGTTCGTCCTGCGCCTTTTTCAGGTTGTCCTGCATGGCCTGAGCCTGCTTCATCAGGCCAGCCAGCTGTCCTTTATTAAACATGTTTTCTTCCTTTAAATGTCGGCACTTCTACTGCTGTTGATCATATCGG
>JBKJIV010000217.1:0-67621 GCA_046598365.1 Polaromonas sp. | reverse complement strand
GCACCCCGGAACAATTGGCCAGTCTCGATGTCACTCTGAAGACCCATCGCCATGATCCGCACGAGTAGCCGCTCGCCAAAAGCCTAGGAGCCTTGTTTCGCATGAATCCCCTGCTTGACTTTACCGCCTTGCCCCGTTTCGCCGACGTTCGCCTCGACCACATCGCGCCGGCGATCGATGCGCTGATCGCCGACGTCCGGTCGACCGTCGAGGCGATCGCCGGAACACCCTCGACCAGTTCCTCGTGGGGCACGGTCGTCACGCCGCATTTTGCGGCGATGGAGCGGCTCGATCGCGCGTGGAGCGTGGTGTCGCACCTGAATGCGGTCGTCAACACGCCGGAGTTGCGCGAGGCGTACAACGCCAATCTGAAGAAAGTCACTGAGCTCAACGCGCAGATGGGGCAGGACTCGCGGCTTCATGCGCGCTATCTCGCCTTGCGGGCGGCGCCGTCGTTTCGCGATCTCGCGCATGCGCAGCAGCGGCTGGTCGACCACGAGTTGCGCGACTTCCGCCTGGGCGGCGCCGAGCTTTCAGGGCCCGACAAGGCGCGCTTCCTCGACATCACCGAGAAGCAGTCGGTGCTGAGGTCGCGCTTCGCGGAGAACGTCCTCGATGCGACCAATCGCTATGCCCTCTTCGTCGATGAGGAATCACGCCTCGACGGATTGCCCGCGGACGCCAGGCTGCAGGCACGCGAAGAAGCGATGCGCGACGGCAAGCCGGGCTGGAAGCTGACACTGCACGCGCCATCGTATTTCCCTGTCCTGCAATACGCGATCGATCGCAATCTGCGCGAGACGATGTACCGCGCCTACGTGACGCGGGCGAGCGACTTGGCCGACTCCGACCTCGACAACGGTCCGGTGATCGAGCAGCTGCTGGCACTGCGAGCCGACGAAGCGAAGCTGCTCGGATTCCGCAACTTCGCCGAGTTGTCACTGGCTCCCAAGATGGCCAAGTCGCCCGCAGCGGCGATCGAATTCCTGCGCGAGGTCGTCGCGCGTGCAAAGCCGCATGCGGAGCGCGATGTCGCCCTGTTGCGGCGATTCGCGAAGGACGAGCTCGGGATCGCTGAGCTCGAGGCATGGGATCTGGAGTTCGCCGCCGAGAAGCTGCGCGAGGCGCGCTACGATTTCTCCGACAACGAAGTGAAGCAGTATTTCCCCGAAGATCGCGTGCTGGCCGGCCTGTTCAAGGTCACCGAGACGATCTTCGGCGTCCACATTCGCGAAGTTCACGCGAAGGCATGGCACGACGACGTGCGCCTGTTCGAGATCCGGGAGATTCGCGACGTCAAGGCCCACCTGACGGCGAACGCGGCAGAGGCCGGCGCGCTGATCGGACACTTCTATCTCGATCTCTACGCCCGTCCGCAGAAGCGCGGCGGTGCATGGATGAATGTCGCGGTCGATCGCAAGGCGGTCGACAACCGCGTGCAGACGCCGGTGGCAACGCTCACCTGCAACCTGTCGCGGCCGGTCGGTGGCAAGCCGGCACTGTTCACGCACGGCGAAGTAACGACACTGTTCCACGAGTTCGGCCACGGCTTGCATCTGTTGCTGACGCAGGTCGAGCATCTCGGCACCGGGATGGACAACGTCGAGTGGGACGCAATCGAGTTGCCCAGCCAGTTCATGGAGAACTTCTGCTGGGAGTGGGATGTGCTCAAACACATGACCGCCCATGTGGACACCGGCGAACCTTTGCCTAGAGCTCTGTTCGACAAAATGCTGGCGGCGAAAAATTTCCAGAGCGGCATGCAGACCCTGCGCCAGATTGAGTTTTCGCTGTTCGACATCCTGCTGCACACCCAATACCGACCCGGTGACGACCTGATGGCTTTGCTGGGCGAGGTGCGTAATGAGTACGCAGTCATCACCCCACCACCTTACAGCCGTACCGCGCATACATTCAGTCACATTTTTTCTGGCGGTTATGCAGCGGGTTATTACAGCTACAAATGGGCTGAAGTCCTGTCAGCCGACGCCTATGCCGCCTTCGAGGAAAACGCCCACACGAATGTTGTGGGCTCTACAGGTATAAATACCAGTAACGAAACAAGCTCGAGTACCGTTGCGGTAGAGACTGGCAGAAAATACCGCAAGGCCATTCTGGAGGCCGGCGGTAGCCGACCCGCCATGGAGTCATTCAAAGCCTTCCGGGGCCGTGAGCCTTCCATTGATGCACTGCTGCGCCACCAAGGCATGACTTGAGAAAGAGATTGGAAAAACGAATGTCCTCAATGACTGTGAAATTTCTGACACTGCCTGCTGGCTTGATTCTGGCAGCCACGCTGCTGTCGCCTGCCTCCCAGGCGCAGCAGATTTACCGCATCGTGGGTCCAGATGGAAAAATCACTTTTTCAGACCAGCCCCCACCGACTTCGAGCAACGCCAAGGTCACGGCGGCATCCGCTGATGCCGGGAGAGCAGCGGCAACGGCTTCCCTGCCCTTTGAACTGCGCAAAACTGTTGCTCAGTACCCGGTGACCTTGTATATCGGAGAAAATTGCGACCCGTGCGCTTCGGCCCGCTCTTTGCTGACCGCACGCGGCATTCCGTTCAGTGAAAAAACCGTGACTACGAATGAAGACTCACAGGTACTGAAGCGGCTCAGCGGCGACAGTTCGCTGCCCTTGCTGACCATCGGCAGCCAGCAACTCAAAGGCTTTTCAGATTCAGTGTGGACGCAGTTTCTGGATGCCGCTGGTTATCCCAAAACCTCGGCACTGCCAGCCAACTACCGGCGAGAACCTGCCTCGCCGCTGGTCACCGTCGCAGCGCCGCCAACAGCGGCTGAACGGGACGCCCAGCGTGCCACCCCTGCAGTCCCCGCCGCGCCCGCGCCCGTAGTACAAAACCCTTCGGGCATCCGCTTCTAAAAAGTCAGCGTTTTCACGCCGCTGGCGGTGCCGAGCAGGCACACGCTGGCTTTCTGAAACGCGAACACACCCACAGTCACCACGCCAGGCCACTGGCTGACCTGTCGTTCAAACGCCAGTGGATCGGTGATATTCAAGCCCGTGACATCCAGGATGTGTTGGCCGTTGTCCGTCAGCAAAGGCTGCTCCCCCTTGAGCCTTGTCACCGCACGCCCGCCCATCGCCGCAAACTGGCGAACAATGCGCTGCGTCGCCATCGGAATAATTTCTACGGGCAGGGGAAACTGCCCAAGCGTGATTACCAGCTTGGACTCATCCGCAATGCACACAAACTTGCGCGACTGGGCCGCTACGATTTTTTCGCGGGTCAAAGCCGCCCCTCCGCCCTTGATCATGTTGCCAGCGTGATCAATCTCGTCAGCTCCATCGATGTACACCGCGAGTTCTTCCACGTCACCCGCCTCAAACACCTCGATACCCAACGCCTTCAAGCGCTCGGTAGAAGCGACCGAGCTGGACACCGCGCCCTTGATCGTGTGTTTGATGGTAGCCAGCGCATCGATGAATTTGTTCACCGTAGAGCCAGTCCCCACGCCGACGATGGTGCCGGGCTCGACGTAATGCAGGGCCGCCTGGCCTACCTGTGTTTTGAGTTCGTCCTGGGTCATGTTGGTTCGCAGCGTTGGAGGTGGATGGGTTTGCGACAATGGAGCTGTCGCACAGAACAACATAAATTATCCAATGTCCCTGCTCCCCTACGCTCTCGCCCGCCCTTTTTTATTTGGCCTGGACCCTGAAACCGCCCACGAACTGACCATGGCCTCGCTGGCGGGCACCCAGCGCACACCGCTTTCCCTGGCGTATTGCGCCAGCCGGGTGGATGATCCGGTCCAACTTGCCGGCTTGAAGTTTCCCAACCGAGTCGGCCTCGCGGCCGGGCTGGACAAAAATGCGCGCTGCATTGACGGTCTGGCAGGCATGGGGTTTGGCTTTATTGAAGTCGGCACCGTCACGCCGAAACCGCAGGCCGGCAACCCCAAGCCGCGCATGTTCCGACTGCCGCAGGCGGAGGCACTGATCAACCGGCTAGGCTTGAACAATGACGGACTGGACGCTTTCATCGCCAATGTGCAGCAATCAACCGTCCGCAAACGCAAAGGCGCAAGCCCGCTGCTGCTGGGCCTGAACATCGGAAAGAATGCAACTACGCCGATGGAACGCGCAACGGATGACTACCTTGCTTGTCTGGACGGGGTGTACCCGCACGCCGACTACGTCACTATCAACATTTCCAGCCCCAACACCAAGAATCTTCGAACCCTGCAGGCTGACGAAGCGCTGGACGGGCTGTTGGCTGCGATGTCGCAGCGGCGTGAAGCATTGGCGCAGCAACACGAGCGGCGTGTGCCCTTTTTCGTCAAGATTGCGCCCGACCTCGACGACAGCCAGATCGAGGTCATTGCCCGCACCCTGCAGCGCTACGAAGAGGCAGATGCGGCTGGCAGCAGCCTGGGATGGGGTGTCCTCGCCACCAACACCACGGTCAGCCGCGAAGCCGTCGCCGGCCTGCAGCACGCAGAGGAAAGCGGCGGATTGTCGGGTGCGCCGGTGCTGCAGGCCAGCAACCGCGTGATCAGCCAGCTGCGAAAAGCCCTTGGGCGCGACTTTCCCATCATCGGCGTGGGCGGCATCCTGAGCGCTGCAGACGCTGTCAGCAAAATAAATGCCGGCGCGGATGTGGTGCAGATATACACCGGCCTGATCTATAAAGGTCCGGGCCTGGTGCGGCAAGCAGCGCTGGCCATCAAAAACTCGCGCCGGCGCTGAGGTGCCAGCGACATTTGCTGCAGTAGGCGCATTCTCAGCAGCAACGGACCAGATGTATCGCTCGCCGATAAACCGTGCCGTATCCTTCAGAGCGCCTCGAAAAGAACGTCCTGCGCGCCCTCCCACAGAACCCGGGTACCCAGCATGCGCAGCTGTTCACGGCCCTCGACAATGGTCAGAAAATGATTGCCCGCCAGCGGGCCCATCTTGCTGGCGAAGCTACAGCCGCCATACGCCAGGATGATTTCGGTTTCGCTGTAGCCCCCGGGATAAAACAGGATGTCGCCGACAGACGGGTGGCTCGTGTGGTTTTCAAAACCGACGCCCAGCTGAAAATCGCCCAGCGGCACCCAGCAGGCTTCTCCGCTCCAGCGCACATGAATCAGCTTTTGCCGGTAGGGCAGCAGTTTTGAAAATGCCGCCACAGTTAGCGGCGCATCGGGTTGCGTTTCGGCCACAAAACGCAGCCCTCCCGCGGTGATCAAAATCCGCTTGTTCATGCCATGGCCATTTCGGTTTTACGTTGCGCCCAGCCGGTCATGCGCAGTTCCACCCAGGACGACACGGCATACAGCGCCACACCCATCGCCGCCAGAAGAAACAGCCCGGCAAACACCAAGGGCACATCAAAGTTGCCGCTGGCAATCATCATCACCGTGCCAATGCCGCGGTTCGAAGCCACCGTCTCGCTGAGCACCGTTCCCACAAAAGCCAGCGTGATAGCAATCTTCAGCGAGGCAAACAAATAGGGCAATGCGCGCGGCAAGCCGACGTTCCAGAGAATGTCGCGCTTGCTCGCGCCCAGCACGCGCAGCACGTCTTCGAGCTCGGGCTCGGTGCTGGCCAGTCCGGTCGCGACATTAACCACCACGGGGAAGATGCAAATCACCATGGAGGTCAAAATTGCGGGCACGGTGCCGGCGCCGAACCAGACCACAAACAGCGGCACCACCGCCACCTTGGGGATGCTGGAAAAACCCACCAGCAGCGGATAGGCCACGTCGTACGCCAGCTTGGAAGAGCCGATGGCCACGCCAATCAGGATGCCAAGCAGGACGCCCATTACAAAGCCGGTCATTGTGGTGTACAGCGTCTGCACCGTGTGCGGCCACAGCAGAGGCATTTTTTCGATCAAGACGCGCGCGATCTGACTGGGCCGCGGCAGGATCAAATCCGATATACCGCCGGCCAGGCAGATTAGCTCCCAAAGCACAAAAAAACTGGCCAACGCCAGAGCCGACAGCAGGCGCTGGCGGGTTTGAGCCGAAAGTGCGTTCATGCCGGAGCTCCCAGCACCGACCCGAGCGGCAGCGCTGCGTCGGCGGGCTGTCGGGCATCAGCAATACGCATACGCAACTGCTGGACCAGGCTTGCAAACTCAGGCGAATAACTGCTTTCAAGCGTACGCGGGCGTGCGAACGGAACCTCCCGCGTTTCCAGAATCCGGCCCGGACGTGCACTCATCACGCAGATGCGGTTGGCCAGATAGGCCGACTCACGCAGGTCATGCGTGACCAGCAGCACCGTGGGCTTCTTTGCCATCCACAGCGCCTGCATGATGTCCCAGAGCTCTTCGCGGGTGAATTGGTCCAACGCGCCGAAAGGCTCGTCGAGCAGCAGCAGTTCGGGCTCGTGCACCAGCGCCCGGCACAGCGATGCCCGCTGCAGCATGCCGCCGGAAAGCTGCCACGGGCGCTTGTCGCCGAAGCCCGCCAGGCCGACCTGCGCCAGCAAGGCTTCGGCACGGTCCTTGAATTCACCCTTTTTCTTGCGCGCAAAGTCCTGCCGGAAGGGTTCGACGATCTTCAGCGGGATCATCACGTTTTCGCGGATCGTCAGCCACGGCAGCATGGTCGGGTTTTGAAACGCCAATCCAATGCGCAGGCGCGGCGCGCGCGAGGCGTGGCGGTCCCCCGTGCTGCGGGTGGCGGCTGCGCCCACCTCGCGCCCGTCGGCAACGACAGCCCCCGAGGTCGGCTTGAGCAAGCCGGCCACAAGTTTGAGAATGGTCGATTTGCCACAGCCGCTGGGACCGACCAGGGCCACAAAGTCACCTTGGTCAATGCCCAGCGTGGTGTGATCCAGGGCCACCGTGCCGCCGCCATAGCAAAGCATTACATCGGAGAGCTGAATAAAGTTGTTTCCCATGTCGTCTTTCAGGTGCGGGAGATGGAAGAAAAAAGCGGCTCGCCAACATCTGGCACGCGCAGGATCGCCGCCACCGGGCCGCCGCCCGCCGGGCCTTGATGCTCGGCGCCGCCGGACACGTACAGCGCGCCATGCCCGGCCACCGAGGCCAACACGGCTCCGACCGCGGCGCGCGCGTGGCGTGTGGAATGGATATCCGAATCGTTGAGCATGGTGTGCCGCACGCCGCGCAACAGACCATCTGGACTGGCTTCCGCCTTGGCCAGCAGGTTGACCAATTGACGGGCCACGGCCTGCGCATCGCGTTCGGCGTCCAGGCCGAACGCGCCCTTCAACAGTACCCGCACACTGGCCGCATCGACGCCATCGTTCATGACGGTGTGTCCGATGCGAAACGCAGACGCGCTGCCTGCCGCCTCACCGAGCACGATCACGACATTGCCCTCTAGCTCAATGCCGGCCGAAGCCGAGGCGCGGGCCGAATAAAGGCTCCAGTCAGTCAGCACCGCCGCATCGCTGGCCTGGGTCCGCTGCAGTTCACCAAGCGCCACCGCAACCCCCAGCGCCGAAGCGCCGCGTGAGTAGCCCATGGATTCGTAGCTGTCGCTGGTCACCGGCGCGGCGCCGCGCGCCAGCGCAGCCGACACCTTGCCGGCGGTCAGCAGCGGGCACTTGACTTGCACCAGGTGCACGTCGGACGCATCCTCAATGCCGGCATCACGCATCGCCTCGGCAACGGCCCCAGCAGTCGCGTCGATCTGTACGGCGCGACCCAACTCCTCGGGCAGAAAGTCGCGCGTCTGGGCAATACCTATGACCAGGCGCTTTTCGGCATCGACCGGTTTGTCGGCCGCAGGCAGCCAGCGCCGGCTGAACACGGTGAAATGCGGCGACAAAACGCCTTCGGTGCCACCCGACATCACCAGCGCCACACGCCCATGGACCTGCTGCGGCGTACATCCGAGCGCCAGTGCCAGCAGTTGGCACCAGGCGGCGCTGGCGTACTCGCGTGTGAAATCATTGACACAGCCATTGCCTTCGGTTTTACCCATCACAGCCACGATGTCTGCGGCAACCAATTCACCAGCGTCTATCAATGCCTGCACGCCCGACAGGTCGCCCGGACCGCTACAGGGCACGCGCCAGACGCCGACCTGTTGGCGTTGGCCGCTCACGATCCGTCTCCAAAGGCCGGCCCTGTCGGCAAGGCGTTCACCGGCACACCGGCAGGCGTGGTCAGGATGGCGCTGCTGTAATGCTCGGTGTTGCGTGGCCGGGGCGCCGGCATTTTCTGCACACTCTTGACCGAGCGACCCCAACCCGCCGCCTCCGCCACCAGTTTGCCGTCGCGCATGACAAACCTGCCCCGCAGCAGGGTGTGTAGCGGATAGCCCTGCACGGCACGGCCGTTCCATGGCGATATCTTGCTGATGCTCTGCAAGCGATTCTGGGACAACACGCCAGTACGCTGCATGTCGACAATCGCAATGTCGGCGTGCGCGCCCGGCGCAATCACACCCTTGGTGCCGTACAGACCCCAGGCCTTGGCGGGGGCCACAGCGCTCCAGCGCACATAGTCCATCAAGGTGGCCCGCTGACGGTTGATCTCCGTCAGCATCAGCGGCATCTGGGTTTCAACCCCGGGAAAACCGCAATCGCAATCCCAGATACTCTCGCGGGTTTTTTCTTCTGGTGCATGCGGCGCATGGTCAGTGGCGATCATGTCGATGGTGCCGTCCATCAGCGCGTCCCACAGCGGCTGGTTGTGCCTGGCCTCGCGGATAGGCGGGTTCAGCCGCATGATGCCGCCCAGCTTGAGCATGTGATCGGTGTTGAGCAGCAGGTATTGGGGGCAGGTCTCAGCCGTGACGTCCACGCCGCGCCGCTTGGCTTCACGCAGCAAATACAAGGAATCGGCGGCGCTGTGGTGTGCAATGTGCACACGCGCACCGGTCCATTCCGCCAGCGTCAGCACCCGACCTATGGCTTCAATCTCGGCCACGGCAGGCCGAGACGCCAGGTGCGCCAGCGCGTCGATGCGCCCCGCCTTCTGCATGTGCTGCTGGCGCCGCGAGAGGATCGACGAATTCTCGGCATGCACCACCGTGCGGATGCCCAACGGAGCCAGTTTTTCAAACCCTTCGAGCAAAGCACCATCGGTCGGTGCTGGCAGGTTGCCAAAGGTGTTGCCGACAAATGCCTTGAAGCTGGTCACGCCGGCTTCAAGCAATTCCTCCAGGTGGTCCACCGTGTCGTCACCCAGCAGGCCATGGATGCCGAAATCGACATACGAGGACTCGGCGGCCTTTTGTTTGAGACGCAAGGCTTCGACGGTCGCTGTCGGTGGATTGGTGTTGGGCATTTCGAACACAGTCGTCACGCCGCCGCAGGCCGCCGCCGCCGAACCGGTCTTCCAGGTTTCCTTGTGCGGATAGCCGGGGTCGCGAAAGTGGACGTGGCTGTCGATCGCGCCAGGCAACAAAAATAGCCCATCGGCGCGCATCTCTTCGCGCGCCGGGGGCATCAGGTCGTCGTGTCCGACCGCAACGATCAACTCACCCGCAATCGCGACCGAGGCCTCGATGATCTGGTCGCCAGAGACAACACGCGCACCCCGGATCACCAGGTCGATTTCTTTCATCGCGTGTCCTTTCACAGCATGGCCCAGCCGCCATCGACCGGCAGGTCGACGCCAGTGATCTGGCGCGAGGCATCGCTGGCAAGAAACAGGCAGGCATTGGCTACGTCGGTATCTGTAGAGACGCGCCGCAGCGCGTAGTCGGCTGCGTGCCGCGTCATCGCCTCTTCCAGTGTGATGCCAAGTTTGGTGGCCATGTTGGCGCAAACCTTTTCGCGAAAGCGCGGCCCGTCGACCATGCCCGGCGCCACACAATTGACGTTGATCCCGTAAGGCCCGGCTTCCAGCGCAAAACTTTTAGTGATGCCGCGCAGTCCCCACTTGGACGCAGAGTAAGCCATGCGGCCAGCGCGCCCGCGCATGCCAAAAGTTCCGCCCACATTGACCACCTTGCCGCTTTTTCGCTCGACCATGCCGGGCAGCACCGCGCGCATGGTGTTAAAGCAACCGGTCATGTTGAGCTGCACGATGTCCTCGAACTCTTCCGCGCTCGTCTCCCAGCCGGTTTTGCCAATCGGGCCGGAACCGCCAGCCACATTGACCAGCACATCGATGCGGCCGAAAGCCTGCAGCGCAGCGGTGGCCAGCGCCTCGGTCTGCGCCGACCGGGTCATGTCGCAAGCGATCACCAGCGCCTGGACGCCCATTGCCCTCGCCTCTGCGGCGACGGGCTCGATGGCGTCGGTGTCACGACCGGCCAGCACCAACCTGGCGCCTTCGTGGGCAAAGGCCAGGCTGACGGCGCGGCCCATGCCTTTGGCCGGGCCGGTGATCACAGTGACTTTGTCTTTGAGCTGGAGATCCATGACTGGCGTTCTTTCCTGAAGAAATCAGAGCTTGGAGGGCCGATCGGCCCGTGCTGGCAAGAAGCTGCGGTTAAACACTTCGTCAGGTGCGGGCGTGCGTGGCAGCTGGTTGGCCTCGACAACGATCGCGATGGCCTTTTTCAGGCGTTCGTCATCGACGTCGCCCAGACCGATGCGGGCAATCTCGGGGTGGCTCATGTCATTGCGAATCGTCGCCTGCAGCTTCTCTTTTTCCACCTCGCGCTTGAGCAAGGGTTCACGCTTCATGGCGAAGTCCACGCCGGCGTCGGTATTGGCCGCGACCTCCTTGATGGCACGGTTGAGCGCCTTGACGAAGCCCTGAACGGCTTTTGGGTTGTCCTTGACGAAGCTGCGCGAGAAGAAAATTGCGTTGGAATACAGGTCCATGCCGTAGTCGCTGTAACGGATGAAGCGCAGGTCCTTTGCCGGATCCAGACCCATCGCCTTTGCGCTGAAAGTCACGGTGGTGACGAAGCCGAAGGCGGCATCGATCTGCCCGCGTGAGAGCATCTGCTCACGCAGGTTGGGCGCCATGTTGGTGACGGTCACCTTGCTCGCGTCGATCTTGGTCAACTTGGCAAAAGCCGGAAACAGCTTGAGCGCCGCGTCGTTCGCCGGCCCGCCCACGGTTTTTCCTTCCAGGTCCTTGGGCGTTTTGATGGGGCTGTCTTGCTTGACCACCAGCGTGAACGGCGGCGTGTTGTACATCATGTACACGGCGACCGGCGCATCGGCCGGGCGTTTGGAGGACAGGTCGATCAGCGCATTGAGGTCGCCGAAGCCAGCCTGGTAAGCGCCCGATGCGACTTTAGGGATGGAGGCGGACGAGCCTTCGCCTTGATCGATCTCGACGTCCAGCCCCTCTTCCTTAAAGTAGCCTTTGTCCTGAGCCAGGAAAAACCAGGACTGGGCGCCCTCGTATTTCCAGTTCAGCACCATCTTGATTTTGGTTTGCGCCATTGCGGCGGCGGGTAGCAATGCCATAAACAGGCTGAGTACGGTCAAGCGACGGTTGAATGTCATGGGGAGTCCTTCTGGTTAAGTTGCAAAGTAAAGTTGGCGAGGTGACAGATTCGAGAAAATTCGCTCATGAAAGCATCAATGAAATATTTGCAGTGAGCCGGCAACCTGCTGCCCGGCTTTGAACACAGCCAGCCGGGTGGCCTGCTGCAGAACGGCTTCAGGCACCGACGGCGCATCCACCACGACCAAGTCAGCAGCACAACCTGCAGCCAGGCCGTAGTTGCTCAGTCGGAGCATGCGTGCCGAATTCGTAGTCATGGTTTGCCACACTTTTTCAAGCCCGGCGTTGTGCAGTTGCTTGGTCAACTGCGCCAGCAGCAGCATCGCTTTAAGCGGGTCTGCATCGCCAAAACGGACAAAAGGGTCACGCATATTGTCAGTGCCGCAAGTCACGTTGATGCCCGCCTCCATCAGCTCCAGCACGCGCGTCAGGCGCATACGGGTCGGCAGTACACACACCTGCAAGTCGGCTTTTTTCATCAAGTCAATCGCGTTGGCTGCCGCCGCATCACTGACGTGAGCCAGCGACGCGATGTGTGATACCGCAACGCGGCCTTGCCAGCCGAAATCTATGGTTTTTTGGGCAACGTAAGGCAGGGTAAAAGCCTGCTCACCGTCCCAGTTGTCGAGGTGATAGTCGATATCGCAGTTGTAAAGTTTGGCCAATGCAAACGTTTCGTCTACTTGCTTCTCGGGGTCTGATGGCCAGATCGCACGGTTGACGTTGCCGCCCACAATCCGTATGCCGTCCTGCAACGCTTGCTCGATATACGGGCCAGCGCCATCTTCTATCGAACCCACTGTTTCAAACCATCCCTCTTGCGGAAACGCAGTAACCTGCACGTCCACCTTGCCTGCCAACGCGACAGCTGCAGCCTTGATACCCTGATGGGCGCGTTGACCGACAAACCTGTCGACTTCACAGTTGGTGCGAACCGTGGTCGTGCCATGCGCGAGCCCCATCTCCAATGACCGTTGCGCGCGGCAAGCCACATCGGCCACCGTGAAGTCGGTCTTGAGCCGGCGCACCGCGCGTATCGCCTCACTGAGACCTGCGACATCTGCGCCATCCGACACCCGATCACAGGTCAACGCCTTGTCAATGTGGATATGAGGATCTACAAAACTTGAAGACACGAGTCGGCCACCGGCATCCCAGGTACGCGCTGCATGGACGGCAGTAACAGCAACGCCGTCTGCCACCACCTGCTCAATGCAACCTTCGGCGACGCTGATACACCAGCGCCCATCCCGACCTGGTATGGCGGCATTTCGAATGGCCCAGTTATTGGTCATGTCAAAGAGCCGACTTCACCATGCGATCAGCTTTGGGCGGCAGAAAGCTGCGGTTGAATATTTCTGCAGGCGCTGGACTGCGCGTTAACTCGTAGCTCTCAACAATTTGTGTGACTGACCGCGCCATGCGGGCGTCATTGATATCGCCGAGCCCCAGTTCGGCGGCCTCAGGCGTGAGTACGTTGCTCTTCAGCACGTAAATCATGCGGCGTTTTTCGATGTCCTTGTTTATCAATGGTTCGTTTTTCGCAAGGTTGTCAATACACGGATCTGGTTGCGCAATGCACTCTTTCATCGCGCGGTTAATCGCCCTGACCAACCCCGTTACCGCTTTCGGGTTTTCTTTAGCCAGCTTGTTGGATACCAGTACGCCATTGCTGTAAAGGTCCAGCCCCTGGTCGTTGTAGAAAATCCAGCGAATTTCCTTTTCCGGGTCAACCCCCATTGCTACCAAGTTCATATAACTGGTGGCCGAAAAGACTGCAGACGCTTCGACCTGCCCGCGCAGCAACATTTGCTCTTGCAGGTTCGGGGCCATATTGGTCCAGGTGACTTTCTTTTCGTCAATACCGTTCTTTTTCGCCAGCGCTGAAAACACTTTCAGGGCCGCGCTGCCCGCCGGAGAACCCAAGGTTTTTCCCTCAACGTCCTTCAGCGTTTTGATGGAGCTGCCAGCCTTGGTAATCAGGGCAAAAGGTGCTCGGTTGTAAATCATGTACACCATCACAGGGGCTTCACCGGGCTTGGTGGAGGCACCCTGGATAATCGCGTTCATGTCGCCAATACCCGCTTGGTAAGTGCCTGACATCACCTTGGATACGGCCGCTGCCGATCCGTCGCCCTGATCTATCGTGACGTCCAGGTTTTCAGCCTTGAAGTAGCCCTTGTCTTGGGCCAGATAGAACCAGGCGTGTACGCCCTGAATCTTCCAGTCGAGTGTGAACTTGATCTTGGTCGGCTCCTGCGCCATAGCTGGCAACGCACAAGCGAGGGCTACGGTACTTATGGCGAGGGCGAATCGGTGGCGTAATGTCATCGTGCATCTTTCAGGTTGCTTGTCGCTTTAGCGGCGGGGGTGGTGACGGCGTTGATAACGGCGCTGCGCTTCTTGCGCGGAGGACGGGAAACTTTCATGGTCTTCAGCGCTTGAAGGGAAGACAACAAAACTGTCGAAGTGGCCACAAAACCATGCAATTGCTGCACGATGAAATGGATGGCCTTGGTCACATAGGCAGGCGACGGTGTGCTGCATGCGTCTGACAAGAGCACACAGTCGTAGCCCAGAAATCCCGCGTCCTGCAAAGTTGAGAAAACGCAGCGGTCGGTGTTCACGCCGGCAAACAGCAGAGTTGTGATGCCTTGCTGGCGCAAGATGCTATCGAGTTCGTTGTCCCAAAAGCCGCTCAAGCGGTGCTTGAAGACGGTGATATCACCCGGCAGCACGGCCAGTTCATCCACCACCTGCGCACCCCACTGGCCCGCTACCACCGACAGGCCGCGGTCTTGCGGTGAACGCTCCGCATATCCGACGCCATCGGCCGCGCGTTTGCCCTTGAATTGGATGGTCGGGCTCAGATTCAGCCGGTCGGGCCGCACACCCCAGTTCAACCAGAGTACTGCGCCGCCGGCGGCGCGCCAGGTCGGCAATAGCCCGGCAATCGCAGGGATAGGCTTGCGCATCGGCCTGACAGAGATGCCTTTTTGCCCGAACCAGCCTTTGGGGTGACAGAAATCGTTTTGCATATCAACGACCATCAGCACGGAGCGGGCGATGTCAATCTCAATGCTCTGCGGCAGTGCGTCCAGGCGCACAGCCTTGGTGCGCGATGGTTGACGGACCAGGCTGACACCTTGTTCCGTCAGGTGCCAAGCATTGTGCGGAGCTGGGCCAAATGAAGCTTGGTGTGCCAGCTTGGTGCGCGTTGGGTTAGATCTGCGACTCATACGTCACTCTATGCACGAGCCGTGCCCTGTTGGGCTCTGGATATCTGCCTTTTCAAGGCCTCTCCGTTGCCGCAAAGGCAACGGTCCGGCACGCATTCTGCATACGCGTGGCAAACACACCCAGAAGGACACCCCGTGAACCACCTGCGTTTTTTGAAGTATGTTGACGAGGTCGCCCGCGTCGGCTCCATCCGTCAGGCAGCCGAGCGGCTGCATATCGCGCCGTCCGCCGTGAACCGCCGTATCCAGGACCTGGAGGATGAGCTTGGAACGCCACTTTTTGAACGCCTGCCGCGGGGCGTACGTCTGACGGCGGCTGGCGAGCTTTTCGTGGCCTATATCCGCGGTCGTTCAGCGCAGCTGGATCAGGTACGCTCCGAAATCGAAGACCTGCAGGGTCTGCGCCGGGGTAGCGTGAAGCTTGTGGGCAGCCAGGCGCTGGCGCCGGCGTTTTTGCCAAAAGCTGTGGCGACATTCCGCGCCAGCCATCCGTTGGTTACCGTTCAGGCACGCATTGGCGACCATGTGCAAGCGATGCAGGCCCTTCGCGATTTCGAAATCGATCTGGCACTGGTGTTCAATCTCGCGCCGGAAGCCGACATCAAGCGGATAGCCGAGTTCGAGCAAAAACTGGTGGCCACCATGCACCGCGACCATCCACTGGCAAGCCGCACGGAACTGCGCATCCATGAATGCGTCAACTATCCATTGGTACTGCCGGCGCGAGACATTGGTGGACGTCAGCTGCTCGATCGCTTTCTGGCTCGCAGCTCCACCAAGCTGCGTCCGGTGGTTGAAAGCAACAGCTTTGAATTCATGCGAGGTTATCTCTACTACGAACAAGCAATTTCATTTCAGATCGCCATAGGCGCGGTCACCGACGCAGGCCAGCTGGTGGCGCGCGAAATCGCGGACCGGGGCTTTCCACGCGGCCAACTGGTTCTGGCCAGCCTGCACAGTCGGCAGTTGCCAGTGGTCGCCCATGCCTTCGCCGAACACCTGATGGCATCGTTGAGCAGCGGCGCCGGCACAGCATAGTTGTCGGAATAGACCGCATGGAGGATGCTCTGCGGATTACAAATCGGCTTTGACTGGAGCTTGCGATAAAGATCGGCGCGCTCACTTGACCGACGAAGGGATTTAGCTGTGAGCCTGAGCTGGGCCAAGAGCTTCGAAAGGCTCAGCCCGAGCGGTGTAGCGCCATGAAATAACGGACATATTAATAAAAAGCAACGCTACCCCTTTGATTGACGAGCGAAAATTGCGACTCCTTTGATAGCATTGTGGTTTCAGGGTTTGCCCGCGGCTCCTATAGAGCTTGTCCCCTAGAGCACCGCAAGACGCGGCGCGTGGCAGCTACCATGCAGTCAGTTTTGACTCCAGGACCTGTCAGTGGCCTACTCACCTCCCCAAGCTTCGACCTATCCCCACCTGCTGGCCCCGCTGGACCTGGGTTTCACCACCCTTAAAAACCGCGTGTTGATGGGCAGCATGCACACCGGGCTGGAAGACGGGCGCAAACACTTCCCGGCCATGGCGGCGTATTTTGCCGAACGCGCGCGCGGCGGTGTGGGCCTGATGGTGACGGGCGGCTTTGCACCCAACATTGCGGGCTGGACCAAACCCTTTGCCGGCATGCTGGCCAGTGCGGGCGCGGCGCGACGCCACAAACAGGTGACCGATGCGGTGCACCTGGAGGGCGGCAAAATCGCGCTGCAAATTCTGCATACCGGCCGATACGGTTATCACCCGCTGTGTGTGGCCCCCTCGCGCATCCAGAGTCCGATCTCGCCTTTTACCCCGCGGGAGCTGAGCGTTGGCGGCATTGAGCGGCAAATCCGCGCCTTTATTCGCTGCGCCAAACTGGCGCGCGACGCCGGTTATGACGGCGTTGAGATCATGGGCAGCGAAGGTTATTTCATCAACCAGTTTTTGGTCACCCATACCAACCAGCGCACGGACGACTGGGGCGGCAGCTACGCCAACCGCATGCGCCTGGCCGTCGAGATTGTGCGCCGCACGCGCGAGGCCGTGGGGCTAGATTTCATCATCATCTACCGCCTGTCCATCATTGACCTGATTCCGGGCGGCAGCAGCTGGGAAGAAGTTGTGTTGCTGGCCAAGGCTGTGGAAACGGCAGGTGCCACCCTGATCAACAGCGGCATCGGATGGCACGAGGCCCGCGTACCCACCATTGCCACCTCCGTGCCACGCGGCGCGTTTACCTGGGTCACGAAAAAACTTCGCACCGAGTTGCGCGCAGCGGGCGTGATGATTCCGGTGATTACCAGCAACCGGCTCAACATGCCGGAAGTGGCCGAACAAGTGCTGGCCGATGGCAGCGCCGACATGGTCAGCATGGCCCGCCCCTTTCTGGCCGACCCGGAGTTTGTCAACAAGGCTGCGCAGGGTCGCAGTGTCGAGATCAACACCTGCATCGCCTGCAACCAGGCCTGCCTTGACCACGCCTTCAAGGCCAAGCTGGCCAGTTGTCTGGTCAACCCGCGTGCCGGGCATGAGACCGAACTCATCATCAAGATCGCCCCCGCCAAAAAGCGCGTGGCCGTGATTGGCGCTGGCCCAGCCGGCCTGGCTGCCGCCACAACACTGGCAGAACGCGGCCACCAGGTGCACCTTTATGACTCTGCCGACAGGATTGGTGGCCAGTTCAACCTGGCCAAACGTGTGCCCGGCAAGGAAGAGTTTGAGGAAACCCTGCGTTACTTCGGCCAGCGCATCGCGCGCACCGGCGTGACCTTGCACCTGAACACCCGCATCAAGGCCGGCGACCTGATTGGCGGGCAGTTTGACGAAGTGATTCTGGCCACGGGCGTTACGCCGCGTAATCCGCGCATCCCCGGCCAGGAGCATCCCAAGGTGCTGAGCTATGTTGACGTTTTGCTGGGTCGTCAACCTGTGGGTCAGCGCGTGGCGCTGATAGGTGCCGGCGGCATTGGCTTTGACCTGGCGGAGTTTTTGGTCACACCCGCAGGCCACTCTACAGCGCTGGACCTGCCCGCCTGGCTGGCCGAGTGGGGCGTGGCTGACCCCGGCGAAGTACGCGGCGGCGTTGTGCGCCCCCTAAGCACCCTGCCAGCGCGCCAGGTCACGCTGCTGCAGCGCAAACCCGGCAAGCTCGGCAAAGGTCTGGGCAAAACCACGGGCTGGATTCACCGCGCCGCGCTGAAGATGAAAAACGTCGAAATGCTTTCGGGTGTGAACTACGAACGCATAGGCCCCATGAATGGAGACGGCTCAGACCTGGGCCTGTTCATTACCTTTGGCGAGAAGCGCCAGAACGGCACCGTGCTGGCCGTCGACAACATCGTGTTGTGCTCCGGACAGGAGCCTCTCCGTGAATTGCTGGAGCCGCTGCGCGCGGCGGGCGTGCAGACGCACCTGATTGGCGGCGCTGACGAGGCGTCCGAGCTGGACGCCAAGCGGGCCATTGACCAAGGGACACGTCTGGCGGCCAGAATGTAAACCGGATGTGGAGCCCGCTTTTGCTATTTTTTTTGTAGCATGGCGCTCACCCGGTCGCCTATAGCCAGCGAGCTGGTAAGTCCCGGCGACTCAATGCCAAAGAGGTTGACCAACCCCGGCACGCCATGATCGGCAGGCCCCTGAATCAAAAAGTCCTTGGCGGCTTCGTGCGGCGCCTGGATTTTGGGCCGGATGCCGGCGTAGCCCGGAATAAGTGCGCCGTCCTGCAGACCCGGCCAGTACTTGCGAACTTCTGCGTAAAACGCATCACCGCGCGCTGGGTCCACCACCAGGTCTTCGGGCGAATCGACCCATTGCACGTCGGGGCCAAACTTGGCTTGACCGCCCAGGTCCAGCGTCAGGTGCACGCCAAGACCCGCAGCCTCGGGCACTGGGTAGATCAATCGCTTGAACGGGGACCGGCCCGACAAGGTGAAGTAGTTGCCCTTGGCATAAAAGCTGGGCGGCACGTGCTGCGGTGGCAAGCCGACAAAGCGCCGTGCAAGTGCCTGCGCCTGCAAGCCGGCGGCATTGACCACGGTTTGCGCCGACAGCTCGGTGCCATCTTCGGCTACAAGTGTGATCGCAGAACTTTCGCATCGGGCATGGGCGAGGGGCGAATTTAATGCCACGAGCCCGCCTGCATTCTCCAGATCGCCCTGCAAGGCCAGCATCAGCGCGTGGCTATCGACAATGCCTGTGCTGGGCGACAAAACCGCGGCTTCGCACGCTAGGTTCGGCTCCATCAATCTGGCTTGTTCGCCCGTCAGTAACTCTAGGTCAATCACGCCATTGGCTGCTGCCTTGGCGATGATGGCCTGAAGTTGGGCTACCTGCGCCGGACTGGTAGCAACAATCAATTTGCCGCAACGGCTGTGGCCTATGCCGCGCGCGGCGCAGTAGTCGTACAGCAGCTGTTTGCCCTGAATGCAGAGCGCGGCTTTGAGCGAGCCCTGCGGGTAATAAATGCCGGCATGAATCACTTCGCTGTTGCGCGAGCTGGTGCCGGTGCCTATGCCGTCAGCCGCTTCCAGAACCATGACCTCACGGCCCTGCAACGCCAATGCACGCGCGACGGCCAGGCCAACCACGCCAGCCCCAATCACCACCACATCAACGCTGTCCATCACCTGCCCCCTTCGAATCCATCCAGTACTTCCACTGCGTTGATGCCAAGTGCCTCGGCTGCGTATCCGCCCTCGAGAACAAACACCGTCGGCAGCCCAAGCGCCGCGAGTTGTTGTCCAAGCCGTCGGAAGTCGGCAAGCTTCAACGCAAAGGTCGAAATCGGGTCATCCTCAAAAGTGTCCAGTCCCAGCGACACCACCAGCGCCTGAGCGCCGTATTGCGTTATGCGTTGGCAAGCCTTCTCCAGCGCATGAAACCAGGCGCCGACCGTGGCGCCCGCAGGCAGCGGCAGGTTGAGGTTGAAGCCCGCCCCCGCACCCTCGCCGGTTTCATCGGCATGGCCCAGGTAAAAAGGGTACTCCGTGCGTGGATCGCCGTGCAGGCTGACAAACAGCACATCGGGCCGCTCATAAAAAATACTCTGTGTGCCGTTGCCGTGGTGATAGTCAACGTCCAGAACCGCCACGCGCTCAAGACCGCTGCTGCGCAATGCCTGAGCCGCCACGGCGGCATTGTTCAAAAAGCAGTAGCCGCCCATAAAGTCGGCGCCAGCGTGGTGTCCAGGCGGGCGGCTGCAGCAAAAAACGGCACGTTCGCCTTCGCCAAGCAAAGCCGCCGCGCTGGCTGCAGCATCGGCCCCGGCCTTGGCCGCCGCCCATGAGCCTGCGGACAGGGGCGAGCCGTTGTCCATCGAATAAAGACCCAACCGGGCCACAAAGTTGGCGGGCTCCAGATCGCTGCGCAAGGTACGCACCGGCCAGACCGATGGGAAAGGCTGCTGAGCCGCATTGCCGGGTGTCAGCGCCAGCCAGTCGGCCCAAGCGCCTTCCAGAAACGCGAGGTAACGCGCACTGTGCACCTTACCCAGCACCGCCCGGCTGTCGATGTGCGGCTGACGCAGCGCGTGGCCGGCTTGTATCAGGCGCGCTTTTACAAAAGCGGCGCGTGCCGGGGTTTCAAAACAGGGCACGCGCTCGCCGCGAAAAAATTCAAAGGCCGGTGCGTGGTTTTCGTGAACGTCGCTGTACAGGGCAATCATGGGTCAAGGAGAGTCAGGGGAAGATGAACGCCTGACAGGCGTCGGGATGTTTATACCTGCCGTGGATCGGTCTGAAGCAAGCGCTCCACCAACGACAGCAAGCTTGCTTTCAGTGGCTCAAACCCCTCGGTCAGCTCCAGCGATGCTTCGTTCATGTAGAGCTTGCGGTTGATCTCCAGCTGAATGCTGTGCCGGTGCTTGCGGGGGTCTGCATATCGACGCACCAGCTCTACGCCTTTGTACGGGTGGTTGTAGGCCACGCTGTAGCCCAGACCACTGAGATGCTTACACACCAGCTGGCCCAGCGCTGCACTGGAAGTCGTCTCATCACGATTGCCGACCACAAAGTCGGCATGCGCCTCGCCCGGAAACTCTGTGGCGTGGCTGGAGGCAATGGCCGGCATGGAGTGGCAGTTGATGTGGATGCTGTAGCCGTGCCGTGCATGTGCGGCATCAATGGCCTGCGCCACCGCAGCGTGGTAGGGCCGCCAGCACCGGTCGATACGCGCCTGCACCTCGGAAACACCCAGCTTGCGGCTGTATATCGGCACGCCATCGTCGGTGGCCCGCCAGATCAGGCCCTTGCCGAGCCGCACCTTTGACAGCACTTTGGGATCCGTGGCCACAGCATCCGGCCAGGCCTGGTCAAACAATTCGACATCGATCTCGGTGGTATCGCGATTGACGTCCAGATAACTGCGCGGAAAGAAGGCCTCTACCCAGCCCACACCCAGCGCAGGCGCAAAGTCATAAAGCTTGTCGACATGCGTGTCCTCTGCCCGGCGCAGGGTGGCCAGCTCGCACGAGTAGGAAAAATCATCAGGGTAGGCCGTGCCGCTGTGCGGCGAATCAAGCACCAGCGCCGTGGTGCCGGGCAAATAGCGAAAAAGGGATGTCATGGCTCTTATTGTGATCGGGTCAGGCGCCCTGCGCCTGTCGGCCCGAATGCGCAGGACATCGGCAGGGTGCAGCAGCAATGCTGGCATCATTCCAGGCTGATTTTTGCAAATCGCGCGATGCGCTGCATCTTCTCGATTTCCTTTTTGATCTGTGCCGCAAATTCCTCCGGTTGGGACCCAGACGGAAACAACCCCTGCCCCGCAAGCTTGGCGCGCACGGCCGGCTCCTGCAACGCTTTGGACACGGCCTGCTGAATGCGGCCCACCACCGCAGTCGGGGTGGCGGCCGGCGCCACCAGCCCGAACCAGGAGGGGTCGTTGTTGGAGAACAAGGTCAATTCTCCATAGGTCGGAACCTCAGGCAACACCTCCAGCCGTTTGCCCCAGGACACCGCAATAGCCTTGAGTTTGCCGGACTGGATGAAAGGCAACGACGACGCCACCTGGTCGAAATAGGCCATCACCTGGCCGCCGATCACATCATTGAGGGCAGGCCCGGCGCCACGGTACGGGATATGCACCATGAAAGTGTTGGTGGTGTTCTTGAAAAGCTCGCCCCACATGTGCCCTATCGTTCCATTGCCAGGCGAGGCATAAGACACCTTACCCGGATTGGCTTTGAGGTATTTCACAAGTTCGGCAAAGTTGCCGACCGGCAGTGACGGGTTGACGACCAGCACGCCCGGCGCTTTGACGACTTCCGTGACGGCCACAAAATCCTTGACCGGGTCATAGGGCAACTTTTTGTACACCACCGGGTTCACGCCGTGAGTGGACAGCGTGGCCACGCCCAGCGTCAGCCCGTCAGCCGCCGACTTGCTGACCTCGGTCATGCCAATCGAGCCGCCCGCTCCGGCACGGTTGTCTACCACCACCGGTTGTCCGAGAAGGCGCGCCAATGGCTCGGCCAATACGCGCGCAGTGATGTCGGTCGCGCCGCCCGGGGGGAAAGGCACGACGAGGCGTAATGGGCGACCGGTCTGGGAAAAACCAAGTCCAGGAAGTACTGAACTGGCTGCAATGGTAATGAGGTGGCGTCTTTGCATATGATCTCCGTGATTGAGTTTTTACAACAATGGGCAATTAATTGTGAAACCCGGCGACCAGGACATCAAACGAAAAATTAGACTTGGTTAAGTCCAAAATGGAATTAACTCTGGATTAATATGCCACCATGAAACGCCTCCAGCCGCCACTGCATTTGCTCAAGGCCTTTACCAGTACCGCACGGTTTGGCAGTGTCTCGCGCGCAAGCGAGGCGCTGAATTTGACGCAAAGTGCGGTGAGCAAACAAATCATTGAGCTGGAGCAGATCACGGGCGTGCTGCTGTTTGAGCGGGTACGTCAGCGGCTGAGTTTGACCCCCGCTGGCCTTCGATATGAGGCAGCCATTCGGCCCATCCTTGCGCAGCTGGAGGCCGCCACACTCGAACTCATTACCAGCGGTGACGGCGGTGGCGCATTGCACCTGTCCACACTTCCGACTTTTGGCGCCAAATGGCTGATCCCACGCTTGCCAAAATTTCAGCGCGCGCATCCGCACATCGCCCTGCACTTCGTTCCCTATCCGCAGGGCTATGACTTCCAGCGCGCAGACCTTGACTGCTCCATCCTGTTTGGCAACGGTCGCTGGCCTGGCGCCACGGCCGAGTACATCACCGGGCGCGAGGTCGTTTTAATTGCCCCACCAACGCCGCCCGGAACACCCGCAACCCTGGCGCTGCGCGAGGCGCAGGACATCGCCGGCTTCACGTTGCTGCAACACGTTAGCGTTCCACACGCCTGGACGCACTGGTGCGCTGCGCACGGCGTCAGCGGCGTCAATGCCATGGCAGGGCCGCAGCTGGACCAGTTTCACAGCCTCATCCGCGCGGTGATGGCGGGCATGGGACTGGCTTTGGTGCCTCACTGCCTGGTCAAGGAAGATATTGCGGCCGGCCTGGTCTCGGCTCCCATCAACGATGGCTACCAGGACGAGATGGGTTATTACCTGTGCTACCCGGAATCACGGCTTCATCTGCAAACGCTGAGCAGCTTCCGCGAGTGGCTTTTAGCTTCGGTCTGATGCGCTTCGGTCCAGCCGCAGATCATGCGTCTTGGCCACCGCAAAAGACCCGGTGGCTGCTTGAAAGTCCCAACGCTCGGCCTTGCAAAGTTCGGGCTGGTCGGCAAGGCCGAAATGCAGCAGGTTCACCGAGTTGGGCGCTTCCTGGCGCACACGCGAAGAAAGCGCCGTTCCCGCCTGCACGCACCATATACGGCGCCCTACGCCGGCCACTTGCCCGGAAAGCTCACAGACGTAAGGCAGGTGGATGTGGCCGCCCATCACAATGTCTGCGCCGGCTGCAGACCACGCGCGCACGGCGGTGTGCGAACCGCGCAAACGATCATGTTCATCTTCGTCGCGCTGAACATGCACAGGCTGGTGGACAACGACCACACGCAACTGCTCAGGCTTGGCTTTTTTGAGATGCGCCACCACGCGCTCAATTTGCGATCGGGACACGACACCATTTTTGTGCCGCCAGCGCCGGGTGGTCTTGACGCTGATCAGACTCAGCTCTGGCGTTTCCAAAGCGGTCTCTACGTCGGGACCAAAAAACTGGAGGTAGCGCTGGTAAGGCTTAAAAATACGTTGGTACAGGTCGAAGAGCGGTATGTCGTGGTTGCCCGGCAGCGAGAGCATCTTGGGGATTGCCAGGCGGTCACAAAACTCCCTCGCCTGTTTGAATTGCTCTACCCGCGCCCGCTGGGTAATGTCCCCGGACAGCACCAACACATCGGGCCGTTGCTCATGTGCCATCCGCACCAAAGCCTCCATGACCGGCGCTTGTGCAGTGCCAAAGTGCGGATCAGAAATTTGCAGCAACCGGGTCATGCGACCTCCGCCCGGTCAGCCAGCGCGGGGACCAGCAGCAACAAGCGTTCGGACGCAACCTCAAAAACAAGCGGTGCCTGCATCCACACGGTTTCGCCGTCTGTCGCTACCTTGATGCGGCGCGGTCCCCGAGGCGTAACCGTCAGGCGGCGAAAAGAAAAGCTGTCGACATTTTCAGCATCACCCAGCCGGCCCACCAGGCCGCGCACCAGTAAACCAAAAAGCGCCAACGTGCCGATAGGCCTGACCGCTACACCCGTCAATTTGCCATGCTCCAGCGCATCAACGTCTTTTTCTTCAATGCCGACTCTCTCCAACTGCAAATGGTTGTTGCCGATAAACAGGGTGGGGGTACGGAATTCAGCAACCTTGTCTCCAAACTCGATGCGAAGCTGAAGTTGCTTTCCCGCTTGAAGCAGCGTTGCAATGCCTGAGGCAAAAGCCACCAGACGGCTGCGACCCCATTGCTTCTTCCAGGCCTCCCGGTCCTCCAGCAGTTGCGGATAAAGGCCCAGGCTTGCGTTGACAAGAAAAGACCGGCCGTTGACCCGCCCCACTTGCACTGGCGATACAGCCGCGCCAAGAAGCGCCAAGGCCGCTGCCCGCGGATCTTGCGGAATGGCATGCGCCCGGCCAAAGTAGTTAAACGTGCCCAGAGGCAGGACACCAAATGGACACCCGCTCCCCAGCACAGCGCTGGCGACCGCGTTGATGGTGCCGTCACCGCCGACGGCGACCACAACCCCTCCCCGCGCCTTGGCAAGCACGACTGCGCGCTTGGCAACCTCCGTGATCTGGCGAGGGTTGGTGATGGGCAGGAATTCGAATTCCCGACCAGACTCGGTGAAAACCTGCGCAATCAGTTGCTGTTCGCCCTCAGCATCGTTGTGCCCAGCACTCGCGTTATGCACAATAAAAAAGGGCCCACTGCGAGCGGAGGCGTTGGCAAGTACTTCAGAAGATTTCATGCGCAAAGCATAAAGATTGCGCGCTGCGCAGTATGTCAGTCAAGGCCGCAATCGCCGAAAACGGGGCAACAAACCGGCGCTTAGCTTATTTCATCTGCACCGAGCCGGACACGTTGACCAACACCGTGCTCTTGCCTGCCTCCACCGGAATGGAGGAGTCCGACATTTCGGACTTCGCCTGCATGGCCATCATGCGGGGGCGTGGGGCATAGCCTTGTTCGTTGGCATTGACGGCCACTTCACGCAAGGAGTAGCCGCCAAATCCAAAGCTCCTGGAAATTTCCAATGCCTTTGCCTTGAACCGCTCAATGGCGATGGCCTGCGCTTCAGCTTCTACCTTGGTGCGCTGCTCACGGCTCAAGGCAAAGCCGACATTGCCCAGTGTCAGAGTCTGGATTTTTCCGGCTGCTGCAGTGATGCGCGGAAAGTCTTTGCCTTCGAGAACCAACTCGGTAGAGCCCTGCCAGCCGTTGATTTTGCCGTCCTTGCCGTGTCGCGGGTACAGGCTGAAGTTGCCGGTACGCACGTCCATCTGGCCCGGCTGCGTGGTTTTTTTGGCTTCTGCGAGTGCAGAGTCCAGCGCAAGCTTCAGCTGGTTCTGCACTGTTGCTGCATCTGCGCCGTCGCGTGTGGTGTTCATGGTGATGGACAGCAGGTCTTGCTGCGCTTCAACCGATCCGCTGGCTGAGAGCTGGGCAACGTTTTGCAATGGCGCGTTCATCGCCATGGGTTGCATGTTCTGGGCCCACAGGCTGGTTCCAGCGACCAGCAAGGTGCAGGCCGCAATCAATTTTTGAGTGGTGTTCAAGTTTGGCTTTCGGTCAAAAAAAAATGAAACTGGAAAAACCGTCCAGTGCCGGTGAGCATAGCGATGCAGTCGTCAACGTCTGTAGCCATGAGGCCTGAACGCGTGTCATCCAGAGTCGTCAAAGTGTGTTTGGTTTGCCTCTGGACAAGGGCTGCGCTTGCCTGCGGCCGCAACTTCTGTAACAGTCTGTCAAAGTGCACAGAAAAACTGGAAATGCCGGTTTTAGCCCCCAAAATTGCTCTGTTACAAATTACGATGGTCTTATGACACAAGCAAGCAACACTCCCCGTGCCGACAAAATCCTGATTCTTGATGATGACGCCCGCATCCGGGACCTGCTCCGCCGCTATTTGGCTCAGGAAGGTTTTGAAGTCATCCTGGCTGAAGACAGCAAGGCGCTTAACCGCATCATGATGCGAGACGCGGTGGACCTGATAGTGCTGGACTTGATGATGCCCGGCGAAGACGGTCTGTCCATCTGCCGGCGCCTGCGTGCCGCCAACGACCGCACCCCCATCATCATGCTGACCGCCAAGGGAGAGGACGTGGACCGCATCGTCGGTTTGGAGGTCGGCGCCGACGACTACCTGGCCAAGCCTTTCAACCCCCGGGAATTGCTGGCCCGCATTCATGCCGTGCTGCGCCGCCGACCTGCCGCCGAAGTGCCAGGTGCACCTTCCAGCGATCAGGAGGTGGTCACTTTCGGACCCTTCAGCTTTGACATGGGGCTGCGCACCCTGCAAAAAAATGGCGAGGAATTGCCTCTGACGACCGGTGAGTTCGCCATGCTTAAAACGCTGGTGCGCCACCCGCGTCAGCCACTTTCCCGCGAAAAACTCGCGCAGCTGGCGCGTGGCCGTGAGTTCGAGCCTTTTGACCGCAGCCTGGACGTGCAGGTCTCCCGACTGCGCAAACTGATCGAGACAGACGCCGCAGTGCCCCGATACATTCAAACGGTCTGGGGCATTGGCTACGTGTTTGTTCCAGACGGCACCAACTAAAACCCAAGCACTGCGCCGGGCCGTGAACACGCAGCCCGACATCTTGCGGCTTGGTAAAGCCGCCAACCCGTCCGAGCCGCTTCCCGATGCAAGGTACCAGTCCCGCTCAGTTGGAAACCGCTCCCGCGCCGCTGGAGATGCGTCCGCGTGTTGGGCTGAGTCTGTTCTGGCGCACTTTTCTCTTTTTGGCCATCCTGCTGATCGGCAGCATCGTGGCCTGGCTGCAAACCTTCCGTGCGCTGGAGTTTGAACCCCGTGCGGTGCAGAGCGCTCAGCAGCTCGCGTCATTGGTCAATTTAAGCCGGGCTGCGCTTAAATACTCGGACTCCATCACCCGCGTGTGGCTGATCAAGACGCTGGCCGATGAAGAGGGGGTGCGCATTTCGCCCCGTGAACCCAAAGACAAATTCGAGCTGTTTGTCAACGACCCCTTCAGCGAACGCATTGGCAACGAATTAACCGCGCGCATGGGGCCAAGCACCGTCGTCGCCAAGACGGTCAATGGCGTCAAAGGGCTGTGGGTCGGATTTTCGATTGACGGCGACTCCTATTGGCTGCTGACCGATCCGTCCCGCTTGGGCTCTTCTTTGCAGGGCGGCACCTGGCTGGTCTGGCTGATCACCGCCGCCATTTTGTCGCTGCTGGGCGCGGCCCTGATCGCGCGCTTGATCAACCGCCCACTCAAGCAACTTTCATTTGCGGCCAGCCGCATGCGTGATGGCGACTTTGACGCCAGCCTGCTGGACGAGCAGGTGGCCACCAGCGAAATCCGAGAGGTCAATATCGGTTTTAACCGCATGGCCGAGCAGCTCTCCAAAATAGAGGAAGACCGCGTCATCATGCTGGCCGGCATTTCGCATGACCTGCGGACGCCGCTGGCGCGTCTGCGCCTGGAAACCGAGATGAGTGTGGCCGACCTCGAGGCCAGAGCCCACATGGCTGCCGACATCAGCCAGCTCGACGCCATCATTGACAAGTTCCTCGACTACGCACGTCCCGACCCGCCCAAACTGCTGCCGCTGTCACTCAACACCATCGTCGATGCTGCAGTCTACGCAGTGGCCGAATACGCCGACATGAAGATCAAAGTCAACCTGCCCCACCAGATCGTCGTTCTGGCCGACGAGGTGGAGCTGTCCCGGGTGTTTGCCAACCTGCTGGAGAACGCGCGGCGCTATGGCAAGACGCCGGAAACTGGAATTGCCCTGGTGGACATCGTCGCGAAAGAGCGTGACCAATGGGTACTGATCAAGGTGCGTGACCATGGCACGGGCGTCTCACCCGAGGCGCTAAACAACTTGACCAAGCCTTTTTTCCGTGGCGATGCTGCCCGCACCGCCGCTACGGGCGCAGGATTGGGCCTGGCAATCGTGGAAAAAACCATGCATCGCATGGGCGGTGTGTTCGCGCTGGCCAATACCGCCTCTGGCGGACTTGCTGCGCATATCAAACTCCGACGTGGGTAGCCCCTAAAACAATAGCGCTACGGCGCGCGCCTCCATGCTCAGTCCCTGGCCCACCGGACCCAGCTTCTCGGCGGTTTTAGCTTTGACATTGACTCGCGATACGTCCAGCTTGAGGGCATCTGCAAGGCACTGCCGCATGGCCGGAATGTAGCTGGCCAGCTTGGGGGCTTGGGCGATCACGGTGCTGTCAATGTTGCCGATGCGCAGCCCGCGTTCGGCCAGCAAGCGGCCTGTCTCGCGCAGCAGCACGACCGAGTCCGCCCCCTTGAAGCGGGCGTCAGTGTCCGGGAAATGCCCGCCGATGTCACCCAGACTGGCGGCGCCCAACAGCGCGTCAATGATGGCGTGAATCAAAACATCCGCGTCGGAGTGCCCCAGCAGTCCAACGCTGTGCGGAACTGTCACGCCACCGATGACAAGCGGCCTCCCCGGCACCAAGGCATGACAGTCCCAGCCCTCGCCGATCCGGAAAGGTGTTGAATCAGCGGGTTTATCGGAGACAGTCATCAGGTGGGTGCTTTCGGGGCAGCGGGTTTTCGGGTGCGGGGTTTGGTCCTGCTCTTGATCAGGGCTTCGGCCAGCAGAAAATCCTCCGGGTAGGTGACCTTGAAGTTGTGCCCGCTGCCGCGTACAAGTTTGGGTTGCAGGCCCGAAGCCTCCATGGCACTGGCTTCGTCAGTCACGGCCTCACCGAGGGTGTCGGCCATCTTCAAGGCTTGAGTCAATGCCCCCAAACGGAACATCTGCGGGGTCTGAGCCAGCCATTTATCGGCGCGCTCCACCGTCGCTAGCACCCTGTCGTCCCGACCTTGCTTGAGCGTGTCGGGCAGAGGCTGCGCCAGCAGGCCGCCCACCGGGTCGTTGTGACAGGCGTCAATGAGCGCATTAATAAGTTCAGGGGTGATCAGGCAACGCGCCGCATCGTGCACCAGCACCCAATCGTCGGCCTCCGCGCCGGCGCTGCTTAGCTGGCCCAGGCCGTTGAGCACGCTTGCAGCGCGGGTGGCTCCGCCGCAAGGGGCTACGTCATACGCACCCTTTGTTTTGCTGAAAAAGTCATCGCCCGGCGCCGTAACCACCAGGCAGGACTCGATGCGCGCCACCCCGGCAAAAGCCTGCAAGGTGTGCTGCACCATGGGCGCACCCGCAATGATCTGGTACTGCTTGGGCAGCAGGCCGCCAGTCGACGCCCTGCTTCCTTGCCCCGCGCATGGAATCAGCGCAAAAAACCGGGGAATCAGGGATTTGGCGCTGTTTGTCGTCATGGCTTCATCATAGATTCTAAAATCACCTCGTTAAAGACTGCATACACCCCACTCCGGACGGTTTGGGGTGTTTACCTTTTGGCTCGCCGATTCCTGTTACCTTTTTCTGACTGTTCATGGATTTACCCAAACTGATTCCCGGCAAACGCTACACATTGCCACAACCCGCAGGCTCTGCCGACGCCCTGCTTCTGGCGCAGTTGGGCATGAGGGAAAAATCCGCCGGCCGGCTGACCGCGATCGTCACGGCCGACGCCGCGACTGCCCAGCGCCTGCTCGACGAAATTGCATTTTTTGCGCCCGCTTTGCGCTGCGCGCTCTTTCCCGACTGGGAGACCCTGCCCTACGACACTTTTTCACCGCATCAGGACCTGATCAGCGAACGATTGGCGACGCTGTGGCGCCTGCATGTAGCGGGTGGCCAGCGTGACAAAGACAGCGGCGCCGATCTTGTGATCGTGCCTGCCACGACGGCGCTTTACCGCTTGGCGCCGCCAGCATTTTTGGCTGGGTACACCTTTCATTTCAAGGTCAAACAAAAGCTCGATGAAGCCAAGCTCAAGAGCCAGCTCACCCTGGCCGGTTACAGCCACGTCACGCAAGTTGTCAGTCCGGGAGAATACGCGGTACGCGGCGGCCTGATCGACCTGTTTCCCATGGGCTCTCCCGTGCCTTACCGGGTGGATCTTTTTGACGATGAGATCGACAGCATTCGCACATTTGACCCGGACAGCCAGCGCAGCCTCTACCCGGTGCCCGAGGTACGCCTGCTGCCGGGCCGCGAATTTCCGATGGATGACGACGCCCGGGCCCGCTTCAGGAATCGCTGGCGCGAGCTGCTGGACGGCGACCCGACTAAAAGCCGCATCTACAAAGACATAGGCAACGGCGTGGCAACCGCAGGTATTGAGTACTACCTGCCACTGTTTTTCGAAGAAACGGCCACCGTGTTTGACTACCTCGGCAAAAACGCCACCGTGGTACTGCACGGTGATCTGGATCCGGCGTTCCAGCGCTTCTGGCAGGACACCAAAGACCGCTACCGCCTGGTCAAGGATGCGCCCGACCGCCCTGCACTGCCTCCGGAGGCGCTGTTTCTGGGAACAGAACAGTTTTATGCGCGTGCCAATGACTACGCGCAGCTGGCGATCCGGCCGGCGATTGAAGACGTGGCAGACAACGCGCATTTTCAGAAACTCGGCGAAATGTCCGTCGTGCGTGGCGCTGAAGATCCCCTGGCACGGCTCAAAACCCATATCCGCAACACACCGCAGCGTGTTTTGTTGCTGGCCGAGAGTGATGGGCGGCGCGAGAGTCTGCTCGACTTCCTGCACGCCAGCAGCATCAGCCCGCCTGCGTTTGACTCGCTGGAAGAGTTTCAGCTCAGCGCTGAAAAAACCGGGATTGCAACCGCAGCGCTGAACACCGGCTTCAGCTGGCTCGCTGGCGATATTGATTTCGTCACCGAAACCGAACTGTTTGCCGCGGGCGTGGTCACGCGGCGGCGCAACAAGAAGCAGGAACAGGTCAGCGATGTCGAGGCACTGATCAAGGACTTGTCAGAACTGAATGTGGGCGACCCCGTTGTGCACAGCGCCCACGGCATCGGCCGCTACAAGGGCCTGGTCAACATGGACCTGGGTCAGGGTGTCACCGAGTTTTTGCACCTGCAATACGCTGACGACGCGACCTTGTATGTGCCGGTCAGCCAGTTGCAACAGATCAGCCGCTACACCGGTGTCTCTGCCGCCGAGGCACCCCTGCACCGGCTGGGCAGCGGCCAGTGGGAAAAAGCCAAACGCAAAGCAGCAGAGCAGGTACGGGATTCTGCCGCGGAACTGCTCAACATCTATGCGCGCCGCGCCGCGCGTGAAGGCCACGCTTTCCGCTACTCACCGGACGACTACGAAACCTTTGCCAACGACTTTGGTTTTGAAGAAACTGCAGACCAGCGCGCGGCCATCCATGCCGTCATTCAAGACATGATCAGCCCCCGCCCCATGGACCGCCTGGTGTGCGGCGACGTCGGTTTCGGCAAAACAGAAGTCGCGCTGCGCGCCGCCTTCATCGCGATGACCGGGGGTAAACAGGTCGCACTGCTGGCGCCAACCACCTTGCTGGCTGAGCAGCATTACCAAACGCTGGTGGACCGCTTCAGCAAATGGCCGGTGAAAGTGGCCGAGATGAGCCGCTTTCGCTCCGGCAAGGAAATCATCGCCGCCATCAAGGGCATTGCCGACGGCAGCATCGACATCGTGGTCGGGACGCACAAGCTGCTGAGTCAGGATGTGAAATTCCAGCGTTTGGGCCTGCTCATCATTGACGAGGAACACCGTTTTGGCGTACGTCACAAAGAGACCATGAAAGCCATGCGCGCCGAGGTGGATGTGCTCACGCTTACCGCCACGCCGATTCCGCGCACACTGGGCATGGCCCTTGAAGGACTGCGCGACTTAAGCGTGATTGCAACCGCACCGCAGAGGCGCCTGGCCATCAAAACTTTTGTGCGCAGCGAAAGCAACGGCGTCATCCGTGAAGCAGTCCTGCGCGAGCTCAAACGCGGCGGTCAGGTTTATTTTCTGCACAACGAGGTTGAGACCATCCAGAATCGGCGAGAAAAACTGGAAGCGCTGCTGCCCGAAGCGCGCATCGCCGTGGCGCATGGCCAGATGCCCGAGCGTGAACTGGAAAAAGTCATGAAAGACTTTGTTGCCCAGCGCTACAACCTGCTGCTGTGCTCGACCATCATCGAGACCGGCATCGACGTACCCACAGCGAACACCATCGTCATGTCCAGAGCCGACAAGTTTGGCCTGGCGCAGTTGCACCAATTGCGCGGCCGTGTCGGGCGCAGCCACCACCAAGCCTACGCCTACCTGATGGTTCCAGACATCGAAGGCCTGACCAAGCAGGCCAGCCAGCGGCTGGAGGCCATTCAGCAAATGGAGGAGCTCGGCTCGGGCTTTTACCTGGCCATGCACGACCTAGAGATACGCGGCACCGGCGAGGTACTGGGAGAAAACCAGAGCGGCAACATGATGGAAATCGGTTTTCAGCTCTACAACGAAATGCTCAACGAGGCCGTGTCCTCACTGAAAGCCGGACGCGAGCCGGATCTGCTGGCACCCCTGAATGTCAGCACCGAGATCAACTTGCACGCACCCGCCCTGCTGCCAAGCGACTACTGCGGCGATGTGCACCTGCGCCTGTCCTTCTACAAGAAACTTGCCACCGCCAAAACCACCGATCAGATCGATGCCCTGCTGGAAGAAATCGTGGACCGCTTCGGCAAACTGCCGGCGCAAGCGCAAACCCTGATCGACGTGCACCGACTGCGCGTTATCGCCAAACCCTACGGTGTGGTCAAGGTTGATGCCGCGCCCACGCTGATCAACATCACCTTCAAGAAGGACCCGCCCATCGATTCGATGGCCATCATGCATCTGATCCAAAAGAACAAACACATCAAACTGGCCGGCAACGACAAGCTGCGCATTGAGCGCGAACTGAAAGAACCGAAAGACCGGGCGCAAATGGTGCGCGATGTGTTGAAAAGTCTGGGCCAACCTGTCGCTGCCGCGCACTCCAATTGACGCAAATTCATAGGCATATGCCTCAACATAGGCTAAACTGACTGCATTGTCCAGCCCGAAGGTTCACCATGACCGATTCCCGCCACGTAGCTTCAGAAAACATGACGCCCTATGCCGTCAATACAGCGGCCAGAGCGGTCAAACTGTTTAGAAACGGAGCCAACCAAGCCCTTCGCATCCCCAAGGAATTTGAACTCCCCGGCGTTGACGCACTGATTCACCGCGAAGGCGACAAGCTCATCATTGAGCCGGTCAAACCGAAGTTTGAAAAAGGGACTGCAGCTGCATTACTGGCCGCCCTGGACGACATTGCAAAACTTGGCCCGTGCGACGATGAGTTTCCAGACGCGGACGAAGGCTTGCTGCCGCTGGATGATGTTGACTTGCGTGGCGATTCACGATGAGCGCCCCCACAACCTATCTTCTCGATACAAACATCGTCAGCCAAATCATGAGAGACGCGCAAGGAATTGCTGCGCAACGCTACCGCTCACTCCTGGAAAGTCCTCAGCCTTGCCGAATGGTCACCAGCGTCGTCGTCCAATGCGAATTGCTTTACGGGTTAACCAAAAAGCCATCGCCGCGCCTGCAAGCGGGATACGACTTGCAAATGGCTCAACTGCCTGTGCTTGACCTGGACGAATCTGTGGCGCCCTGCTATGCAACGCTCCGCGCCCAGTTGGAGCAACTTGGCACCCCCATAGGCGCAAATGACGCTCTTATTGCCGCTCATGCACTGGCCTTGGGTGCAACGCTGGTCAGCGCGGACGCTGAGTTTGGTCGCGTAACCGGCTTGCAGTTGGAAAACTGGCTCAAGTAACAACCCAAACAGCCTCTAGCCCGCCTTCATTAAAAGCAAGCAGCTATTAAATTTATAGTACTTCACCATTTTTCCCATGCAACCCACAGAAATATCCCCCGGCCTCGTCATCAATACGGCCCTGCCCGACCGCAAACTCAGCGACTTCAAGTTGATCGCGTTCGACATGGACTCGACCCTGATCAACATTGAGTGTGTGGATGAAATTGCCGACGCTGCGGGACGCAAGGCTGAGGTGGCAGCCATTACTGAAGCAGCCATGCGTGGCGACATCACCGACTACAAGGACAGCCTTCGTCAGCGCGTCGCACTGCTTGAGGGCGTCAGCGTTGACAGCATGGAAGAGGTCTACCACCAGCGACTGCAACTCAACCCCGGCGCGGCGGAGCTGGTTCACGCCTGCAAGGCAGCGGGCATGAAAGTGCTTCTGGTCAGCGGCGGATTCACCTTCTTCACTGACCGTGTCCGTGATGAACTCGGCATCGACTACACCCGATCCAACGTGCTGGAAATCAAAAACGGGCTGTTGACCGGAAAAATGATCGATCAGCCCTGGGGCGATATCTGCGACGGCGAGGAAAAGAAAAAGATGCTGCTGCAAACCTGCGGGATGCTGGACATCGAAGCGGCGCAGGCCATTGCGATGGGTGACGGCGCCAATGACCTGCCGATGATGGGTGTTGCCGGACTTTCAGTGGCCTACCATGCCAAACCCAAGGTGCGGGAGCAGGCCATGGTAGCCATCAACGAGGGCGGGCTGGATCGCCTGCTGGAAGTGTTCAGCTAGGGCCTGTTTACAGCCGCCGTCAGCCGCTCAGGTTTCTGCCTCCTGGATCGGTTGAGGCAGACGGACACAGAAACAAGTTCCCTGCCCCACGCTGCTGGCCACCTCTATGGTGCCGCCATGCACGTCCACCGCATTTTTGACGATGGCCAGCCCCAAGCCTGTGCCCTGGATGTTGCCCACATTGCTGGCCCGGTGAAAAGACTCGAACAGGTGGTCGATTTCGTCCGGCGGTATGCCTATGCCTTGGTCGGCAACCTCAAACACCGTCCCGCCACCCGCCAGCCTGATCTCCGCAAAGACCCGCAAATAAACGGTGCCACCCGCAGGGGAGTACTTCACTGCGTTGGACAAGAGGTTGCTGAAAATGTGGCGGAGCAGTTTTTCGTCATAGACGCCGGGCTTCAGGTCGTCTGCAAATTCTGTCGCAATCTGGCAATTACCAAGAGGCATTTGGTGCGAAGCTTCTGACACGATCTGCAGGCAGAGCACTTTCAGATCAACAAGCTCGGGATTGAAATCCAGCATTTGCGCCTCTGCCTTGCCGATCAGTAACACCCGGTCGAGCATGCGCATCATTCGTTGCACGGCGGTGGCAATGGTGTCGAGCGTTTCATTCTTTTCGGACTCCGGCAGGCGATCGCCGTAGTGCTTGAGAATTTCTCCCGAGGACAAAATGGTGGCCAGCGGCGTGCGGAATTCGTGGCTGGTCATCGCGACAAAACGGCTGCGCAACTCATTGAGCTCTTGTTGTCGCTGCAGGGCCAAGCGCGTATCTTCTTCTGACCTCTTGCGTTCGGTTATATCGAGAAAGGTCCAGATCACACCGGAGTCAGGGTCCCGGGGGCGCAGGCAACTGCCGCCCATTTGAACCCAGAACAACTCACCATTGCTTCGCCGCAGCTGACGCTCATTGACAAAAGTGCCCGACTGCTGGAGCGCCGCCCGAGCTACGCGTCCAAACTCCTCCCATGACGCGGTATCGGGGTGAATGTAGGCCGAAGACCGGCCAATCAACTCGTCGCGCGGATATCCCATCATTTCCGCAAATTTTTCATTGACCCATTCGTGCCTGCGGGCGACTGACAGCACCATGCCAACCAGTGCACTGTTGAGAATGGCCTCGCGCTCTGAAGACGTGCGCACCAGCTCGGCTTCAAGCTGTTTGCGCGGGCTGATGTCGGTCACCACCCAGACCGTGCCCTCACTCAGATCGCGCTGGTTGACGGCCTTGCCGGTCAGGGAAATCCAAATCATCGTGCCGTCATACCGGCGCACCTGCATCTCGCTCCCGTAGGCTTGGCCCTCCCGGGTACTGGCCGCGACCTCACCGCCAACACGCAGGTACTCCTCACGCGACGGGTAAAACGGCTCCATCGACGCCAAGGGCTGACCGTCCGCACCGACAATTTTCAGCATGGCCTGGTTGGCCCAGCGGAAACGACCGTCTGGCGTGAGAAAGGCAATACCCACCATGGAGCTTTCCAGAATGGTTTCACGTTCCAGCAACACCTTGCGGTACTTTTCCTGGGACTCGCTCAGCGCCTCTACCATCGCATGCTCCGCCTGACTGGCAGCCTGCGCTTGCTCTTTTTCAGCACGCGCGACATTGATCCGGTCAGCCAGTGCAAACGACAGCAGCACCATCTCGAGCGCAGAACCAATCAACAAGGCATTGGCGGTCAGCAGGTTGGAAGGCAGCGCGCCTGTGTTGTGGAGTACCAGTGTCACGACGCCCAACAGCAGCACGGCCCAAGCCGTGAGAAAGTAGCGTGCACCAGGATGCTGGTGCCGCACGCTCAAAACGCCTGACACGACCACCGTGGTGACGCTGATCACGGCGAGGACTGTCACCATCAATGACGACACCCTGTAAGGCAACAGCAGCGCTGCCGCCAAGGTGAGCACCCAGCCGCCAACAAGCGCCAACATGGTGCGATTCATCCAGGGCATGCGGCTGGCACTTCCCAGGAAGTTGCGCGCAAACAGCAGACCAAAAATAGCTGCCAAAGCCATGCCTACCGGGGGAGATACGCTGTTCCACCAAAGTTGTCCGGGCCAAAGAAATTGCCCGCCCATCCCCGTCAGTGCCGCCTGCGCCACGGCCATGGAGCCTGCAAAAGAGGCATAAATCAGGTAAGCCACATCCCGCACGGAGCAAAAGAGAAGCAGGTTGTAAAGCAGAAGGCCAATCAGCAGCCCAAAGTACAGGCTCAGCAGTGAGTACTCGGCCTGGTCATTGAGCCACAGCGCAGGCGCCTGCCATAACCGTGTTGGGACCGACAAAGTGCCCTGCGATTCCACGCGAAGGTAAAGCGTGTTTTCCTGGCCTGAGGCCAACACGACCGGCAGGACATGGTTGCGGTGCGGCACAGCGCGACTGTCAAAGGGTCGGAGGTCGCCGCCACTTTGATGATCAAAGTGCCCGCTGGGGTTGGATGTGTACAGGTCCAGCCGGTCCAATGCCGGGTAAGCAATTTCGAGCAACCAGGCCTCGGGCGTACCGGCCAGCGTGGGAAGCGTCACGCGCAACCAGTAGGCCGAACGGGTCAGCCCGAAGTTGGTGGAAGAACCACCCTGTGCAACCGCCTTGAAACGCGCCTGTTGAGAAGGCTGCAACACGTCGTCGAGCGTCAACTGGCCTTCGGGATCTTCCAGCACCGTGAAGGCCCGCGACAGGTTGTAGCTGCCCTGCAGACCTATGCTGAGTGTTCCGCTTTGGGCTAGCACCGCTTGCGGCGCCCATAAAGCCAGCAGAGCCCAGAAAACCCTCCGGAAGTGACGCCTGCAGATGACGGACAGGAAAAACGGGGTTGGGGGCATGACGCGGCACTCGCCTGTTGTTGATGCCATTATGTCCCGGACATTACCGCTGGAGGGCGCAGGGATCTGCCGGGGTGGACAAGCTTCACAAGGCTCGGTACTCTAGAGATCATCACTCTAGGGGGAATAACATGGCTCTCGTACACGCCCAGCCACTCGACGTCATCAGCATACGGCCACTGGCAGGCCGCTTACCGGAGGTCAAAACCCACAGCCTGCTCAAAACTGACAAGCTGCAACTGATGCGTGTGGTCCTCGCGGCGGGGCAGACCATGCCCGAGCACCATGTGTCTGGTGAGATCACCATTCAGTGCCTGGAGGGGGAGGTTTGTGTCACCACGCCCCAACGCAGCTTGTCTCTGACGGCGGGTGAACTGATCGTTTTGCCAGCGCATGCACCGCATGGACTACAGGCCAAAACGGCAAGCTCGTTGCTGGTGACTATCTTGCTGCATCAATAGGCTCACGCCTATGTCAAAGCCAATATCTATCGTGAGTCGCTGAGCACTTGGTCGCTGCGCGGCTGCACCTTGACGGTTTCGGCGATGCAATAGGCAATAAATTCATCCAGCTCGTTCGATTTGTCGAACACCGCATCCGCGCCCATCGCCATGCTTCGCTGTCGAATTTCTGCCGTGGCATAGTTCGTCAGCACCACCACTTTTTGGTAAGACTCGCGCTGCCTGCACCCGGCAAGCACGCCCAGTCCGCTTCCCTCCTCGAGAAACATGTCCACCACGGCCAGATGCCAGTCAGCGTCATGAACCGACAACCATCGCGTTGCTTGGGCTTCGGTAGCGGCGTGTCCCACCACTTTCACCGACGCGACCTCTTCCAGCGTTTCTATGAGGTTCTCCAGAATCAGCTGGTTGTCTTCGACGATATAGGTAATCAGGGGCACGGATGTTCCGATCGTTAATTGAGCAGTCCAGAGTGCCGCTGTACATGCGCAGCTTTCAAGCGGGCATGCGCTGCATCTAGAGCCTCAAACGCTGCGTCAATGGCGGCAGCGTTGGGAACGGGTGCGCGCAGCAGCATGTCGTAGGTGGCTCGCAAAAAATCGTAATCTGCCAGTGCGATGGTCGGCCGTACGGATGGGGTGAAAACTTGCGCCTGCATTTTCTTCTCCTGGTGGGTTGCGGCTGACGACTCAGAAATCTGAGTTCCTGAAATTCATTGTGAGTAGCAACCAGGCGATAAAACATAGGCCAAGCCTGTGAGCCGATGTCGGCGCTTGCCTACCAATTACTCATGTGGATGTCACGCAGGCGAGCTCTTCCGGAAAAACTTACAACGGGCGCAAATGCGTAGGTAAATCATGGTCACCCATCGCCTGCTTGAATCGGGTGTGCGCCTCGTCCATGGCGATCATGGCGGCATTGACCGCGTTGAAATCGGGCGGATCCATGCTCAGGAATTTCATGTAGTCCGCTCTGGCTTCGTCATAGTCCGCCAGTGCGGTTTGAACAAGGGATTGGTCCACAGCCATGAATAGCTCCTGAACTTCTAAATAGCCGGTTTCGCTGTACCGGGCTCTTCCGGCAAGGCCAGAGGCAACACGGGCCCCAAGTCTGGCTCAACCGGCAATGTGTTGGGATTGGATTCCGGTTTCACGCCTGGCGATTGCACCGGCATGTGGTCCGGATGGCTGGAAGGCGTAATCACGATGCGAGACTCAAAACACAGCAGTGAAGACTTCGACCGGTACGCTCGCGTTCACCAGTGCTGCCGCCGCGGCTACGCTTCCCGATACCACCGAAAAATAAGCGATCGCCGCGACCGCCAGACGGCGCGCGCCCCAGCGAATTGGGGGTGCAATGTCTGGTGACTGGGGAGTGTTCAAGGTGTTCATGGCGGCGTAAGTGAGTGATAAGTCCATATTCACCTGGCGGGCCGTTAATGGACATAGGTCAACGGTGCGTCGTGCTGTGAGCACTGGCTGACAATTAGGGCTTGGGGATGCGCAGGGTTTTGCTCAACATCAAACTGCCAGAGACGACGAAAAGCAGCGCCAATGGGTGCAACTCCCAAGGGCCCAGTGTCCAGACGCCACCATAGATCTGCTCATCCAGACGGCCCTGCCAGGCGGCCACAGTCAAAAGAGCAGTCAGCAACACGCTGGTGGGAATGGGGGTCCCCTCAAAATAGGCGACCTTGTCTGCGCCTTCCGATAGCGCTTCCGCGGTCACGTTATAGCGCGCGAGGCGGCTGACGCCACAGCAAACGAAATAAATCAGGGCCACCCAGTCCCAGCCGCCGTGCATACCTGCGGCAAAGGCAAGCGCGGCCGGGGCCACGCCAAACGAAATGATGTCAGCCAGCGAATCGAGCTCGCGGCCCATGGCGGAATGCTGACGGCGCCAACGTGCAACGCGGCCATCGAGCACATCAAAAATAAAGGCGGCTGGTGCCATGGCTGCCGCGCCGTAAAAATAATTTATGTCGCCCTCGGCGACATACATCATGGCAAGGAAAACGCCAGCGACTCCGCATGCTGCATTGCACAGCGTTAAAAAATCGGCCAGGTGAAAACCCCTCACCATGGAAAAATGCTTGGGATGGTCAGACACTGGCTGCGCTTTCGTTGAAGTTCGAGAACCGAAAATCGCTGCGTTCGCAGCGATCTGTGGCTTTATTTCGCCGGGACCTGGATCAGTAGAACCGGTGCGTCTGTTTGCGGCTCAATGCGGACGGCCTCTGCCCCTGCCGGAACCACCACGGTCTCGACCTGACGGATAACGCCGCCTCCGGCAACGCTTCCACTTGTATTGCCGTAACCCATCACCCGGGCTTCGCAAGCCGCGCGGTCTTCGCCGGTCAGGACTTCGCAACGCTTGCGGGCATTGGCATCAAACTGCCCCCCTTGGCTGTCAAGCCTGCCGCTGCGCTTCTCGGCTGCTGCGTTGTTGACTTCCCTGAGACAGGTAGCCTGATCTTGCTGGGTGCGACCACTCAGACAAGCTGCGCGCTCCTTCTGGGAATCGCCGGAATTGTCGATCCCGGTTGTGCCAGAAGCCGTGATGGGGGTTTGGGCCATAGCCGCTGTCGCCGCAAAAAGAACGGCCAGCCCGAAACCGGAAACTGAGCGGCGGATGTGAAAAATAGCGGGTGTTTTCATGCTTGACTCCTGAGCTTTTAAAGATGCTCACAGTCTAAAAAGCATCGCGCAGCCACCCTGCGGGACGTCACGCCTGCCGGGCAGGCAGCAGCGCGCGACCGCCTGTAGGACAGCTCTTTCAGGTAGTGCGCCGCAAAAGTGAGATGAGGAAAAGGCGCCTACCTCGCCCGCAGGCTAAATCACCGTCAATTTCACTGATTCAGGCTACTGACATCAAGACAGTTTGGCGGGACGACTTTCGTTGGACATCGTGAACGAGTCCTCAAACTGCACCGGATAGCGGGATTTTTCCCGCGTGAGAAATGAACCTGTGCCGTCCGGGTTGAAGCCAACATCGCGAGTCTTCCCGCGCACGTCTGTTTCCGGCGCCTCTTTTTCCCTCAGCGCTTTGATGGCAGCGTCTTTTGCTGCCCGCATTTTTTCAGTCGTGAACTCGTTGAGCGCGTTGTGAAAGCTGCTGTCGCCGCCTCGGGTCTCTTCGTTGTCCTGCCCCACCACTGGCGCCGGTTCGCCCAAAAATGCAGTCCGCATGGCGCTCCCGGCAGGCAGGCTGTTGCCGCGCACCGTGGTGTAGCCGATGCCGCACTCCTGCAAAAGGCTCTCTTTCATCTCTCTCTGGGCTCTGGGCAATCCGCGCTTGCCTGGCACATCTACACAACCCACCACTTTACCGTCGAGGTTGCTGACCGTGAATGTGCAGTAAACGCCGTTAAGCAACTCGTGCCAATGCTGTTTTTTGTTCGTAGGCTGATCCTTTGTGCTTGGGACCGTAAACCGCATAACGGGCACCTTGACCATCACCACATGATCGGAGAAAGCCTGACGCAACCACTTCCAGACGTCCAGCTCTTCTGTGGTGACCAGCCCACGGGCATTCAAGAGCCAGCGCGCAGGCAAGCGCAGCTTTTTTTCAGCCCGAAAGCGCAGCCAGCCCCAATGCAAACCGAAGCCAAGCCCCACGGCAAGCACCATCATCAGTCCTGTGATTACGTTCCCCATGTCCCATCCTTGTGTCAAAACTTTGCCGGCAGCGGCAGACCTTGCTGCCGCAGCATAAATCACAAATCAGAGCCTGAGCAGAAAATGACCCCTGACCTCGTTACAAAATGAAGCTCTTTCCCCACAGGCGCCTCCTGCTTGGCCCAAGCGCAACGATTAAGCGGGCGCCAGCAAGAACTGCATGGCGGTACCGTCGAGCTCGAGCACGTCGTTGTGGGCCAGGGGCATGCCTTCGGCGTCAACCACCTTGCCGTTGAGGGTTGGACTCACGCCCCCCTTGATGTGCGCAACGTGAAAACCGTAGCGCCGGTGCGAAACAGACACAAGGCAAACATCCGGATTGCCGAAGGCGTTCACAGCCTTGAGCACCGGCACTTCCAGCCCGGCCGAAGACCCCGACAGCAATTTGAAACTGCCATGCATCGTGCCACCGGCCCCGGACGCGACCAGGGGATCAAGCTTCATGGCAGCGGTTTCGTGATAGCCCGACTCTTCGGAAGCGGTGAGGTATTGAATCCTGAAACTGCCAATCACGATCACGTCGTTGTCGTGAAGCATCTGTCTTGATTTGACCATCTTGCCATTGACGCAGGTGCCATTGGTACTGCCGAGGTCTTCGACGTAGACATCTGCCAGACCGTGCAGCTCAAACACACAATGCTGGCCGCTGACCACCATGTTGTTGAACACAATGTCGTTTTCCGCCCGTCGGCCAAGCGTGGTGCGGTCCTTGTGCAGGTACACCCGCTTGATCTCAACCCCCTCGACCGAAGCAATGAGTTGCGGCATAACAGTGTCTCCAGGCAGCGTCAGGAAAAACCCATGGTAGTCCTCTTGCCCTGCAGAAACAAGGTTTGCAGGCGCTGCGATCAACCGCCCGACTGCTTGACGGTCCAGCCCTGCTTCCTGAGTGCATCCATGACCAGCTGGGCATGGTCACCCTGCACCTCGATGACACCGTCCTTGACTGTTCCGCCGGAGCCACACGCGGCCTTGAGTTGTTTGCCAAGACTGGCCAGCGCGGTAGGGTCCAGGGCGAGGCCTTTGACCAGTGTGACGCTTTTGCCGCCCCGACCTTTGGTTTCACGGAACACGCGAACGATGCCATCAGATACGGCGATCGGCTTGGCCTTGCTACAGACACATTTGGTAACGGGCTCGCGGCATGCAGGGCACATCCGCCCTGCCTCTGTCGAATAAACAAGACCGCCGCGCGATTGTTCTCTTTTCATCCATCAGCCCCCGGCTTCCTGGCGCAGCTGGTGCACTTTCCGGTTCAGACGTATCGACATGATCCGGTTGCGCATCAACATCCATATCCAACGAAAAAAAGACGCCCGCTTCACCTGTTGGAGATACGCCAACGGATCGTCGTAAACGCCCAGGTATTGGGATGGCGTTGAACCCTGGGATCGATCGGGTACGAACATGATCAAAGCTTCATCGATGCCGTTCCATGTTGTTTGACCATCCAGATGAACCCCGAAGCCTGAGCGCCATCCCCGCCGCTGTACTGCTTCCATGGCGGTTGCCAGGTAGGGAGGGTCGTAAACGTAGTTGTCGGTAGCCACCCATTTTTCACCTATCCAGATCTCCACCACCGGCAACACAAATTGCTGACGGGTACTGGCCATGCCCTGAAAAAAATCGCGATCCAGCCGAAACATCCTTGCCCGGGCCGGAAAACCAGCTGCCCGCAGCATGGCCATAAACAAGGCTGCCTTGCTGTACCAGCCCACGGCGGGTCGATGGGTCAAGGTCTTGCGGGTCTTTCGGATACCGGCAAAAGCGGGCACGTTGAAGGGAATGGATGCCACGTAATTGCAAATGCTCTTTAGTTTTTCGGTGTCACTCCTGCTGAACTGCGTCACCGTTTTTACCCGCAAGCGCAGCTTGTCATCCTGCAGGCTGAGCGATGGGGTATCGCCCAACCACAACTTGGGATCCGCGTCTTCCGGCCGATCTGATGTGTGATTCATAAAACTTTCCCGCTCCTTCACTGATTCAGCGCCGAGCGGCGGCCTCCCTGTCGGTGGCAGTTAAATCAGTCATAAAGCTCCTCTCGCTATTTTTACGGATGCGTGTCTGACACACCCTCCTGGCGAATAATGTAACCCCGGCAGCGCCGACGGCCATCGAAGAAATGACTAGGGTTTATCTCCAGAGGTTTTGCAAAAGTCAGGCTCTACCGCTATGCTGATTTTTTTCAAAGGAGACCCCATGCAGCGCAAAACCGCCCAGGATTTTGATCAGGACCTGCTGATCCTGTTTGACGCCTACGTCCACGGCACCATAGACCGGCGTGCTTTTTTGGATCGTGCCCAGAAGTTCGCGGTTGGCGGTATGACTGCCGGCATGCTGCTCACGGCGCTCAGCCCCAACTTTGCCGCGGCGCAGCTTGTACCCAAGAATGACCCGCGCATCAAGACCGAAACACTGGAGTTCGCCTCGCCCAACGGTTACGGAACCATGAAAGGCTACCTGGCAAAACCGGCCACTGCCAGCGGCCGTTTGCCAGGTGTTCTGGTGATTCACGAAAACCGGGGCCTGAACCCGCACATCGAAGACATCGCGCGGCGTCTGGCGCTGGACAACTTTGTTGCCTTCGCACCCGACGCACTCACCCCGCTCGGTGGTTATCCGGGTGATGAAGACAAAGCGCGTGAGGTCTTTGCCAAACTCGACCAGTCCAAAACGATTGAGGATTTCGTAGCAGCGGCGAGCGTATTGAAAAATCGGCCGGAGTGCACCGGAAAATACGGCGCAGTGGGTTTTTGTTACGGCGGCGGGGTGGCGCACACGCTGTCTACCCGGTTAAGCGACTTGAACGCAGCCGTTCCCTTCTATGGCAATCACCCCAAGGCAGAAGATGCGGTCAAGGTCAAGGCACCCTTGCTGATTCATTTTGCTGCGGTCGATGAGCGCATCAACGCGGCCTGGCCAGCATATGAAGCCGCGCTGAAAGCAGCGTCGGCACGCTTCACCGCCCACCAGTACGCCGGCACGCAGCACGGGTTCAACAACGACACCACACCACGTTATGACGCTGCGGCGGCCAAGCTGGCGTGGGAACGCACGCTGGCTTTCTTCAAGACCCACCTGGCGTAAACGGGCAATCCTGAACAGCCGCGGCCGGCGCGAGTATTTCATCCTCAGGTGAAGCTAACCCTCAAACTGGAAAGCGGCGCATCGAACGACGCTGCCCATTGTTCGCCGGGCGCTACGGGCCACGCGTCGGTCCAGGTACCCGTTGTCACCACATCGCCAGCCTGAAGGTCGGGTGCACCGGGACATGCGCGCAGCTCCTGCAGGAAATACAGCAAGGCGTGCAGCGGGCCATCAAGCACGTTTGCGCCAGTGCCTCGCTCCACAGGCCGCCCATCGCAAGACAGGCTGACGCTCGCCGCCGACAGCATCCGGTTCAGGGATTGCGCATCGCTGGCCAGTTGGTCTGCGGGTACACGCGCGCCCACCAGCAAGCGGGCGTGCAACGCGCCATCCGCCACGGCGTCCGGCGCAGCAAATTTCCAGTTGGGTTGATGTGATTGCACGATTTCAAAAGCTGGCGCCACCCAGTCGATACAGTCAATCAGCCCATCGAACGACACATCTGCAGGCGGCGTGCTGCGCATGCAAAAGACGGCCTCGGGCTCAATGCGTGGCTGGCAGGTACCGACTAGCGAAATCGCACCGTCGCCATCGCAAAAACTGAGAGACGTGTTCCAGACGGAACCCCAGATCGGCGCGAATACGTTGTAGCGCTGCCAGATACTGCGGTTTGTGAAACCAACCTTGTAGCCGCGCGGCTGTTCGCCGCGAGCGATGCGCAGCGTGCGCACGGCCAGTGCCTGCTGGTACGCCGCAGCCACATCAAGGTCATTGATTGCCCGGTCAGGGGTCGCCCATAAACGGCCGCTGTCATGATGGTCAAGCAAGTCTGCGGGGTTCATGCGTCACTCCAAAAAATGCTTGGTCCTGTCACGGCCCTGCGTTCGGCTGGTTTCTACGCCTTGGTTTGGGCTGCCTTGCGATCCGCGACCACCTTCTGCGCTGCGGGCCGCTCGCCAATAAGCTTCAAGTAGGATTTGTACTCCACACCACCGGCCACCAGCAGGTCTTCACCAAAAACCACTTTGCTAGCCATGCCCACCAGCGGAAGGCTGGCGTAGGCAGAGCAGTCAGCCTGGGTGAACTGCTCACCCGCCACAAACGGTGAAAACTTCGCCAGCTGCTTGAACGCCGCAATATTGCTTTCCAGTTGCTTGCGAATGCGTGCCAGGCTAGCCTCCGACAAGGCGGCTCCACCGAAAAAAGCCTGCCCATACAGTTGCCGCGCGGTAATTTCCAGATGCCAGTCAATAAAGACAGTCAGCTCGCGCACCTTGGCTGCGGCAAATACATCAGCAGGAAGCAGCGCAGGTTGCGGCCAGGTCGCCTCGACATAGTCCAGGATGACCTGGCTTTCGCACAACGCGCCCTGCTCTGTACGGATGAACGGGATTTTCGCCAAGGGCGATGCGCTGAGAACCGCCTCGTCGGTACTGTGGGTGTACACATACTCCTCGGTGAAAGAGATTCCCTTTTCCAGCAACGCGAGCTTGACCTTGTTGTAGTAATTTGAGACAGGTGAGCCGCAAAGTGTGAGCATGAGCATTTTCTCCAGAAGTGCGCGCCGAGTTTATGCCAGCACAGCAGGCCTTCGATGCAACAACGGAGACAGTGCCGGGCTACTCCGGAAACAAGGGTTTGCGCAACCGGACCGCGACATTGAAACTATCACCCACACTGGAAACCCTGATCACCTCCGCCTCGCAGGGCAACGGGTGTACGCGTTTGGTGCCCGGAAACTCCAGCACCAATTCCATGAAGCTTCCCACCTCGTAACTGCGGTCAGACTCGAAATACAAGCCCGAAGCACTCACGTCATGGGTGATGCCTTGATCCTCTTCTATGGTCAGGCGCAAGGCCACACCAAAACGCGGCGCAGAGCGCTGGTTGACGACGACAGCCTTCTGTTCGCCAGGGGCGGCAATTTTCATGTTTTTTCTCTGGTCTGTCCCTCGAGGACGTGACTTCCACCTTACGCGTTCGGTCGGACTCCCCTGTAGGTCAAGTGCGTAGGTGCGCGTGGGTGCATCCGGCTAATTTTCTGCGGCAAGGCTCCTCATGCCTGCCAGACTCCGTAACCCAACTCACGCAGCGCAATGCCCAACTCCACTTCCATGTCACGCGCACCTTCGTAAGGCATGGGGTTGTACATGGTGTAAAGCTGGGGAAGCAGGCGAATCCCGTACTTCAGCACATAGATGTTCGACTGAATGCCGGCCTTGTGTTTGTCAAATCGCTCGTCGGGGTCCAGACCGGTCATGCCCACATAGACAAACGGCTTGCCAAGCAGATAGTCGGGATTGGCGCGGCGAAAGCGGCCGACATTCCAGACCTCGTCGGACAGCTCAATCACGTACACATGGTAGTGATGGCTGCGAGGCGTGGCCGCTGGCCGACTCTTCTTCTTTGCTTTGGGCGAGACGCTGGCCACGTGTGTGCTGTGTGCTCAGTCAGGAACAAACCGGGCTTTGAACTTGACCTCGTCTTCAGGCAGCTCCAGCGTCACGAGTTGCCCCATCTTGTTGTCACTGAGCCGGCAAGCGGCAAAGAGGCTGTATTTGCCCTTGAAGTGGTAACTCTCCAGGTCAATCAACATGTAGGGGAAAGGTACAAAAACCTGGTACAAAAAAATCGTGCGATGCCGATTGCGTGGCGACGGAAAAAGCTTGTAGTCGTCGGTGGTGATGCCCTGTGCTGATGCCATGGTGTGTTGATGCGTGTTGAAGGGCGGAAAGGCTTTGATTGAAGCATGAAACGTGTTTCCAAAGTTTACAAAACCATCCTACAACCATCCACTTGGATGGTGATAACATCGCTTCATGCCTAACCTCAGCAAAACATCACAAATTGCAAGCCCCAAGCCAGTAGATGAAAAACTCACCATCAATTTGGGTTGCGTAGACCTTGGCCAGATTGACTTACTGGTGCAAGAAGGCTTTTATGCCAACCGGACCGACATGATCCGCACGGCCATACGCAACCAGCTCAATACCCACAGCGAGGTGGTGCGCGAAGTTGTGTCGCGCAAAACACTGGTGCTGGGCATCCAGCACTACACCCAGGCCGATCTGCTGGCCGTACAGGCGTCGGGACAGAAGCTGCAAATCCGCGTGCTGGGGCTGGCTTCCATCGCCCCCGACGTGACGCCTGCATTGGCGCTCGCCACCATTGAATCACTGACCGTCCTGGGCGCCCTGCACGCCAGCCCAGCCGTGAAAACAGCCCTTATCCAACGCATCCGTTGATGCGCTGTCAGCAAACCGTACAAAACCGCAGCAAACCGAAAGACCCCGTGAACCCCACTCTCCAGCGCCTCATGAGCCAGGCCTTGACCCTCACCCGTGACGGCAACCTTCAGGCCGCAACCGCCGCTATTCAGGCCGCTTTGGGCAAACACCCCGAGTCCGTGCAAGAGCCTCAAAACACGTCTGACGTTGTTGATGTCGTAGCGCGGGAGGTACCCAGTTCAACATCAGACTTTGAACCGGTTGTATCGCCCCAGCCAGCAACAAATGGCACGTCCGCCGCCGGGCGCTTCATCTCCGCAAGCCACCGCGATGCCTCAGGTAGCCGCGAATTCAAGCTCTATATTCCACCTGCTGCCGGAGAGCGCCCGTTGCCGCTGGTGGTCATGTTGCACGGATGCACGCAAAACCCTGATGACTTTGCAGCCGGCACCGCCATGAACGACGCAGCGCGGACACAGGGCTTTTTTGTGCTGTATCCGCAGCAGTCCGCGCAGATGAACCCACAGCGATGCTGGAACTGGTTCAAGCACAGCCATCAGGCGCGCGGTCGCGGCGAGCCCGGTTTGCTGGCCGGGATGACACGCCAAGTGATGTCGCAACACGCCATCGACGCAGACCGGGTGTACGTCGCTGGTCTGTCAGCCGGTGGGGCGATGGCCGCCATTTTGGGTGACACCTATCCAGATATTTTTGCAGCGGTGGGTGTCCACTCGGGCCTTGCCGCGGGCGTGGCCACGGACCTGCCCTCCGCATTGGGCGCCATGAAGGGTGGGGGAACCAAAACACGAGCACAGGCTAGCGGAGTGGCCACCATCGTCTTCCATGGTGACGCGGACAGTACGGTCCACCCGCTCAATGGCGAGCAGGTCATCGCAGCCAGCGCCGGCACGGCAACGCATGTGGAAGTCGAGCATGTCAAGGCTGCAGGTGTCCGGGCCGCCACTCGCCGCATTCACCGTGCGGCAGACGGTACGGTGGCAGCCGAGCACTGGCTGGTTCATGGCGCGCCGCACGCGTGGTCTGGCGGCAGCGAAAAAGGCTCCTACACCGACAGCCGCGGACCCGACGCCAGCGCCGAGATGATGCGGTTTTTTATGGAGCACCCGCGCCGATTTTCCCACTGACAGACCGATGCAATCGGAAGCCTTGAGGACCACAAGATCTATCGGTCGCCGCCAGTGTTTTCAATGGGGGGAGGCGCGCGGCGGTTGGATGCGCCACTTTCTGGACTCGTCGGCCGCGATGGCACCCACACAAAACGCGGGTCGTTATTGCCTGATGACCCCCCGGGAGACTGCAGAACCGTCCCCGGCTGGGACTGCGGCGGCAATACCACACCCGGTTGGCTGTGAGGTGGCTCAGGCGGCCACTGATCAACCCGCTGCTGCGGCGAAGGCAGGGATGCAGGATTAGATGGAAAAAGCTTTTGAAACCAGTCGTTGACTTGCTCAAGTATGGGCTCCAGCCCGCGCGCACTCGGAGGCGTGGCAAAGCGCGCCTGAGGATCCACAACGCGCGAGCGTAGCGCCTGGGCGAAGAAATCGCCCACTATTGGCAAGGCACTGCGCGCGCCCTGGCCCCAGCCATCACCCATGGTGATTCGGTTGTCGTTAAAACCCACCCAGGAACCCGCCACCAACTGCGGGTGCATCAAGATAAACCAGCCGTCCGTGTTGTCCTGCGTGGTGCCGGTTTTGCCGGCCACGTCTGCCTGAATTCCAAACCGGCTGCGTATGCCGGTGCCGGTGCCGCGGTCCACCACCCCACGCATGGCATCGACCAGCGTCTGCGCGGTAGAAACCGACAAGGCCTGCTCAGGAGCCTTGGCCCGAAAAGTTTCAAGCACCTTGCCGTCTTTGTCTTCAACACTGAGCACCAGGATGGGCTCGATATAAACACCGTTATTGGCCAGCGTGCTGTAGCTGGCAACCATTTCCTTCAAGGTGACAGGACTCGTCCCCAGCGCAAGCGAGGGCACTTCCTCCAGCTTGCTCTCACGCACGCCAGCGGCCCGCGCCAGCGAAGCGACACGCTCGGCCCCTACCGTCTGCATCACCTGGGCCGTGATGGTGTTCTTTGAATACACCAGTCCATCGCGCATGCTCATGGTTTGTCCACTCGGCGGGCTGGCATCGCTGGGCCGCCAAACCACACCGCCACCCATCGGAATCGCCACCGCCTGGTCAACAAATCCGTCGTTAGGTCGGGCGCCATTTTCAAACGCGGCGCCGTACACAAACGGCTTGAAGGTCGAACCCGGTTGCCTGCGGGCCTGCGCCACGTGGTCAAACGGGTCACGCGCAAAGTCCCTGCTGCCTACCCAGGCCATGACATGGCCGTTGCGCGGGTCCAGTGCCAGAAAACCAGTTTGCAAGCGTGTCTTTTCCTGCCGCAATGCCAGCATGAAATCCGCATCGGCCAGCAACAGCTTGATGACGTCTTCGTCCGTTTGTCCGGCCTCGCGGGCCGCTTTGTACTCGCGTGTTTCGCGAAGGAAAGCACGCACCATATCGCGCTGGGCACCCCATGCCCGTGGTCCCCAGTCCGCATTGGCCAGGTTCTGCAGGCTGGCCCCTTGGCGGGCAACCGCCTGGTTGGCCAGGTTCTGCAGGCGCGAATCAATGGTGGTACGTATCACCAGCCCATCAGCGTAGATGTTGTAGTCGCGGCGGTCTGCCCATTCAATCAACCAACGGCGCAGCTGCTGGGTCACATGCGGCGCGGCGCCCAAAGGCTCGCTTTGGCGTTCAAAATCGACTTTGAGTGGCCTCTTTTTCAGCGCCTCGAGTTTTTTGCCATCCAGCTTCTGGTGCTTGACCATTTGGCCCAGCACGATGTTTCGCCGCTGTTTCGCGCGGTCCGGATTGATCACCGGGTTGTAGTAGCTGGTTCCCTTGAGCATGCCGATCAATGTGGCGCTCTCCAGCACGTCCAGCTTGTCAGCCGACTTGTCAAAGTAGGTGCGCGCCGCCATTTCAATGCCATAAGCGTTGTACAGAAAAGGGACTGTGTTGAGGTAGGTCTCCAGAATCTCGTCTTTGGTGTAGACCGCTTCAATCTTCAGCGCGGTGATGACCTCCTTGATCTTTCGGGTCAGGCTGCGCGCGCGGCCCACTTCCTCTGTGTAAAGATTGCGGGCCAGCTGTTGGGTAATCGTCGAGCCACCCTGGGTATCGCCGCTAAAGGTGTGAAAAACCGCGGAGAACGAGCGCCTGACATCAACCCCATGGTGGTCATAGAACCGGTGGTCTTCGGTAGCCACCAGCGCGGCCACCACGTGCGGCGAGATGTCTGCCAGCTTGACCCGCTCCCGATTGGCGCGCTGAAACAGCGCCAACTCCTTGCCGTCAATAGAGAGCACCTTGGCCGGCTTCTCCAGTTTGGTTTTTTTGATGTCCCCTATGCTGGGCGTGAAAGGAATCAGGATCAGCACATAAAGCAGCACCAATGCAGGCACAGCCGCCAGCGACAAGGCGACGCCGCGCCGGGTGGGGTTGCGCAGGTGGTGCAGAGCCTGGGCGGCAAGAGGCTTGATTCGGTCTAGGATGGTATTGATCACGGGGGTAGTCTAGGACATTGGCGGCCATGCCATGTAACCGCTGCGGAGGTTGCCCACAAAGCGGGCAGGCTTCCAGGCTATGCAGTTGGAAGCAAGCCCACAGGCAGAAATCGATCCTTGCCCAGATTTACCGCGCCGGTCCCGCTGCAGGCGGTGGAAGCTCTGAAAGCGGAAAACTGGGCGGAAGCTGCGTCTCTGGCCGCTCAGCCCGACGGGACACTGGCAATTCTGAGGACATGGCATCGGAAGGAAGCACAATGCCCTGCGGCTCACGCGGCGCCTGCACAGCTCCAGCAGAAGGCAACTGGATCGTCACATATTTAATGGGAGGCGGGGTCAAGACACCCGAAGCAGCTGGCAATGCCGCCGGGGTGCTCTGGCCACCTGCGGGTTCCATCTCCGCACTTGGCGCCGGCTCAATAACCAATGGCGGGCTCACCAGTGCCAGAGGCGGACCCATGGTACTCAGGCCTTGCGTCGCCGTGAATCGCGCACGCTGGTCAATGGCTTTGGCCTTCAAAGCCTGCTGGTAAAAATCCCCAACCATCGGCAGTGCACTCTGGGCACCCGGACCCCAACGGTCACCCATGGTGACGCGGTTGTCGTTAAAGCCCACCCACGCGCCAGCCACCATTTGCGGATGCATCAGGATGAACCAGCCGTCGGTGTTGTCCTGTGTCGTGCCAGTTTTTCCGGCCACGTCCGCCTTGATGCCAAACCTGCTGCGGATACCGGCACCCGTGCCCTGGTCGACCACGCCACGCATCACATCCAGCAGCAACTGGGCCGAGGACGTGGACATGGCGGTTTCGGCCACCTTGGGCTGAAAATCTTCCAGAACGACTCCATTCCTGTCTTGTACGGCGGTCACCACCATGGGCTCGATGTAGCGGCCGTCGTTGGCCAGCGTGCTGTAGCTCGCCACCATTTCCTTCAAGGTCACCGGGCTGGTGCCCAGTGCCAGTGACAAAACTTCGTCCAACTTGCTCTGCCGCACGCCCATAAGGGTGGCCAATTTTGCGACTCTTGCCGGTCCGACAACTTCCATGACCTGTGCCGTGATGGTGTTCTTGGAATAAACCAGCCCATCCCGCAGCGTCATGGGCGCGCCGCTGGGCGCACCGCCATCAGTGGGTCGCCAAAAAGTGCCGTCACCCATGGGAATCTGAACCTGCTGGTCGACAAAACCATCAAACGGGCGCGAGCCTGTTTCAAAGGCGGCTCCGTACACAAACGGCTTGAATGTTGAACCGGGTTGCCGGCGGGCTTGCGCCACGTGGTCAAACTGGTCCTGCTTGAAATCGCGGCTGCCTACCCAGGCCAGCACATGCCCATTGGATGGGTTGAGCGCCAGAAAACCCGCTTGCAAACGGTTTTTGCCCTCTTGCAAGGCCTGCATGAATGCCGGGTCCGCCAGCAGCTGCATCAAGGCTTGCTCGTCGGTCTGGCCTGCTGCGATGGCAGCCTTGTATTGGGCAGTGTCACGTACAAAGGTCAGCACCAGCTCCCTGGCCGGACTGGGCTTGGCGCCAACCTTGGCGTTGGCTTTCCAGCCAAGCGCCAGCCGGGCGTCGGCGTTGGCGACCAGCTGCAACTTGTCAGCCTGACGGGTGACTGCCTCGGTAGCCATGCTCTGCAGCCGTGAGTCGATGGTGGTGCGTACCACCAGGCCGTCTGCATAAATGTTGTATTCGTTACGGTCAGCCCATTCAATCACCCAGCGGCGCAACTGCTGGGTAAAGTGCGGCGCGGGGCCGAGCTCCGGGTCCTGTCGTTCAAAGTCAACCTGCAGCGGCATCTTTTTCAGCGCGGCCAGCTCGGTGGCCGGTAATTTTTGGTGGCTGACCATCTGGCCGAGAACGATGTTGCGGCGCTGCAGGGCGCGCTCGGGGTTGAGCACCGGGTTGTAATAACTGGTGCCCTTGAGCATGCCAATCAGCGTGGCGCTTTGCAGCACGTTCAAGGTGTCTGCAGAGCTGTCGAAATAGGTTCGTGCGGCCATTTCGATGCCGTAGGCGTTGTACAGAAAAGGGACCGTGTTCAGGTAAGTCTCAAGAATTTCGTCCTTGGAATACACCGCCTCAATCTTCAGCGCCGTGATCGCCTCCTTGATCTTTCGCGTCAGTGTGCGCGCGCGGCCAACTTCTTCCGGGTACAGGTTGCGTGCCAGCTGCTGCGTGATGGTTGAGCCACCTTGCACATTTCCCTTGAAGGTATTGAGCATTGCAGAGCCGGTGCGCTTGACATCAATGCCGCGGTGCTCAAAAAAGCGGCGGTCCTCGGTAGCTATCAGCGCGGCAATCACATTGGGTGAAATTTCGCCAAGCTTGACCCACTCCCGGTTGGCGCGCTGAAAAGTCGCCAGTTCCTGCCCGTCCGCAGACAGGATCACGGACGGCTTGGCGGCTTTGACTTTGCGCAAATCAGAAATGCTGGGCGTAAACGGAATCAGCGCCAGCACATACACCACAGCCAATACTGGCAAAGTGGCAAATCCCCATGCAATGCCGCGAAAAGTCGGGTGGCGCAAGCGCGCGGGAATGGTGGCGACAAATTGCCGAAAACGGGATGGGGGAGCGGGCGTATTCATGAGCCACGAGCCTATGACCGGGCACCCAATGAAGATGTAGGACGTCGCGCAGAATCTGCATCGGTCAGACGGGCTGAACCACAGCGCCTACAGCAGGCGCGGCACCAGCGCGCGGTGGACCACGCGGGGCGGAAGATGTCTTACACGCAATAGGGAAGAAATTCCGCACAGCACGGCCAAACGGCCCATGGTCAGCACGTTGCCTTCTGCTTCAATAAAAACAGGTTCACCACACAACCCCGCTTTTTCAGGACTCTAGAGGAGAATTCAGATGCGATTCGATATTTTTCAATCCCGCGCCGATGCTCACGTCCGTAAAGCCCGGGAGTATCTCCAGCAAGCCCACCTGGCCCGCATCGAGCACCAGGTAGCCGCAGACCACCATGCGGCGCTGGCGACCATGTACAAGCAGCGTGTCGCCTGGCTGGAGGAAGAAATATCCAGCGCCGATACGGGCTGCCGGCCCAGCCCACGTGCGATGGCGGCCGTTCACGGCGCTGAAGCATCTGGCCTGCAAGCCGTTCTCAGTTGGCCGAAGGGACGCAGGTTGGACAACGTCCAAATGCCCGAGTCCGCCTGAACCCCAAAAACAAACACAAACAACCGGGATCCGCACCTGCCCGGGTGACTCCGGTTGTCAGATCAGGGCTATGCGCATGTGCCCCCACCAACTGGAACTCCCCACTCGATGACAGACGTATTTATGGACGGCCTTTCTTTCATTCCCCTGCTGGTGTTTATCGGCATCGTTGCGTTGCTGATCATCATCATCTGGTCCATGAAGCGTCACTTCAGCCCGAAGCTGCAGATCGAATGTGACGCCCCCATTGAAGAGCTGATCCCCTCGCTTGCCGGCTTGACCCTGGGTACGGCAGTAGGTGGCAACTCTGTTGAAGTGCATGAAAACGGCGCGTTCTTCGACGTGTTGATCGCCCGCATTGCGGCGGCGCAAAAGTCAGTTCACTTTGAGACCTTTTTGTGGAAAGACGGCGTCTTGGGAAAACGCCTGGCAGACGCTCTGTGCGAGCGTGCCCGCGCCGGCTTGCAGGTGCGCGTGCTGCTGGACGCCACCGGCTCCAAAGGCGTGGGCAAAGAGACCCGTGAGCAAATCAAAACTGCGGGCTGCAAACTTGTTTTCTTCCATGAAAAAAAGTTTCACAACATCGGCGTATTGAACGAGCGCGATCACCGCAAGCTGGCGGTCATTGATGGCCGCGAAGCATTTGTTGGCGGACACTGCATCGTTGATAACTGGCTTGGTGATGCGCAGGACAAGGACCACTACGCCGACCTCAGCGTTCATTTGCACGGGCCCATCGTGCACAGCATCCAGGCCGCCTTCAGTGAAAACTGGGGCGGGCAAACCGGCGAGCTGTTTGTCGGCAATGATGTCTTTCCAGAGCTGGCGCCCGCTGGCGACGTACTGATACACGCCGCGTACGCCAAGCCAGAGGGCTCGGCACCAGCGGTGAAAATCCTCCATCACACTGTCCTCTGCCTGGCTCGCAAAAAAATCTGGATCCAGAATCCCTACTTCATCCCCGAACCCGAAGCCATTGACGCCATGGGTGCCGCCGTCAAGCGCGGGGTGGACGTGCGCGTGATGATGCCGGCCACCAGCGGCTCTGACAACCCTATGGTGCAGCACGCCGGGCATCGCAACTTTGAAAAACTGCTGCGCTGCGGCGTACGGCTTTTTGAGTATCCGCACACGCTGCTACATCAGAAGGTGATGACGGTAGACGGTGTTTGGAGTGCCATTGGTTCGAGTAACTTTGACGACCGCTCTTTTGACACCAACGACGAAATCACAATTGGCATCCGGGACGTGGCTACTGCGCAGCGGCTTGACGCCGTTTTCGAAAAATACGCGCCTTTATGCCAGGAGATTGATCTGGAGACATGGGACAAACGCGGGCTATGGCACAAGGCCAAGGACAACATGTTTTACATGTTCAACGAGGTACTTTGAGCCGGCCTTAAACTTTGCGCCTGAGTGGCTCCCAACCCGCAAATTGGGGGTAGTGCCGCTGCACCACCGGGCCATCAAAATCCCAGGCGATGCATTTGCCCAGGTGATAAGGCGGAGCATCGCCTTCGGACTCAGACACCCCGGCGCGTCTGCGCATATGGGCGCGATACACCGGAATGGTCTGATAAGCCGCCGTCGCCATATTGAACAGCAACTCGCGCAGATGTGTACAACCGCGCGTGCCGCCCAGCGCCTTCTCAATCGCTTGGCGCCAGCCCGGGCCCATGGTGGCACCCACCATTTGCTGCATCGGGTCAGTGCCTTGCTGGCACTCGCCAAAGGGGGCGTGGTCACTGGCACTGGAGATTTCGCGAATGGTCAGGTTGTCGTCCAGTGTCGCGCGTATAGCCATACCGTGGATGGGCGTGCCCGCAGGCATGGCGCCCCGCTCGGAGCGGTCCAGCTCATAGGTTTTGGTGTCGGTCATCTCGGCTTCGATGTCCCATAGACCATCTTCGCGCTGATAGCCCCGATAAACGACGGCTCGGGTGTGCAGGTGGGTGCGGGCTTGCGGTGCTGGCAGAGGCATGAAAACTTTGCTGAGAGAAAACCTCATTTTCCCAGATTCGCGCCGCCGCACCCAGCCACGTAGAAAGTCGTCTCAGTGTTCGCGGACGCTGCCCAGCAATTGCTCCAGCGCGGTGATACCCCGCCCCAACACATCGTCAGAGTCGTTGGGCACATTGCCATCGGGCGTCAGCTGGTTGACCACTTCGGGGACGATTTGCGTCAGGGCTTCGGAGACCTCTTCGCTTTCCACGCCCAACTGCTGTGACAACCGCGATAACTCCTCATAGCCAACCACATCACTCATGGCTTGCGGTGGCAAGGTCTCGTTGACGCCGGTCGACACCCATGACGCCGCTTGCTGGCTGTAGCCCTTTTGCTGGAAGCGCTTGAGCACACCGCCCACGCCACCATTGCGCTGCACCCACTGCATGGCCAGCGGAAGCAGCATGGCGATCAGTGCGCCACCTTGCCCTCCGAGTGCAGAGCCCCTGCTGCTCCGCCCCATGCCAGGCGCGCCGCCCTGCCCCCGGCCCATCATGCCGCCGAGTACGCTGCCCAAGCCGCCAGCGCCCATACCCATCGAGCTGCCTTGGCTACCGCGGCCCAAAACACTGCCCAATACCTGCCCCAGAATGTCGTTACCCATGAAAAACTCCCTTGGTTGTCAATAAACATTCAATTTACGATGGGTCACCAAACGGGGCGTAGGCCTGCGCCGATAGTTATGGTCTGCCTAAGCCTGTAGTCGCGCACGAGAGAGCCACGAACACATCGCTTTGCCTCACACTTGCGGTCAAAAGCGAAACACCATGAATACTCCCGTCTCCCATAGCCACCCCGCCAGACGCACCGGCCTGGCTTTTGTGTTCGTCTGGTTCTTTGTGGGGGGAGTGGCTCATTTTGTTTTTACAGACGCCGAAATGCGCATCGTGCCGCCCTACATCCCGTGGCCACGTGCGGCGGTACTGCTCAGCGGTGCTTTTGAAATTGCGGGTGCCCTGGGCCTTCTGTGGCTACCCACCCGCCGCGCGGCCGCCTGGGGCTTGTTTGCACTGACACTGGCCGTGACACCAGCGCACATTTACATGCTTCAGCAACCTGAGCTGTTTCCCTCCGTACCGTACTGGGCGCTGGTGCTGCGGCTGCCGCTGCAGCTGGTTTTGCTCGCACTGATTGCCTGGCTGGGATGGCACCCCCGTGAGTTTTTGAAACGGGCCGGATGAACTTTCTTTGCCGGACTTGAATCGGAAGGCGGAACAGCTGCGTATCTCTGTGCAGGACTGCCATGAGGCGTCTGCCCCCTTACAGCCGATAGCCACGCGACTGTAAGAAACACCGCGCCAAGCCGACCAACAGCCAAGCCAACATGGTTTGGCTACAAAAAGGAACATCATGATCCGAAGAAATATCCTCCAGGGACTGGGCGCCGTTACCGCATCCATTGCGGGTGTGCGCGGTTTGTTCACCAGCACCGCAGCGCACGCGGCAAAAACCTACGAAGTAACCCGCACAGATGCCGAGTGGAAAACGGCACTCCAGCCCGACCAATACCGCGTGCTGCGCAAGGCCGGTACCGAGACACCTTACACCAGCCCACTCAACAAGGAAAAACGCGCAGGCGTGTACAGCTGCGCGGGCTGCGCCCTGCCTCTTTTTTCATCCACCACCAAGTTTGAAAGTGGCACGGGCTGGCCCAGTTTCTGGCAGGCCATGGACAAAGCCGTGGTCGAGGAAACCGACACCACCCTGTTCATGAAACGCGTAGAGGCGCTGTGCCGCCGCTGCGGGGGCCACCTGGGTCATGTGTTTGACGACGGCCCCAAGCCCACCGGCCTGCGCTACTGCATGAATGGCGTGGCACTCAACTTCAAGGCCGCATAAACATGCGCAACTCCTCGCTTCTCATGGTGATTGGCCTGCTGGCCGTGAGCGCCTGGCTCTACCTGGGCGGCATGGGCAGCAGCGCCGCATCCGAAGCCGCAGTCAAGCTGCCCGCCCCGGCCATCGACACGCCAGCCAGCGCACAAGGCCAGCGCGAGACCGCTGTTTTTGCAGGTGGTTGCTTCTGGGGCGTTCAGGCTGTCTTTCAGCACACCAAGGGTGTTCTCAACGCCGTATCAGGCTACGCCGGTGGCGACAAATCCACCGCCACTTACTCCAGCATTGGTTCGGGCCGCACCGGCCACGCAGAAGCGGTACAGATTACCTACGACCCCAAACAAGTGTCTTACGGCAAGCTGCTGCAGATTTACTTTTCGGTGGCGCACGACCCCACGCAACTCAACCGCCAGGGCCCGGACAGCGGCACGCAATATCGCTCGGCCATTTTTTACACCGACGCAGGGCAGAAGCAGGTCGCAGAAAAATACATTGCGCAGCTCGATGCAGCCAAAGTCTTCCCGCAGAAAATCGTCACGCAATTGACCCCACTGGCAGCGCCCTTGGCTTTTTACCCGGCAGAGGCCTACCACCAGGACTACGCCACCCTGAACCCACGCCAACCGTACATCGCGCGGTTTGATTTGCCCAAAATCGCCAATCTCAAAACCATGATGCCGGAGGTTTATCGGGACAAGCCTGCGCTGGTGTCGCAAGCTGGCAAGTAGCGCACCGCTTTTCTATCGCCCCCTCTTGTCATCCCGGACTTGATCCGGGATCCATGCAGCATGAGCCACCAGCAGTAGTACGCCGACGTGGATCCCGGATCAAGTCCGGGATGACAACCCTTTCGCCTGCACCTCCCCAAAGTACATTAGCCGGTACCGCAGCCTGCAATGGCAGCCGATGAACAACACAACAACGGGAATCACCGATGCCTCTGTACCGAATGACTTGACGGCCGAAAAAATGTCGGCAGACGTCTCGGACCGAATTTTCACGGAATTGACCAAGGCGCGATCGAGCCCACCACCTTCAGGCTGCCATCCGCCGCGGGCCGAACCACCACTCCTTCGGCCGAAGCCGGGATCACCCCCGTCAGCGCCGTGATGTTGACTTGGTGCGTCACCACCACCAGCGTGCCTGGGCCGCGCCAGCGCAACAGGAGGGCCCTGGCCTGCGCCGTCTGCGGGTCACTGATGTCGGTGGATGTGCGGAAGGAAGAGTTGAAGGCCGGCTCGTCCTTCACAACATCGCCAAACGCCAGCCGCGCCGTCTCACGCGAGCGACACCATTGCGAAGTCAGCACGGCACCAACAGTGATTTTGCGACTACGGAACTGCTCACCAAGCTTGCGCGCCTCAGCCCTGCCCTTATCGTCGAGGTTGCGCTGTGTGGCGCAAGCATCAAGCTTGAAGCCGGTCGGATCGCCAATGCCGGGGGCAGTGGCATGGCGGAAGAGCACGATGCCGCCGGGCTGATCCAAGTTAGACCACGCATCCGCGGCGGATGCGGACAAGGCTGGCAGCGCGAAGCCAAATACGGCTGTGTACAAGGCAATAAGACGTTTCATGCGCTACAGGCTAACAAAGTGGGCTTATCCGCACATTCGGTGGGTGCATCCCCTGACCGACTGCAGTTCGGCCCCGGAGTGATTGCCTGCAGGGCGCTGCTGGGGCAAGATAGGCTTCATGCATTTCCTGTGGCCGCAATACCTCTGGCTGATGTTGGCACTGCCCCTGCTTCCGCTGCTTTACCTCTGGTTGCTGCGGCGCGGGGCAAAGGTGGCCGTGCGCTATAGCAGCCTTGGCATTGTTCGTGCCGCGTCCGCCGGGCGCCAGTGGCGGCGGCATGTGCCAGCCGTCCTGCTCCTTCTGGCCTGCGTTGGCTTGTTGCTGGCTTCAGCACGCCCCATGGCGAAGGTGCCACTGCCCTGGGCACGCTCCACCATCATCCTGGCGATGGACGTATCGCTGAGCATGCGCGTCAGCGACGTCAAACCCACACGTATGGTGGCCGCGCAAGAGGCCGCAAAACTGTTCCTGGCCGATCTGCCCCGGAGCATCGAAGTTGGGCTGGTCACCTTCGCAGGCAGCAGCCAGGTGGCGCACGCGGCAACGCTGGACCGCTCCGCATTGGTCACGGCGATCGACGGCTTCCAGATGCAGAGAGGCACCGCCGTCGGCAGCGCCATCGTCAGCAGCCTGATCGAGTTGTTCCCGGATCAGGGCATCAACCTGGAAGAGATGACCTTCGGCAGCAAGCCCCGCGGACGCAGCCTGGACGACAAAGACAAGCCACAGCCCCAACAGATCGCACCGGTGGCGCCGGGCTCGTACAACTCTGCGGCGATCATTTTGCTCAGCGACGGTCGCCGCACCACGGGCGTGGACACCCTGGAAGCCGCAAAAATGGCCGCCGACCGCGGCGTGCGCATCTACGTGATCGGGCTTGGCGTCGCGGGCGACTCTGGCGCCATGCCCGAAGACATGCCCATCTACCTGCAACTGGACGAACCCACCCTGCGCGAAGTGGCGCGCATGACGGGCGGTGAGTACCACCATGCGGGCACGGCAGAAGCGCTGCGCAGCGTGTACGAGAACCTGGGGTCGCGGGTGCAGGTGCAGACGCGCGAAACAGAAGTCGCGGCCTTGCTGGCTTTGCTGTCGGCGGGGCTGGCGCTGGCGGCGGGGGTTCTCTCGCTGGTCTGGTTTCGGCGGGTTGTGTGAGCGCGCGGACCGCTTGAGGTTCGGCTGACGTGGGACCTCTCCCACAGGAGCTCAGGTGTTGTGCGGGTGGTACCGACCTTGCGGGGAGCGCAGTGTAGAGAAACAGGTTCATTCAGGCCCTGCTTTTTACTCAACCACCACAGGACCACATGACAGATCCACGCAACATCGCTCACGACAAAAAAGTTCAGCAGGAAAAGAAACATCGCGGCGAAGAAATCGCTCCGGGCGCGGAACATGCCGTTCAGCCTGGCAAAAAACCGCATCTTGTAAGCACGGACGACAAGCCCGAGACCGACGGCGAGACGGCTGAGAAGGACGACCAGCCTGCCGGTTGAGCCCCTAGCCGCCGCCGATCAAAAGCCTGCTGCGCGTGTGCGGCAGGCTTTTTTAATTCCCGGGCGTCCTGCCACTTGTCAGATGAAGCGGCTCAAGCCCGAACCAGCCGAATATCGACCTCCCGGTCCACATACGTCCACTCGGGCGAGGCGCGCAACTCGGCCAGCATGTTGTTGAAACTGTCCTCATGCTCAGGCGCAAATTCAAACCAGGTCAAAAAGTCAAAGGGCTCACTGCCCGACAGGTCGCGGCAGTGGTGCAGCCTTCTGGCGACGGCGGGCAGGTATTGCAGGCCAATTTGCGTGTGGTGCGACTGCTCTTCAAAAATCGCCCGTCGCTCGTCCTGCGTCAATGCCCACCAGGCCGGGCTCTTGCGGATGGGGATAAGCGCGGCGCAAGTGGCCTCTGGCCGGCCCAGGCCTTGCTGCTTGGCCAGCAGTTGGGTTTTTTCGCTGCGCATCACATAACGCTCATTGCTGGTGATGCCTCTGAGCACCCAGCCTGATGTTGAACTGGTTTCAGCGACCAGTTCGGGCAGAACATCAACCCGTGCGGTCTGCACAAGGGCCTCACCCACCACCGCCCGCGCGCTGGTGACGCGCCACGGGCCGGTGTCTCCGCCCACAAATGAAAATTGCCGTGAAGTCATGTGTCCACCTTTCTGTGGCTGCCGCATGCAACTACAGTGCCAGTTTCACGCGTCCACTATCTTGACCCATTCTGGTGACATCTTCAGTAGCACAACCCCAACAGCGCACCAGGAATCTAGCAGCCTTATTTTTTCAATCTACCGACCAAACAAGGATCCGAGCAGCATCATGATCACTTGCAGCGCCGGGAGACCCAGCATCAAAACGCCAACCGGCGCCCAGGCTACCCACATCGCGGAGCCACGGCGCCTTGCGAGCAGAAAAACTGCAGTGGAGACATAAAAGACATAAATCACGACCAGGATCGGAAGGATCACGCCCGTAAACCGGCCCGGGTTTCCTTGAAAAGAAAGTGACCCGAAAACCGTCGCCATGTACAGCATGAATGACGATACGAGCAGGCCTGCCGCCACCGCAATGGAAGAAGGCGCACGGCTTGGCCGGGTCGCCTCATTTTTCCCTTTGTTCCAGCGGGGGCCGGACGGCCACTGTGCCGTCTTCGCTACGGGCAAAGTGTCGGCGAACGCAGGTGTGGTTCCGCGAGAGCTCCACACCATTACCAGCCCGACAATAACTCCGATAGGCGCAAGCGAGGTCAGCAACATGAATACGCCCGCCACAGCGGGCATGCGAGGCAACATCGAGAAATTTCCCACCAAAGCGGGGATAAACATCGCCAACAGCATTGCATTGAACACGGCCAGCAGCACGTGACCCTGACGGAACTGCTTCTCCTTTGCGGGGCGTCGCTCACGCGGCGACAACCCATGCTTCCACCACCAGTAGACAAGTCCCGCGGCCATGACTGCATAAGCCAAAGGGTACGCAACCAATTCCGCTTGTCGGGCCGGTAACACCAGCTTGACCAGCAGGGACAAGGGAACGACGACGATGAAGCTTCCCAGGCCGGCGATCACAGCAAACGCAGCTACAAAAACATTGAGATCACGCCAGAATAACGGCATGGCGGGGGTCGCCGTTTGCTCCTCCGCGCGATTCATCACAAGGCCTTGCCCAACCGCGTCACACCCTCCTCAATCTTGCCTACATCTGCAGTGGCAAAACTAAGCCGGAAGGTAGCCATATCCGGATTCCCTGCATAAAACGGCGCCCCCGGCACAAAGGCCACGCCCTGCTCAATCGCCTTCTTTGCAAACTCACCCGCATCTTTCGTCTTGCCGCCGGCGCCCGTCAGCCGGGCCCAGAAGAACAGGCCGCCCTGCGGCTGCGTGAACTCAATCGCGTCGCCGAGTTCGCGCTTCAAGGCATTGCCCATGGCAATCGCACGCTCACCGTAGGCCTTGCGCACCTTGTCCAGCGTGGCGGGCATGCGGCCTGCCTTGAGGTACTGGGCGGCTGTCGCCTGGGCAAAGGTACTGGTGTGGGCATCGCTGAACTGCTTGCACATGGTGGCTTTGGCCAGCAGCTCTGCTGGGCCAATCATCCAGCCGACGCGCAGGCCGGGGCTGAGGACTTTACTCATTGATCCGCAGTGGGCTATCAGCTCGCGGCTGCCCGGGACGTCCTTCGACAAGCTCAGGATGCTGGGCGGGGGTGCCTCGTTGAAGTAGAGGTCGCCATACGGGTCGTCCTCAACGACGAGGGTGTTGTATTTCACGGCGAGGGCCAGCACCTTTTTGCGACGCTCCAGGCTCAGCAGTGCGCCGCTGGGGTTTCCGAAGGTGGGGATCAGGTACACAAACTTGGGTTTGTGCTCGGCCATCAGCTTTTCCAACTCGTCGGTTTTCACACCGTTTTCATCGATAGGTGCGCTGATGAGTTCTGCGCCGTAGAGGCGAAAGCACTGGATGGTGGCCAGAAAGGTCGGGCCTTCGACGATCACTTTGTCACCTGGGCTGATCATGGTTTTGCCAAGCAGGTCCAGCGCCTGCTGGCTACCGGTGGTGACGATCAGGCCGTCGGGTGCGACGTCTACACCCTTGCTGCCCATGAAGGCCGCCAGTTGTTCGCGCAGGGGGTTGTAACCTTCGGTGGCGCCGTATTGCAGTGCGCCGCCGGCTTCTTCAGTCAGGGCCTTGTTGGCGGCCTCTTTGATGCCTTCGACGTCGAACATGGCGCTGTCTGGAAAGCCACCGGCAAAGCTGATGATGCCGGGCTTGCCCAGCAGCTTGAAAAGTTCACGGATGGCAGAGGTTTCGACGTTGTTGAGGCGGTCGGCAAAGGGCAAGGGCATGGCGGTCTCTCTTTCTGCCCAGCATTGTCGCCAATTTGCGCGCGGCATTCCTGCGGGCCAGCAGCTCGCGGCAAAATAGCGCCATGCACACCCCGCCGTCCACTAAGGCACCAGCCCTGTCATCCTTCATTTTTTGAGACACACGCATGATTGAGCAGCACATTGACATCCCCGGCGCCGACGGCGCCATGAACAGCTTTGTGGTCTGCCCCGAAGAAGGCGGACCGCACCCGGTGGTGCTGTTTTATATGGATGCACCCGGCAAGCGTGAAGAGTTGCACGACATGGCGCGGCGTATTGCGGCGGTCGGCTACTACGTGGTGCTGCCCAACCTGTATTACCGGCGCTCGCGCGACTTCTGGCTGGCTGAACGCACAGAGGCGCTGATGGGCGTGATGTTTGAACACATGCACTCGCTCACCAACGCCATGGTGGTGCGCGACACCGAGGCCCTGCTGGCTTTTATAGATACCCAGCCGCAGGCCGACGCCAGCCGCGTGGGTGCGGTGGGCTACTGCATGAGCGGCCCGTTTGTGATGGCAGCCGCCGCTGCCCTGCCCACGCGCATCAGCAGCATTGCCAGTGTTCACGGTGCCAATCTGGTGACCGACCGCGACGATTCCCCGCACCTGATGGCACCACTGATTGGCTGCGAAAGCTACTTTGCCTGCGCCGAGACCGACCGCTGGGCGCCACCCGAGATTGTGCAAACCCTGCAAGAGGCACTGGTGGCCGGTGGCACGCCACATCGTATTGAGTGGTACCCGGGCACCGAACACGGCTTTGTGTTCCCCAGGCGCGAAGGCATTTACCACCAGGCGGCTGCCGAACGGCATTGGGAGCGGCTGTTTAACCTGTTCCGCCGCACGCTGCAGGGCTGACTGCCACTGCGCCACACCCTTCGCAGAGCAATGCCAATGTCCGTTGACAGGCTTGCCCAGGGCCAGCACATCTGCAACGACATTTTTGTGCTGCGCCGGGATGAGCGCACGCTGTGCGCGGCGGCGCAGGGAGCGATTCGCAAGGCGGGGCAGGAGCCCTGTCTTTCTGGCTGTAAGCCGAAATTCATGCAGTGGGAGCCACCGGCTGGGCCGTTAGTGCGAGTTGATATTAATCGTCTTTAAACGATATATTGACAATATCGTATTTTAACGATAAAGTGCATATATCGCTAAAAGGTGATATTTATGAATTCACTGCAGACCTTCGCCATTCAAACACCCGCACAACTGTCGGTGCACCTGAAGTCACTCCGCAAGGCGCGTGGCATGACGCAAACTGCGCTGGGTGAGCGCATTGGCGTCAAACAGGTGCGTATAGCCGACATCGAGAAAAACCCCGGCGCTGTCAGTCTGGACCAACTCTTGCAGGTCCTGCACGCACTGGACGCGCGGCTGCTGCTGGCAGACACCCAGCGCTACGCCGATGCAACCCCCTCACCTGCAGCCAAGGCTGGCGAACCACCGGCAGATTGGTAACCATGGCGTTTGCTGACCTCGACATATGGATGAACGGCCAGCGTGTAGGCGTCTGGTTCTGGACGCGCACCGGAACACCCGGCCTGCGGTATGACGACGCCTGGCGGCAATCGCCCAATGCACGGCCGCTCTCGGTCTCGCTTCCGTTGCCTGCAGGTGGCAGCGATGTGATGGGCGTCAAGGTAGAACACTACTTTGACAATCTGCTGCCTGACAGCAAACACATCAGGGACCGGCTGAGGCGCCGTTTTGGCACCCCTTCGACCCGCGCAGCCGATCTTCTGGCGGCTATCGGGCGTGACTGCGTCGGCGCCGTTCAGTTGATGCCCGCTGGTGAGCCGCCTCCAAAGCATGACCACATTGACAGCACGCCCCTGGCCGACCAGCAGGTAGAGACCCTGTTGCGTGACGTGACCAATGACGGTACGACTGAACCTTTTCTGCCGGACGCCTTTCGCATCTCTATCGCCGGCGCTCAGGAAAAAACTGCCTTCTTGCGCGTCGGGCAACACTGGCACCTGCCGGAAGGTGCAACCCCCACCACGCATATTTTCAAACTCCCGCTCGGGCTGGTGGGCAACATTCGCGCCGACATGTCGGATTCAGTGGAAAACGAGTGGCTTTGTGCCACACTGCTGGCCGCAATGGGTTTTGCAGTGGCCCCCACTGAAATAGGACAGTTCGGCAAGCAGAAAGTGCTGATTGTTGAGCGTTTTGACAGGCGCTGGACCGAAGGGAATCGCTGGATAGCCCGCCTTCCGCAGGAAGATTTCTGCCAGGCGAGCGGACAGCCGGGCGAGCTGAAGTACGAGAGCGATGGCGGCCCGGGCGTACGCGCCGGCCTGGCACTGCTTGCAGGTGGAAACAACCCGCGTGAAGACAGCTTGCGCTTTGCTCTCGCCCAGCTCGCCTTCTGGCTCATGGCTGCCACCGACGGCCACGCCAAGAATTTCTCGATCTTTCTGGAGCGAGGCGGCGGCTACCGCATGACGCCGCTGTACGACGTGCTGTCGGTCTGGCCCATCATGGGCACGGGGCCCAATCAGGTGCACCCGCGCCGTGCCAAACTGGCCATGGCCCTGCGAAGCAAAAACACGCATTGCCACCTGCACGAGATCCGCACCCGCCACTGGCAACTGTTGGCGCAGCAAAGCGGCGTGCCCGATGCGTTTGACCACATGGTGGCACTGGTGCTGCTGGTGCCTGATGCGCTGGATCAGCTTGAAGCGCAGTTGCCGGCCGGTTTTCCGCAACGGGTTTTTAAGCCCATACGCACCGGCATGCTGGCCCAGGCTGAACAATTTATTTCTGAGCTTCCATGAAAACCGAATCGATTGCCCCCTTCTTTGCCACCCTGAAAGCGGCCAACCCGATGCCGGTGACTGAGCTCGAATACACCAGCGTGTTCGAGCTGCTGACCGCCGTGCTGCTGAGCGCGCAGGCCACCGACGTGGGCGTGAACAAGGCCACCGGGAACAGCTTGCGCGTGGCCTTGTTTACGCTCACGTCGGTCGCCTGCGCGCTCAGCAGCACGGCGGCAAGCAACTCGAACACGCTGGAATATTCGAGCTCGGTCACCGGCATCGGGTTGGCGGCTTTGAGCGTGGAGAAGAAGGCTTCGATGTGGGGTCTCTTCATGGGTTCAAG
>JBKJIV010000200.1:0-17644 GCA_046598365.1 Polaromonas sp. | reverse complement strand
GGTGGACGAAGAAGACAACGAATCGGAGATCGCCGCTGGTCCGATATCGATTGCCGTCGGTCGGTGTCTCGTTCAGATCGACGGCAATCGATATCGGACCAGCGGCGATCTCCGATTCGTTGTCTTCTTCGTCCACCTGCTGCGCGGCTGCCTCATCAACCAACGCGTCGAGGCGTTCGACCACCGTGCCGCTCACGTCCAGCGTGATTTCATCGATCGCGCCCAGACGGATGCGCACTCTGGCGCCACGCGGCAGGCCTTGCGCCCCCATGGCTGGCAGCACCAGCGGCAGGTCGTCGGCGCGCACCAGGTTGTCCTTGAAGGCGGTGGCGGTCAGTTCGGTGATGCCGTTTTGCTGCAGGTACTTCAGGGTCCAGTAACGCTCGATACCGGCCTGGAAACCGTTGTAGGCGCTGTAGGCCCCGTCAAAACCGGAGATGATGGAAAACAGCTCGGCGTCTTTGGGTTTGAAGGGTGCGGCCAGCGCGGCAGTGCGGCCGTGCGTCACGCAGGCGATGATCTGCCACTGGTTGACCAGGTCGGTGTAGCGGCGCAGCGGCGAGGTGCTCCAGGCGTAACTTTTGACACCGATGCCGGCGTGCGGCAGGGCCTTGGTGCCCATGCGCACCTTCACGCCGGGCGCCAGGCTGGCCTGGCTGCGGTAAATGCCGGGCACGCCGTGTTCTGCCAGCCACTCACCCCAGGTACTATTGGCCAGAATCATGGCTTCGGCAACGATGAGGTCCAGCGGTGATCCACGCTTGCGGATGGTGATGCTCACCGTCTCATTGCCCTCGGGCTCTTTGCCGGACGGGTTGTCCAGGCTGAAGTTGTAGTCCGGGCGGTTGAAGTTTTCCGGCTTGCCGCGCACCACTTCGCGCTGCGCTTTCAGATGCCGGGCCAGGCGGTGCAAAAAGCTGAGCTCCAGCCCCCACTGGGGAGCTGTGGGTGGGGCGACCTGCGTCGCTTCAAAAAATTCTTCGGTGAAAACGCTGTCGAGTTTGTCGTGGCGCAGGTTGCTGACAATGGGTACCAGCTCCAGTCGCGTTGTCGTGTTTGTGATGGCCAGCGTGGCTTCGTCCAGCGTGACATACAGCGACAGGGCTGGACAGTTGCGCCCCTCCTGCAGGGTGTAGCTTTGCACCACCTCGTCGGGCAACATGGTCAGCTTATAGCCCGGCATGTAAACGGTGGACAGGCGTGCGCGGCCCAACATGTCAATGGGACTGCCCGGCTGCACCGCCAGGCCCGGCGCAGCAATGTGGATGCCCAGCACCACCTGCCCGCTGCCCAGGCTTTGCACCGACAGGGCATCGTCAATTTCGGTGGTGCTGGAGTCGTCGATGGAAAAAGCCTGCACGGCGGCCAGTGGCAGCTCTTCTTTAACCGCCGGCGCCTGCACTGCGGGAAAGCCGGTGCCCTTGGGAAAGTTTTCAAACAGGAAACGTTTCCAGTGAAACTGATAAGGCGAGGCAATGGCACCGGCTTGCTGCAGCAGATCAAGTGGCGCTTTGTGGCTGGCGTGCGAAGCTTGCACCACGGCCTTGTATTCGGGGCTGTTTTTGTCCGGCTTGAACAGGATTTTGTAGAGCTGCTCGCGTACCGGGGTGGGGCATTCGCCGCGCCCCAGTTGTTCGGCCCACGCGCTGATCTGCGCGATGATCTGTTTCTTTTTTTCGATGGCCAGCAGCGCCTGCTGAAGAATCTCGGTTGGTGCTTTTTTGAAGCGGCCCTTGCCGGCGCGCCTGAAATAATGTGGCGCCTCAAACAGCCGAAACAAGGCAGCAGCCTGCTGTTCGGTGGACGCAGCTTTGCTCGGGTCGGCGCTGAAGTAGTCGCGCGCGAGGTCGGCAAACCCGAACTCATCTTCGCTGGCAAATTCCCAGGCCAGGTCCAGTTCGATCTCTTCGCTCAACTTTTGTCCGGCGGCAATCAGCGCGGCTGGCGCGGGCTTTTCAAACTTAAGCAAGGCATTGACGGACTTTAGCTTGACGCGTTTTCCTGAGTCCAGCTCTACCTGCAAAGAGCTGTCCGCCTCGGACATGATTCGCCCCGCCAAAAACTTCCCGGCTTCTTCAAACAATACAAACAAAACAGAGTCCTTTGGTTACTCCGACTAGTGTAATCAGGCGGCTTGGCAGCAGAACCTCAAACCAGCGCCAAAAAATCCATGATGTCTGGCAAATGCGCGTCAAAGTCGCTGATCGCGTGGTCGCCGCCTTCCAGCAGCTTGATGCGTGTGCCGGCGTAACGGCCGGTCATTTCACGCCAATTGAGCACCTCATCGCCTTTGGCGATGATCGAAAAATAGTCTGATGGCCGGGCCACGGGTCCGTGCTGCAATGCGCGAAATTCTTCTATAAATCGGGACTCGAAGAAAAAGCGGTCGCTGGGGTTGTGCCAAGCCGTCTGTTCACCAATGTATTTTTCAAGGTCGCGCGCTGGATGCACGGCGGGGTTGAGCAGGACCGCTTTGCAGGCGCAGGTTTCGGCCACATGCGTGGCATAAAAGCCCCCCAGCGAAGAGCCCACCACAGCCATGGACGCGCGGGGCCAGTCCGCAACACCGCTCATGACCATGTGCATGGCAGCCTCCGGGGAGGGTGGCAGTTGAGGGCACCACCAGAGCACCCGTGGATGCTGGAGCGCCACTTCGGCAGCCATTTTCTGCGCCTTGGCTGACTGCGGGGACGATCGAAAGCCGTGCAGATAAAGAAGGTGGGACGTGGGCATGGGGCTATCGTAAGGTCTGTGCCGCGGCTTTGGCCGTTGGGCCGATCAAATTCGGCATCTGCTCTTTCTCTCTAATTGCTGATCCGTTCTCGGTTTTCGAGAGTCGCTGCTGGCCGATAATCCTTTCCATGTCCGCAGTTTTCGACAAACCTTCCCTTTTTCAGCGCGCCTCGCCGATGTTTCGCGGTTTTGACGGCCCGCTGGCATTTGCCGTTTTTTTGCTTGCATGCGCGGGCTTGCTGATCATGTACTCCTCCGGGTTTGACCACGGCAGCCGCTTTGCCGACCATGGCCGCAACATGCTGATTGCCGGCGCCATCATGTTTGTGGTGGCGCAGATTCCTCCGCAGCGCCTGATGGCCTTTGCGGTTCCCATGTATATCGTAGGCGTGGCCCTGCTGGTGGCTGTGGCTATCTTTGGCATCACCAAAAAGGGCGCGAGGCGCTGGGTCAATGTCGGCATCGTCATCCAGCCCAGTGAAATCCTGAAAATCGCTATGCCGTTGATGCTGGCCTGGTGGTTCCAGAAGCGGGAAGGGCAGTTGCGGCCCTTGGACTTCCTGATGGCCGGTGTGCTGCTGATCGCGCCGGTGGGGCTGATCATGCGGCAGCCCGATTTGGGGACCTCGCTGCTGGTGCTGGCGGCCGGTTTGTCGGTGATATTTTTTGCAGGGCTGAGCTGGAAGCTGATTGTTCCTCCCGTGCTGCTCGGATTGATCGGGATTTTTCTGGTGGTCTGGTTTGAGCCGCAACTGTGCGCTGACGGCGTGCGCTGGCCGGTGCTGCATGCCTATCAGCAGCAGCGCATCTGCACGCTGCTGGATCCGACGCGGGACCCGCTGGGCAAGGGCTTTCACATCATTCAGGGCATGATCGCGATCGGCTCGGGCGGCATGACGGGCAAGGGCTTTATGCAAGGCACGCAGACCCACCTGGAATTTATTCCTGAGCGCACCACCGACTTCATTTTTGCGGCCTATTCAGAGGAATTCGGTCTGGTCGGCAACCTGGTGCTGATCGCCGCCTTTGTTTTCCTGATACTGCGCGGCCTGGCCATTTCGCTGGATGCGCCAACCCTGTTTTCACGCCTGCTCGCGGGCTCCATCACCATGATTTTCTTCACCTACGCCTTTGTCAACATGGGCATGGTCAGCGGCATTTTGCCCGTCGTTGGTGTGCCTTTGCCTTTTATCAGCTATGGCGGTACGGCTATGGTGACGCTTGGACTGGCGGTGGGCATCCTGATGTCGATTTCCAAGGCCAAGCGGCTGGTGCAAACCTGAAGCCATGAGTTATCCGGTCGGCATCATTGGGGTCGGCAACATGGGTGGCGGCATGGCCGTGCGCCTGCGGGACTGCGATTGGCCAGTCCTGGCATGCGACCTTGACCCTGCGCGCATCAACTTTGTAGCGTCGTTTGGCGCAGTAGCCCATGAAGCACCTGCGCAGGTAGCTATTAATTCAATAGCAGTCATTGTTTGCGTGGTCGACGCGGCGCAAACAGAAGAGGTGTTGTTCGGCCCGCACGGCGCAGCCGCAGCCCTGCAGCCCGGCCAAACCGTCATCCTGTGCCCAACCATTTCGCCGCAGGATGTGGAGTCTTTCGCCAAGCGACTGGCCGAGCGCGGAATCCATACCGTGGATGCACCCATGTCGGGCGGGCCACAGAGGGCGCGTGAGGGCAGCATGAGCCTGATGGTGGCTTGTGATCCAGCGGTGTATGAACAGCAGGCGGCACTGTTGCAAACCCTGTCGAGCAAGGTGTTTCGCATCAGCGACAAGCCCGGCGATGGCGCACGGACCAAGCTGGTCAACAACCTGCTGGCCGGTATCAATTTGGTTGGCGCAGCCGAGGTGCTGGTCCTGGCCGGGAGGCTGGGTCTGGATGCAGGCAAAACGCTGGATGTGATCGAGCAGTCCAGCGGCCAGAGCTGGATTGGCTCAGACCGCATGCGCCGCGCGATTGCGGGCGACTTTGAACCGCGGGCCCATGTGACCCTGCTGGAAAAAGACACCCGCCTGGCTGTGGAGGCGGCCCAGGCCGCAGGTTTTGAAGGGCCGTTGGGTGCGCGCGCCAGCCAGGTGTTCGCCGACGCGCACCAGGCAGGGCTGGCCGGTCTTGATGACGCGGCGATTTTCAGGTTTCTGCGCGAGCGCTGACAAGTGTTGTTGCAGGGTGTCGCCGGATTGCGCTTGCGCGCAGGCCGGCGCCGGGGTACAAAGCAGGACTAGTATTTGTTCAACCCGTGTTTTATCTGAAGGAGTACCTCCATGTCCGGAAAATTTGAGCTCAAAAAATCAAAAAATGACAAGTATTTTTTTGCGCTGCTTGCTGCCAACGGGCAGGTCATCCTGAGCAGCGAGATGTACGAAGCCAAAGCCAGCGCCCTTGGCGGCATTGACGCGGTCAAAAACAACGCGGCCGACGACGCCCGGTACAGTCGGCTTGACGGCAAGGACGGCTCACCCTATTTCACATTGCGCGCCGCCAACAATCAAGTGATCGGCCAAAGCCAGATGTACGCCAGCGCCGGCGCACGCGACAAGGGCATCGAATCGTGCCAGGTCAATGGCCCGACGGCCACGACCAGTGACCTGAGCGGTTGACAGGTCATAACCGGTTTTTCGGCGTAATGCGGGGAAAGCCCTGAGGTCAGGAGGCGGTAGCAGACTGCCTACAATGACCGCATGACTTTTCTCAAATCCTCGCAGTCTTCTTCCCTCAAGCCCAGCCGTGGCTACGCAGCCACCGCCCGACCTAATTCCGGGTCGACCACAGAGCGCCTGAATATTGCGCAAAAGCTGTTGCTGGCCCCTTTTGGGCTGACAGAAGCGCATTTGAGTCGGGCTCTGGGTGAAATCACGTCCTACGGCGTGGATGATGCCGACCTGTATTTTCAGTACACGCGCAGCGAAGGCTGGAGCCTGGAAGAGGGCATCGTCAAGACCGGATCCTTCAGCATCGACCAGGGTGTCGGCGTGCGCGCGGTCAGCGGCGAAAAAACCGCGTTTGCCTATTCCGACGACATCTCCGAAGCTTCGCTGCTCGATGCAGCGCGCACGGTGCGCACCATCTCGGCTGACACCCGATCGGGCCATGCCAAGGTTGGCACCCGAAAAATCGCGGCCGGTCGTTCACTTTACAAAGACCTAGATCCGATCGCCACGCTCGACAGCACCGCCAAGGTCAAGCTGCTGGAAAGAGTGGAAAAACTCGCCAAAGCGAAAGACCCGCGCATCGTGCAGGTGATGGCCGGGCTGGCCAGCGAGTACGACGTGGTGATGGTCGCGCGCGCCGATGGCACGCTGGCTGCCGATGTGCGCCCTTTGGTTCGCTTGAGCGTGACGGTTATTGCGGAGCAGAAAATTGCCGGTGAGAGCCGTCGCGAAATGGGTTCGGGCGGCGGCGGTGGACGGTTTGGACTGGCGTATTTCGACGAGGCGCAAATCACCGAATACGTCAACGATGCGGTCAGCGCCGCGCTGACCAATCTGGAGGCCCGTCCTGCGCCTGCAGGCGAAATGACCGTGGTACTTGGCCCCGGTTGGCCCGGCATCCTGCTGCACGAGGCCATTGGCCATGGCCTGGAGGGCGACTTCAACCGCAAGGGCTCTAGTGCGTTTTCGGGACGTATTGGTCAGCGCGTCGCAGCCAAGGGCGTCACTGTGCTCGACGACGGTACGATTGCCGACCGTCGCGGCTCGCTCAATGTGGACGATGAGGGCCACGCCAGCCAGCGCAATGTACTGATTGAAGACGGCATTTTGAAAGGCTACATCCAGGACTCGCTCAATGCGCGTTTGTCAGGTGTCAAGCCCACAGGCAATGGCCGGCGCGAAAGTTACGCCCATGTGCCCATGCCGCGCATGACCAACACCTACATGCTGGGTGGCGACAAGGCCCCGCAGGAAATTGTTGCCAGCATCAAGAAGGGCCTGTACGCCACCAATTTCGGCGGCGGCCAGGTTGACATCACCTCCGGCAAGTTTGTGTTTTCTGCCAGTGAGGCGTTCTGGGTGGAAAACGGAAAAATTTTGTACCCCGTCAAGGGCGCCACGATTGTCGGCAACGGTCCCGATGCGCTGACCCGCGTCACCATGATCGCCAACGACATGCAGCTCGACAGCGGTGTGGGCACCTGCGGCAAGGAGGGCCAGAGCGTGCCAGTAGGTGTCGGTCAGCCGACCTTGCGCATCGACGGCCTGACGGTGGGCGGAACCGCCTAGCTTTCAAACACGGTGAAGGACTCAGGCAACTCATGAGTACCCTGTCCGGTTCCCGGTTGCCGATTGACCCGGCAACGCATCTTCCCAGCATTCAAAGTTTTGGCGAGTTAAGCCATTTTTTGCGAGCGGCCATCGCCGACGAGGAGTCGCTGCAACTGGCTGAGGGCATGGCCGGTCTCTCGGTGAGCATTGAATCGGTGCTGGCGCAACTGAAAATAGCGCCCGATCCGGCCGCCGTGGCCGCACCGCTGATGGATCTGATGACCATCCTGCGCGAGCACAGGACTCTGGTGATCTCCCTGACGCCGACCTGGCGCGGCTTGTACGAGTACGCTGCCTACCTGACAGCCTTGAATAATTTTCGCGTGTTGATAGGCCAATGGCTGCTGCCAGCGAGTCAGCAGGAGCAAGCTGCTGCGCCAGTGCCTCAACCCGTCAGCCTGGAAGATTTTGAGTTGATCGCTTGGCGAACCCTGGGCGAGGGCATGCTGCTGATCGACATGTATGAGCAGATATGCGGCCAGCAAGAGGTTGAGTCTTCATCCGCTGCTCTTGATGAATCGCGCGTGACGCGGGCCAGGCGGTGGTGGGAGAGGTTGCGCGGCTAGATATTGTGGCCCCCACGCTTGTCGCTTCGCGTACTGCGGTGCCCCCCGAGGGGGCCGCTGCGCCTGCGGACTGGCGGAGCCAGATCCGCGGCCCCTGCTTGGCTGGAGAGCCTTCGCGAGCGTTCACTTCTGAAGCGATCGTGCTGAGCTTGTCGAAGGATGGGCTCCCGGGAGCGGGAGACCCTGCTTGCATTTTTCAGCGTTTTCTGGGTGTCGACAGTCATGTGCTACATTTCAGGCCATGACATCCGCAAAGTTTTATTTTGCTTACTTTTGGTTCTCAAGCGCCTCCGGCGGTAGAGAGATCTTCGCGTAAGCAGATAAATACGCAACAGATTCCTGAAAACCGCCGGACTCCCCGGCGGTTTTTTTTCGCCCTCTGCTGTTTGCCGATTTGATCAATAGAAGTTTTATAAGGAAGCCCCGCCATGAATGCAAAAGCCACTCAATCCAGCGATGCCTGGTATGCGAGCCCCGTCGACAAAACCAGCGAAACCGACGACGAACGCATCAAGGACATCACTGTGTTGCCACCACCCGAGCATTTAATCCGCTTCTTTCCGATCAGTGGCACCGCCGTTGAGTCCCTGATTACGAAAACCCGCAAGAGCATCCATCACATCATGGCTGGCAAGGACGATCGTCTGCTGGTGGTGATGGGGCCATGTTCCATCCATGACCCGGCGGCGGCGCTGGAGTACGCGCGCCGCCTGGCCGAGCAGCGCCGCAAGTATGCCGACACGCTGGAAATCGTCATGCGGGTTTATTTTGAGAAGCCGCGCACCACGGTGGGCTGGAAAGGGCTGATCAACGACCCCTATCTTGACGAGACTTTCCGCATCGATGAGGGTCTTCGCATCGCACGACAGTTGTTGATCGAGATCAATCGCCTGGGTCTGCCGGCAGGCAGCGAGTTTCTGGACGTGATTTCGCCGCAATACATCGGTGATCTGATTGCCTGGGGAGCCATTGGTGCCCGCACCACCGAGAGTCAGGTGCACCGCGAGCTGGCGTCTGGCCTGTCGGCTCCGATTGGTTTCAAAAACGGAACGGATGGCAACATCCGCATCGCTACCGATGCCATCCAGGCGGCGGCCCGCGGGCACCACTTTTTATCGGTACACAAAAATGGACAGGTGGCTGTGGTGCAAACCAAGGGCAACAAGGATTGCCACGTGATTTTGCGCGGCGGCAAGGCGCCCAACTACGACGCCGTCAGCGTGGCTGCGGCTTGCAAGGAACTGGAAGCTTCCAAGTTGCCCGCCACCTTGATGGTCGACTGTAGCCATGCCAACAGCTCCAAGCAGCATGAGAAGCAGCGCGATGTAGCGCGCGACATTGGGACCCAGATCGCGGGTGGCTCTCGCCAGGTGTTCGGCCTGATGGTTGAAAGCCACTTGAAACCTGGGGCGCAAAAATTCACGCCAGGCAAAGACGATGCAAAGGCGCTGGAATACGGCAAAAGTATCACCGATGCCTGCATCAGCTGGGAAGATTCGCTGGACGTGCTTCAGGGATTGTCCGAGTCGGTTAAAGCCAGGCGCGGGCGCTGACCTGCCACTGAAATCCGGGCGGTGGTCGAAGTCGATATTGAATATGTAGCGAATCTAACCTGACTTCAGTGCTTGCAGGAGCTTGGCGTGAATGCCGCCAAAGCCGCCATTGCTCATGCAAAGCAAATGGTCCCCGGCCTTCGCCGCTGCCGTCACCTGGGTTACCAATTCATCAATGTTGTCAGCGACCCGGGCGCGCTCTCCCATGGGTGCCAAAGCCGCCCGGGCGTCCCAGTCCAGCCCGCCAGCGTGGCAAAAAGCCAGGTCAGCTTGCGCCAGACTTGATGGTAATTGCGCAGTCATGGTGCCCAGCTTCATGGTGTTGCTTCGCGGCTCGAAGATGGCCAGAATGCGCTGACCGCTGCCTTGCGCATTGAGTTGCCTTCTCAAACCGTCTATGGTTGTCTGAATGGCGGTGGGGTGATGCGCAAAGTCGTCATAGATCGTGATCGCGCCGTCATCGTGCCGCAACACCCCGCGTACCTCCATGCGGCGCTTGACGTTCTGAAATTCGGTCAGAGCCTCGGCTGCAGCCTGCGGCGTCACGCCCACGTGTTCTGCCGCGGCCATGGCCGCCAATGCGTTGAGCTGGTTATGCACGCCGCCAATATCCCACTCGACACGGGCGACTTTTTCGCCGTCTTTCAGCACGTCGAAAGCAGCAGGCTCCCCGCGTGCAGAAAATCCTTTTGAAGGGGTATTGCCGAAGAGTATCCGCTCACTCCAGCAACCTTGGGCCAGCACCCGGCCCAGGCTGGCTTCTGCGGCGTTGGCCACAATCCTTCCCGATGCGGGCACGGTACGCACCAAGTGGTGGAACTGCCGCTCGATAGCCGCCAAGTCATCAAAGATATCGGCGTGGTCAAACTCGAGGTTGTTCAATATGGCGGTGCGTGGACGGTAGTGAACGAACTTGCTGCGTTTGTCAAAAAACGCCGTGTCGTATTCGTCGGCCTCAATCACAAAGGTGTTGCCCGTACCCAGACGCGCAGACACGCCGAAGTTGAGCGGAACGCCGCCCACCAGAAAACCCGGCTGAAGGCCGGCGCACTCCAGAATCCAGGTCAACATGGCAGTCGTGGTTGTTTTGCCGTGTGTGCCGGCCACGGCCAGCACATGGCGGGGCCCGGTGGGGTGGTGTGTGGGGTGGTGCAGCACATGGCCAGACAGCCATTGCGGGCCGCTGGTGTAGGGCAGGCCGGCGTCCAGAATGGCTTCCATCAAAGGGTATTTGGGTTTCCCACTGCTGTCGTGGGCGCGGGACACCACGTTGCCGACCACAAAGACGTCTGGCCGGTAAGCCAGCTGGTCGGCGCTGTAGCCTTCGATCAACTCGATGCCCAGTGCACGCAACTGCTCGCTCATGGGCGGGTAGACGCCGGTGTCGCAACCGGTCACCCTGTGTCCCGCTTCGCGCGCCAGGGCCGCCAAGCCCCCCATGAAAGTTCCGCAGATCCCCAGAATGTGTATGTGCATGGGGCTATTCTAATTTCCGTGCATCCGTGCAAAATCAGGAATCACACAACATCGGAAAGAGTTTTGAGCCCACATACCCTGAAACTGGAAATTGCCGCTGTGGCCGCCGCACTGGTCGTTGAGGAAGGACTGGAGTACGGCCCCGCCAAACGCCGCGCCGTCAAACAGATGGATCTGCCCAGCCGCAGCGAATTGCCCGGCAATGACGAGATAGAGGATGCCGTGCGCGAGTACATTGCACTTTTTTGCGCGGACACCCAGCCGGCGGAGCTGGCCGCCTTGCGGGAGCTGGCCGTAGTCTGGATGGAGCGGATGGCGCCATTTCGCCCTTACCTTGGTGGCGCAGTCTGGCACGGCACGGCCACGCGGCTGTCTGATCTATACATACAGCTTTTTTGCGATGACCCCAAATCGGCGGAGATCGCGCTGATTGACCATCAGGTGGAGTACGAGCCGCGAACCGTCACTGGATTTACCGGCGGAAGTGTGGAGGCACTGAGCATGAGCAGTTATTGCAAAGCGTTGAACGAGACCGTCGGTGTTCACCTGATGATTTACGACCACGACGACTTGCGGGGGGCGCTGAAGCACGATGCCAAAGGCCGCAAACCGCGGGGGGACCTCGCAGACGTGCAAAAATTGCTGATGACTCCAACTGAGCCCCGTTTGTGAAGCGCCGATCCTTGATTTATGGTGGCGCGGCCGCTGCCGCCGGTATGGCGGGGGTCGGGGCGGCTTGGTGGCGGCTAAAAGCGGGCGAGTCCGATTCGCTCCCTCTGGGGCCGGCGGAGCAAGACTTTTGGCGCCTGAGTTTTGACAGCCCGGATGGCGCGCCTCTGGCTGTGAACAATTTCTCCGGACGGCCGCTCTTGGTTAACTTTTGGGCGACCTGGTGCCCGCCTTGCATTGAAGAACTGCCGCTAATTGACGCGTTCTATCAAGAAAATAAACGAAAAAGCTGGCAAGTGCTGGGTTTGGCTGTTGATCAGCCGAGTTCGGTTCGGGCCTGGCTGCAGAAAAAACCACTCAGTTTTCCAGTGGCCATGGCCGGATTTAAGGGCGCTGAGCTCAGCAAGTCCTTGGGTAACCTGTCTGGAGGCTTGCCGTTCACTGTCGTGTTTGGGGCTTCCGGGGAATTGCTTCATCGCAAAAGCGGCAAGGTATCACCCGAAGACTTGGCCCAATGGGGGCGATTGGTGTGAACCAATCTGCTGTCTCTGCGGCTACCAGGTTTAGAGTTGCGTTACAGTTCGTTTCCGAACCCGGTTTCGTACGTGCTTGAGATCTCTCCTAAAGACATTTCCAAGGGAGTGAATTGACGCTAGTTGAAGCAAGTTAGATACATTTGCGGGGGGATGAAAATATCGTGTGCTTGAAAGGGATGGGTGTCATCTCTAGGAGTGGAAGGTGTGCGACTCGCCAAGAGAGTCGGTTGTGACGGTCCGCAGAGTGGTCGTCAACGCGACAGAAAATTCAAACTAGCGCCGAGCGGGATACGCTACACTTCGGCTTTCGAACTGGCGAACCAGCCATAATTGACAAAACAAACTCACTTTAAACGCCAGAAGACGTGCAAAGCTGAGGGTAAGCACAAGTTGATGCAAATGCTGCGGGAGTCTCGGACATGGCATCAGCGTAAAACAGTGCCAGTATTCACCCGTGTGGAGCAAATATGGATTTAAGAAAACTCAAGACGCTGATCGACCTTGTATCAGAGTCCAATGTATCCGAGTTGGAAATCACCGAGGCCGAGGGCAAGGTACGTATCGTCAAGTCGAGTGGTACGCCCATGATGCAACCCGCCATGACCATGGTTGCGGCGCCGGTAGCGGTGCAAGCCCCGGCCGGCACGCCAACCGCCGCAGCGGCAGAGGCTCCGGCTGAACCGGCAGGGCACGCCGTCAAGTCTCCCATGGTCGGGACTTTTTACCGATCACCCAGCCCTGGTGCCAAATCCTTTGTGGAAGTGGGAAGCCAGGTCAAGGAAGGCGAGACCATCTGCATCATCGAGGCGATGAAAATACTCAACGAAATTGAAGCCGATAAATCGGGCACGGTCACCCGCATATTGTGCGAAAACGGCCAGGCCGTGGAGTACGGACAGCCGCTCTTCATGATCGAGTGATTGCCGCATGTTCAAAAAGATACTGATCGCCAACCGCGGCGAAATCGCCCTGCGCATCCAGCGCGCCTGCCGGGAACTGGGTGTCAAGGCGGTGATGGTTTATTCGGAAGCCGACCGCGAGGCCAAATACATCAAACTCGCGGACGAGTCAGTCTGCATCGGTCCAGCACCGTCTGCGCTGAGCTACCTCAACATGCCGGCCATTATTTCGGCAGCCGAGGTGACTGACGCTGAGGCCATCCATCCTGGTTACGGTTTCCTCAGCGAAAACGCAGATTTTGCGGAGCGTGTGGAAAAAAGCGGCTTCAAATTCATTGGCCCCACGCCTGAATCCATTCGCATCATGGGCGACAAGGTCTCTGCCAAGCAGACCATGATCAAAGCTGGTGTGCCTTGCGTGCCGGGGTCAGAAGGTGCCCTGCCGGACGATCCGGTCATCATCAAGCGCACGGCCAAACAGGTGGGTTACCCGGTCATCATCAAGGCCGCTGGCGGTGGTGGCGGGCGCGGCATGCGCGTGGTGCACACCGAGGCTGCGCTGATTCACGCGGTGCAGACCACCAAGGCCGAAGCCGGCGCTGCGTTCGGTAACCCCGAGGTCTACATGGAGAAATTCCTGCAGAATCCCCGGCACATTGAAATTCAGATACTCGCTGACCAGCATAAAAATGCCGTCTGGCTGGGGGAGCGGGATTGCTCCATGCAGCGTCGCCATCAGAAGGTCATTGAAGAAGCGCCAGCCCCGGGCGTTCCACGCAAACTGATTGAGCGGATCGGCGAGCGCTGCGTAACGGCGGTCAAGAAAATCGGTTACCGCGGAGCCGGGACCTTTGAATTTCTTTACGAAAACGGTGAGTTCTACTTTATCGAGATGAACACACGCGTCCAGGTGGAGCACCCGGTGACAGAGTGGGTGACAGGCATTGATATCGTCAAGACCCAAATCGAAGTTGCAGCCGGGGAAAAACTGCCTTTCACGCAGCGGCAGATCGAAATCAAGGGTCACGCGATTGAATGCCGTATCAATGCAGAAGACGCCTACAAGTTCATACCGTCGCCGGGGCGAATCACGACGTGGCACACCCCCGGTGGGCCGGGCGTGCGGGTGGACTCGCACATTTATGCCAACTACTATGTGCCGCCGAACTACGACTCAATGATTGGCAAGATCATTGTTCACGGCGACACGCGTGAGCAGGCGCTGGCCCGCATGCGTACTGCGCTGGCAGAGACGGTGGTCGAAGGCATCAACACGAACATTCCCTTGCATCGGGAGCTGATGGTCGACGCAAAGTTTATGGACGGCGGCACCAACATTCACTACCTTGAAGAGTGGTTGTCCAAGCGTGTCCGCTAGGGTAATCGCTCCCGCGGCGACGAACTATGTTTGAACTGGTTTTACTGGCTCCGGTTGCCAGTGTTGAAGCCCTCAGCGACGCGCTGGACGCGCTGGACGCCCTCAGTGTGTCTGTGGAGGATGCCGATGCGCACACTCCCGCAGAGCAGGCACTGTTTGGTGAACCTGACATGCCGCCGCCTCAAGCCGGTTGGGAGCGCTCCCGTGTGGTGTCTCACTTTGCCAATGAAGAGCTGGCACGTGATGCAGCGACCTTGCTTGTGGTGCAAGATTTTTTTGCCGGCTGCGAACTTGTGGCCGTTCAGCCGGTACCCGACCAGGATTGGGTGCGTTTGACGCAATCGCAGTTCACGCCGGTGGAGATTACCCCGGAGTTCTGGATTGTGCCTACCTGGCACGAACCCCCGGCCCAAGCCCGGCAAGTGATCCGACTCGATCCCGGTCTCGCTTTCGGTACCGGTACACACCCTACGACGCGCATGTGCCTGCGCTGGATCGCAGCTCGTGACGATGCTTCTGAACAGCTTGGTCGCGTGCTGGACTACGGATGCGGCTCCGGAATTCTGGCTATCGGCGCAGCGAAGTTCGGCGCGTCGCTTGTCGATGCGGTTGATATTGATGAAGCAGCAGTCCAATCCACCTTGGCCAATGCCGAAGCCAACCATGTCACTTTGAATGCGGGTTTGCCCGACAAGGTGGATGGCCTTTACCAGACCGTGCTGGCGAATATTTTGGCAACGCCGCTTAAAGTGTTGGCGCCTTTGCTTTGTGCGCGAGTTGCCCCTGGCGGATCACTGGTACTGGCTGGCATTCTGGATCGGCAGGCCGACGAACTGAAGGCAGCTTACGCGCCCTATTGCCAGCTGCAGGTGGCTGATCAGGAAGACGGCTGGATACTGATGACTGCCCGACTCTGATTGCTCCGCGGGGTATCCTGGGTTCGCGCACTATGTCCGCCTTACAATTAAGCGCTACATGAGCCTTATTACGCGCTGTTCTGCCTGCGGCACGATGTTCAAAGTCGTGGCTGACCAACTCAAGATCTCACAAGGTTGGGTACGCTGTGGACATTGTTCGGAAATATTTGACGCGGCCGCTCATCTGCAGCCTTACGAGTCCCAGGCTGTTATCGACCCGCCAAGCACCAAGGGCCCACTGTTGTCTGCGGATGTACAGGTAGCGCCTGAAGTGACCGAGCCGCCTGCCTCTGTGGGGGCGGGTCAGGCGCCCAGTTCCAGTATCGTTTCTTCCCTCTCGGGGGAGGTTCCCGCGCCGCGCCCCTCCATGTCTGAAATTCAGGTGTCTTTGCCGCCTGACTTGGCGGCCGATATTTTTGCTTCTTCGGTAAATCCGGAGTCCTCCGATTTGCCCGATTCGGGGCCACTGGTCAAGACGACAGCGCAGGTGCATAGAAATGTGTTTGCTGATTCGGAAGAGCCCGGTCAAAGCACACAAGACGTTTCTTTCGTCCGGGATGCCCGTCGCAATGCTTTTTGGCGTGGCGCGGGGGTGCGCAGTGCGCTCGTGCTGTCTGCGCTGGTTTTGCTTTCGGTTTTGTTCGTGCAAGTTGCGCGTTTTCAGACAAACGCGCTGCTTGCGTGGTTGCCTTCATTCGGTCCTGGCCTGCAAGCGTTGTGTGTACCGTTGAATTGCGAAGTCGGGCCAACGAAACAGATTGAATCGGTGCTGATTGACAGCTCATCCTTTAGCAAAATCGCTGCAGATGCCTATCGACTTAAGGTGGTGATCAAAAATGCTGGAACCATTGCGCTGGCAATGCCTTCGTTGGAGTTGACCCTGACTGATACCCAAGACCAGGCACTGTTGCGGCGCATTCTTGCTCCCGGCGAACTGGGCGTCACAGATGGTTCATTGGCTGCCGGCGCGGAATTTTCCGGCGTGGTGGCCATCAAAATTTCAGAATCGGCCACCGGCGCCGGTGCTGCACCTTCGCCCCTGCGCATTGCAGGTTACCGAGTCCTTGCTTTTTATCCTTGATTGAATTGAGACATCCATGCCTGCTGTAATTTGTGGTTCCCTGGCCTTTGACACCATCATGAGCTTTGAGGGACGGTTCTCGGAGCAGATCCTGCCTGACCAGTTGCATATCCTCAATGTATCTTTTCTGGTGCCGGCCCTGCGGCGTGAGTTTGGTGGCTGCGCTGGAAACATAGCCTACAGCCTGAAGCAACTGGGAGGCACGCCCTTGCCGATGGCAACCGTTGGCAGCGATGGGGCCGAGTATGTTGCCCGCCTGGATTCGCTGGGAATCAGCACCGAATTCATTCGCGAGGTTCAGGAGGCGTACACGGCCCAGGCCATGATCATGACTGACCGCGACAACAACCAGATCACGGCCTTTCACCCGGGAGCGATGGGCCAGGCACACACGACCCGTATTCAGGCGCGGCACGACATCAACATCGGCATCATCTCGCCGGACGGCCGCGACGCCATGCTCCAGCATGCAGAGCAATTCAAAGCGGCTGGCATTGCCTTTGTTTTTGATCCGGGCCAAGGCCTTCCGATGTTCGACGGCAAGGAACTGACGCATTTTGTGGATCTCGCCACCTGGGTCACAGTCAACGACTATGAAGCCAAGTTACTCAGTGACCGTACCGGCCTGTCCAGCGCCGAGATCTCCCAACGGGTGCAAGGTTTGGTCGTGACCTTGGGCGCCCAGGGCTGCGAAGTATGGGTAGCGGGTGAGATGACTTTGGTGGCGCCCGTGCGCGCCAAAGAAGTGGTGGACCCCACGGGTTGTGGTGACGCATTCCGGGGAGCGTTGTTGTTTGGCCTGGAGCAAGGCTGGCCACTCGCACGATGCGCCGAACTGGGGAACCGTGTTGGCGCCCACAAAATCGCCTATCGCGGTGGCCAGAACTACACACTGACTGCGGAGCAAACGGGTTCGTAGTCGTGATTCCATTTCCAGATCATCCGTGCACTTTGTCGGCTTCGCTAGCCGTACGCCTGTACTGTCGTCACTTCGCCTTCGCGTTCACGAATGATTTAGAAAAGGAATGAAGGGCCCGGGTAACCGGCGCGGCCAATAAAAAAGCCCAACATCTTTCGATGTCGGGCTTAAGCAGAAGTACCTTACTGCTTACGGCTTGCTGGCTGTCGGAAACGGCCAGGCAGCTTGCGGGTTCAGAGTAGTCTGAGCCGCAGGGGCAGCCGGTGCAGCGGGTGCTTTGGCAGCAGGTTTTTTCGCGGCTTTCTTCGCAGCGGGCTTTTTCGCTGCTTTCTTGGCGGCAGGCTTTTTGGCAGCAGCTTTCTTCGCTGGAGCTTTCTTAGCTACCTTTTTCGCTACTTTCTTCGCGGCCTTTTTGGCTGCTGGCTTTTTAGCCGCAGCTTTTTTGGCAGCAGGGCGCTTAGCCGCTACTTTTTTGGCCGGGGCTTTTTTCGCTGGCGCTTTTTTAGCAGGAGCTTTTTTCGCTGCTGCTTTTTTCGCTGGCGCTTTTTTAGCCGCTGGCTTTTTTGCTGCTACTTTTTTAGCAGGGGCTTTCTTGGGAGCAGCTTTTTTAGCCGCAGGTTTTTTCGCAGTTGCCATAGTTTTCTCCTT
>JBKJIV010000173.1:0-30095 GCA_046598365.1 Polaromonas sp. | reverse complement strand
TGGATCACCGGGATGTGATGCTGCGCTGGATGGAGTGGGTGTGTTCTGGTTAGCGGGAAACCCGTCCGCGTGAGACCAGGAGGAGGTAAGCACCTTGGAGGTATCTCTCTTGGATTTCAGTCGCGGCTCCATGATTGATTCATGGTTGCCCCACTAGGTCTTGATAAAGCGTTCGAACTTGGGTCAATTGCGGCGACAGCTTCTTACTGCCAGATAGCAGCACTAAATTCTGACGAGCGCGGGTAATGCCAACATATAGCCTGTTCACCTGCGAAGCGTTGTTCATGTTGTAGCTATCAACCCCGGCCAGAAGCACGACATCGAATTCCAGACCCTTTGAATTCGCCACATCAGCAAAGTGCCGTACATGTCTCCGAGCCAGATTTACCTTCTCCGAGAGTTCAGCATCAACCAAACTCTCGCGGAGGCCTAGCTCCAGCCGCTTGTACGTCTTGGCGGCTGTATTCGCGTCGGGGAACAGAACCGCCACAGTCTGATGGCGTTTGACGGAGTTCAAAGCTTCCACAATTCGCGCATCCATCGCGTCATCCCTTTCGCACACCAAGATGCGCGGCCGAACTAGGTCGTGGCCCTCTTGTCGGGCCTTCTCTGCCAGAGCTTCCGATGGTTGCACTCCACCCTGCAGCACTGCTCGGAAGCAGGCGCTGAACAATGCCAAACCTGGGGCATCCGCCTGCCGAAGGTTTTCAGTCAGTAGAACATGCGGCACATCTTTTCCAGGGAAACAGGCGCGCAAGTCGATGCTGCTCCCATGGTGCAACTTTTGGGCAATGTCGCCCACTACTGTGACAGCGCGATACTTTGGGTTCGATTGCTCGACCATCAAGAACACCTGCTGCTCAGTGAAGTCCTGTACTTCATCCACGAACACAGCTTGGTAAAACGCCGGCTCATGCAATTGGCTGAGTCCGCCTTGTTTCAGACCTCGCCCCATCAAGTGGCTTATGCACAACAGCAAGTCAATATCTTCGTCTGCGAGCTTGAACTTCCCAAGCTGGGCTGCCAAGCGCAAAGCCAGAGCAGGGTTTGGGAAGATGGCGGCAGACGATTGAAGAACACTTAAGTACTGGTCGGCTACATGTGCAAGGGGTTGAAGCAACTTGCGACGCACTACACGGCGGAACACCGCATCGGGGGTGCTGTTACGCGGCTGGCCTGGAGAAGGTTCTTCCGCAGCCGCTTCTGCCTCATCATCAGTCGGGTCGTCGTCCGGTTTGTTCTCGTCAGTGGGCAGCAATGGCAGCTTGATTCGGCCCCAACCGATTTCCCGGTGCAAGCGTCGTAGTTCACCATCCACAAAGACATATATCCGTTCGGTTGCTTCTGGCAAAAGACGGACGAACAAATGGTTCACATCCGATGTGACGGCATACACGTTTTTACCAGATGGTTCACGGACAATGACCTTGCCCGCTGCCATCTGGGATTGTGTTTCTTCTGACCAAGTCAGCGGTTCGCCTGTGGGCGTCAGTAGTAGCAGGGCCGGGTCGATGGGTCCATTGGAATCAATGAAGACCAGTCGCTGACCCGTCCGAAAGTACAGGGCCGCCTTCTTTTCGACAAGCTTGCGAGCTAAAGCGTTTTCATCATGGACAAAAAAAGTTTGTCCATCGATTCGTGACCAGATAACCTTTGCGCCCATCACGCGCTTGCGTACTTCTTCCACCTTATTTAGCAGACGTACAGCTAGCCTGTCTAACGCAAAGGCTCCCTCGCGAGGCTCGAGCGCAAGCTCAGCAGCAACCTCTTTCAGCTCTTTCTGAAGATGTTCGAGTGCAACTTTGGCAACCGGAATCACTTTTGCGCGGGCCCCCAACTCAAACGGCTCTGCCAACTCGAACGTAGTTGGCAACGCTTCAAGCAAACGTGCGGCGATTTGACGAGCCATTGCCTGGTCAGTCGCTTTCAACCAGCGCATAGTGGAGGCTTCGTGCCCATCTCGTACATCAGCAAGTCCCGACCAGCGTCGCCCTGCTACTGAACTGCTGGTCAGTCGACGGTGCTCTCGCAGTTTTGTCTGCAGCTCCTTGTACTCCTGCACGGGCAAGTTTGGAAGGTCAATGCGACGGCAAGTCTCTTGAAGATACTGGATCAGTTCACCCGTACGGACAAAGCCGATGCAACTCTCTTGAGAAAATTGCCCTGCAAAATCGGCCGACCAATAATCCTGATGCTCGCCCATGACGTCGCGAAATGACCGCTCGTCGCTCACGCTGTCAGTGTTGAAGGTGGTCAGCATCTTGGTGCGCCCTAAAGCTGCGGATGTCTTGCCGGAACCAGCGATACCCTCCACGAACATAGCACCAATTGGGGAACGGGCGATGATCTGGTTCTGTTCAATCGTTTGGTGTGTAAAAAAGCGTTCACTCAGACCGTAGTACTCTTGTTGCCTGACGGGAGGCTCATCTGGGTCCCAGTCATCATCGTTGTCGATCTCTAGCTCGACTTCGATGTAGTTGGACTCGTCAGCCACAGCGAACTCCGTAATGGGTAACTCGGTCGGCGGTAGCACCAACGATGCAGGCTCCGCAGAGGTAGGGCCTGACGCAGTGACTTGTGCAGAGACCTCACCCACTGGCGCTGCAGGTTTTCCCGAGCGCATCTTGGCAATGAACGAACGCAAGTCAGTAACTGAATCCTTATCGCCTTCCACCAAAATACCCATACGCAGAAAATTGCGAACGTTTGGTTCAAATTCAGGGCCGCCAAAACGGTCGAACGACCGTACCTCAGTAACTAGGTATTCACCCCACGACACGCTGCTGCCTTCAAATCCTGGGTAAGAAATTGTGGCAAGGCGGCCGACAGGTGAATGAGGCGTACAGTAACCAGAGGCGTGGTCTGGATAGGTCGCCTCCGTCGGGCTGAGTCTTATTTCCAAACGACCTTTATGTTCAGTTTGGATGACTACCGTTTTAGCGTAGGCGCTTCGGCGGAGCTGCTTGTACAGTGGCGCGTTTGAATTCGAAACGTAGCCTCGCGTATCCGCCATTCCGCCGAGTACGTTGAGGTCCTGGTCTTCGTAGATCATCCGGTCGGCATAATCGATCACACCCTCCAAAATCGCAATCTCTTCCGCACTGAATGCACGCTTGTTGTTTTCGGTCAGACCCATACTTGCCTTTGATTTTTCTTACTCGCAGCTTTACCAAAAAATCCGCTTCCTCGTGTCTTTCGCGCTGGCCCAAAAGGCTCCGAACCGCTTAATGTTCTGTGTTCGTGTGTGGGGGCGAGATCGCTCGCAGCAACGTCGTTCTCGAAGGCACTGACTCAGCATACAGCCGTAGCGGCTCAGGTCGTGCCCTTTTCCTACCATAGGCTCAGGCATTCTCATTCGCTTGCAGTCGAGGTGTTCCCTTACCTTGAGCACCTTCCCCTTGGCTGTTTCCGGCTTCATCGCAATACCATAGCCGACCATTATTCCAATTTGGATGTCGGAGCACTTGCCCAGAAGTTATACGATACGACTGTGGTCTTGATCCAGGCTGTGATGGTTGGGCAGCTTTTTTATCTTGAAGACTAAGCGAGGGGCTGCTCGCTTGCCCCTTGATTTGTAATAGACAGCGATGTCAATTCGGCCGCGATCTCCGCGGGAGGTGTCCTGCAATTGCGCGCCCCTTAGATGAAAAATGTTATCCCTGACTGATGCTTTAAGAAAGATGATATTTCCAGAAGTTGCTATTTGTTCGGCGACTTTCATCTTAACGAGTGATTCAAGTGCCGATCGCATCGTGATTCCGTCCGTTCCCATTGAATAGAAGTCCTCGGATTTCTGAATTACGTCGATGCAGGACGAAAGAACTTCCCTTAGAGACGTAGCTTGCGAAAGGATGGATGTTTGTGAGTTCTAACATTTAACATGAGCGACCTTTGGAACGCCGGTTCGATGGAAGGATTGGGATTCAACTGCGCTGGGGCCTACAGTCCGCGCTTCAAGCCGTTGAGGAGAGAGATAACCTGTCGCGGATTCAGAACGACCTCCGGATCTCTTGGATTGGCGTACAGCCACTCGGCGCCACTTTCTCGCGTAAGGAGCTGAGCCCAGAGCTTGAACTTGGTGCCCACTGCATACGTTTCGGTATTGCTCATGCGTTTTGAGCATGAGACGAATAGGCTCGGGCTGTACACCTGACCCTTCACCGGGCGAATGTGCACCGGACCATGACGTCCTGCCGTCTCTAACGGTTCGAATGACTCCACGATTACATACTGGTTAGTCTTTGGCCCGCGGGGCCGGAGCTCAATCAAAGTGGCTGGGTACGACATCAAACTCTGTGAAGGTCTAGCGCGGTAAGCATTGGAGAGCAGATGGTTAGTAGATTTGCAGTCCTAGTAGTGGCACTAGGTATTGATTTCCCACGCAAACTGTGACCCTGCCCCAATTTCCTTACCTGTTGACTGCGCTTGAAATCAGAGCCACTGGCTCAGTTTGCGTTCGAAATCAACACGCAATGATTTCCCAGTTGAACAGGGCCATGCAGGCCGACAGATACAGTTTGTGCCCATTCACGTGGAACTCGGTGACATCTGTCACCCACTATCGCTCAAACTAAGCACTTCTCGAGACGCTTCTTTGTCCCGATCAACGCGCGCAGTCCCATCTTCTGCATCAGACGTTGCTGCTTAGCTCCTTGACCTCACGTTTTAGTGATCTGATCCGTTCACGCTCCTCGCTGGTGTACCCGACCAGGACGCGGCGGGGATGGATCTCAACGGCGCTCCGCGTTGCGCAACATGCGCTCCATCGCGTCATAACCGCGTGTCCGGGCGAGTTCCAGCGATGCGCGGCCATCGCGGTCGGTGATCTGGGTGTTCGCTCCAGCGCCAAGCAGGGCGCTGGCGGTACGCTGATGCCGCGGACCGCCATCACCGAGCACGATAGCCTCGATCAATGCCGTCCAGCCCAGATTGTTGATATGGTCGACCGGCGCACCGGCGGCGAGCAACTGACGCACTACGCCATCATGTCCCAGGTGGGCTGCAGCTATGAGTGCCGTTCCGTCGTAGCGGCTGGTAACCAGCTTGGCGCTCGCCCCATGGGCCAGCAGCACGCGCAGAGTCTCTTCGTCGCCAGCGACTGCAGCAATTGTCACAGCGTCATACCTGTCCTTGTCCAGTGTGGCCGTATTCGCGCCTGCGGCGATCAGCGCCGCAACGGCGGGACGCTGGCGGGCAAACGTTGCGACATGCAGCGGCGTGCGGCCGTTGTTGTCCAATTGCCCAATTGCATGAGACGAAGCCTTGTACAGGGCCGCGATCGCCGTCAGGTCGCCGTTCTGGGCCGCGGCATGCATGCCTGTGTATGCGGCGATTTCACGCGACGACGGGGCAGTTTGTGCGCCTATGGGAGGTGCCATGGCAAGTGCAAGAAAAGCCAGCGCCGCCGACACCGCGGTGCGAGTCATGCTGGTGTGCCCTGAAATCATTTCAATTGATCCTTGATCTTGTCGAGTGCCGCCATGGCACATTGCTCGTCCAGGTGCCCACCCGGCGCGCCGCCAACACCGACGGCACCAATTACCTCGTTGCCGACCTTCACAGGGACACCACCACCGAGCAAAAGGTAGCCAGGCAGGTAGACCAGGTTTGCCGCCGCCGGATTCTTTTGTGCGGTTTCCATGATGGCTAGCGTGGTGTTTTTGGCCGACGCCGAAGTGAAGGCTTTTTGCTGGCTGGCGGCAAGGGTGTGCGGGCCTGCGTTGTCGGCGCGGTGCACCGCACGCACACTGGCAGCCCGGTCGACAACAGTCGCGGTTACTGCATAGCCGTTGGCCTGGCAGGCGGCAACACTGGCCGCTGCGATCTGATTGGCCAATTCGAGGGACATGTTCTTTTCACTGCGAACGGCTTGGGCATGGGCGAGGGGAGCGGCGATGATCAGCGCCAGGAGGGTCATGCGGGATACAGGTTTCATTTTTGACTTTCGATTGAACGCGGCCGAGATCCAGCCGTTCCGCTACTCTAGGCGTCATGTGCTTGCCCGAACATTCGTGCGAACACGAGCGGGACTAGGTAGTTCTACTCGGCGCCGCAGACTACAGCCCCGTAGCGTCTGATCAGTTGGGCGAGTGAATGGACATCGAGCTTGGTAGACAGGTTGGCCCTGTGCGCCTCTACCGTACGTGGTGACAGGCCCAGTTCGCGGGCTATTTGCTTGTTGGTCAAGCCGGACACGATCAGGACCAGTATTTCCCGTTCGCGCTCCGAGAGGCTGGCCACACGATCCTGAGACACTCGGTCGACCTGAAGGCGCTCGCGCACAAGCCCGTGCGCGCGCACCGCATGGTGCAGGGCTTCTATCAGTTTGTCGTCGTCAACCGGTTTCTCGAGGAACTCCACGGCCCCGGATTTGAACGCTCGGCGACACATTTCGACCGTTCCATGCCCTGTCAGCATGATGACGGGTTGGTCCACGCCCTGTTCCCGCAGCTGGTCAAGCACAGACAGGCCACTGGCGCCCGGCATACGTACATCGAGCACGATGGCGCCGATCGCATCGCGGTCGAAAGTGGACAAAAATTGCTGCGGATGGCTCCATTGGGCCACCCGGAGGTCAACTGTCCCGATGAGCAAGGCAAGACTTTCGCGCACCGCGTCGTCATCATCAACAATGTGGATCAGCGGTGATATCGGCGTCATGTTGGATATCCGGCCAAAGGGAGAGTGAGACAAAATTCGGCGCCACCCCGGTGGGTATTTTTCGCGGTCAGTGTGCCGTGCATGGCCTGCACCAGGGACTCGCACAGGCTCAAACCTAATCCAAGTCCGTCGCGCCGTGTGGAATAGAACGGTTCGAACAGGCGCGGCAAGGCTTCGACGGCGATACCGGGCCCGGTATCGTTCATTGTCATCACGCCGTGGTCCTTATTCGATTGCAAGCTGATCAGCACCACACGATCGGACGCTGGTACCGTATCGAGTGCCTGCAAGGCGTTGTTCAAAAGGTTGTGGATAATCTGCTCTAGAGCCACAGGATCGACCAGCACGTGCACCGAAGAACCCAGGATCGTGACGGTTGCACCACAGCGCCGGATCTCAGGCTCGAGCAGATCGCGTACTTGGCGAGCACAGGCCAACAGGTCTGCTGCCCTTACTCGGCCGGTCTTATGCGGTGCCTCAACCTGTAGCCGGAGGCGTTTCACCACATCTGCGGCACGGCGACCTTGCGCCTCGATCTGACCGATAGCATGGCGCACCGTTTCCAGCGCCGGGGCATCATCCGTCAGTATTCGGCGTGTTGCCTGCGCGTTGGCGACGATCGCACTCAAAGGCTGGTTCAATTCGTGCGCCATGCCGGCTGCCAGTTCGCCCATGGCGTTAAGCCGCGCCACCCGCCCGAATTGCAAAAGTTGCTGCACGCGACGGTTCGACCGGCGCGCGCGCATCCAGGCAGCGAAAGCGGCCAACACCAAAGTGGTGACCATGACCCAGCCGAGCAGCCATGACCATGGCCAATACGCGGGTCCAGTCGCCAGGCGCAACTGCAGTTCGAACGGCTGGCTGTCGGGCGCAAGTCGTTTGGCGAACACGAATCCGTCTGTCAGTCCAAATGGTTCAGCATCGGCGCTCTGACCCGACTGCAGCACCAGTGCCTGCTCGGCATGTGCGAGTAATGCCCGAACGGGACCCGCTTGCTGCACCGGCCACTCCTGCCAGGGCACCATACGCTGCACATCGATACGCAGCGCGAAACTGATGGGGTCAGAGGCCTGTACTATCGTGTATTGACCAGTTCGCACGTCGACCGGTCCCAGTTCGGCGTGCCCGGAGATGCGAGATCGCGCTTCAGGTTCATCGAGCCCGGAATCCGGCCACGCTTGCCCGCTCTCCCTCCGGATGACAGCCAACACCTGTGGATACACCGCTGGAAGGCGCTGCTCCGGTCGACCCTCGGCGGCAATTGCGGGACCGAGCAGGGTAAGCGTCGCCAGGATAGCGTCTTGTTGGGCTGCCCGTTGACTCAATAATCGGTGCGCAATACGGGCCTCGGCCTGAAAGGTGTCACGGCGTTGTGCGATGTCCAGACGCACGATCGCCAATAGGCCCGTTGCGACCACCACGACCCAACCGATTGACCATTTCAGTCTCATGAGTGGTTTTTCGCGCATGATCGAAATTGTGCACCACGCTCGGCGATGTAGTCGAGCTGGTGCAACGCTGAGCCGGCGGTGCCAGACAGCTCGCCATCTGCCCGCCTTGGCGGACGACGCTGGTTTGTAATGTGTCAACGCCCAACTACACTCACGCTGTAAATCCAGTGGCCCGTTCGGACCAGCGCTGCGTCAAACCGTGGCGATTCGGATCAGGTTCGTCGTGCCTGGCGTGCCAAACGGCATTCCCGCAATCGTGACAATGAACTGCCCGGCCTCAGCGAAACCGTCCTGGCGCGCGACCTCACAGGCACGCTGTGTCATCTGGTCTACATCAGCCACATCGGCTATGTGCACCGAATGCACACCCCAGACCAGCGCCAGCCGCCGGGCGGTCGACAGGGCGGGCGTCAGGCTGAGGATTGGGGATTCTGGGCGCTCACGTGCGGCCCGTACGCTGGTATGGCCTGAACTGGTGTAGCAGACGATCGCTGCGGCCTGCAGCAAAGCCACGGCACGACGCATCGCGCAACACACAGCCTCCGCCACATCGCCACCGTTGCGCGCCTGTGTGTGTGAGGCATCGATCAGCTGGCGATACTGTGGGTCAGCTTCGACCTGTTCGATGATGCGGTTCATCATGTCGACTGCCGCAACCGGGTATTTGCCAGATGCAGATTCGGCCGACAACATCACCGCGTCGGCCCCGTCATAGATCGCCGTGGCCACGTCGGACGCTTCGGCGCGTGTCGGCACGGGGCTATCGATCATCGACTCCAGCATCTGCGTGGCGACGATGACGGGCTTGCCCAGCTTGCGGCAGGTGCGCAGGATACGTTTTTGGATTGTCGGTACCTGTTCCGCGGGCATTTCCACGCCGAGGTCGCCGCGCGCCACCATCACCGCATCGGTTAGGGCCACGATCTCGTCAAGCTGTTTTATGGCCGACGGCTTCTCGAGCTTGACGACGATACTGGCACGATCGCCGATCAGCAGACGCGCCTCGATGACATCCTCGGGCCGCTGCACGAAGGACAGTGCGATCCAGTCCGCGCCGAGTTCCAGCGCGAATGCCAAGTCGCGCAGGTCCTTCTTTGTCAATGCGGTGATTGGTAGCACGACACCCGGCACATTTACGCCCTTGCGGTCAGACAATTTTCCGCCAACGATCACTCGGGTGTCGGCGAAGTCCTTGCCGCAGCGCTCGACTAACAAGCGCAACTTGCCATCATCAAGCAGCAATTCGGCGCCCTCAACCAGTGCCGCAAAGATCTCGGGAAGAGGTAGCGTGGCGCGCTGCTTATCGCCTGGCTTTGAGTCGAGATCGAGGCGAAAACCGTTGCCTGGCTCCAGCATGATCGGGCCATCGGCGAATGTTCCGACTCGCAGCTTGGGGCCTTGCAGGTCGGCCAGGATGCCGATCGGTCTGCCCGTTTCCTTCTCCAACGCGCGGAGGGTTTCGAAATGTAGCTGATGATCTGCATGTGTGCCATGACTGAAATTGAGTCGGAAAACATCGACCCCAGCCATGAACATCTGGCGCACGACGGCGGGATCCGAACTGGCCGGTCCGAGAGTTGCGACGATCTTGGCGTTTCGCGTTCTGCGCATACTGTGGAGTTCTTTCTATTGCGCTTCGATCAGGATGGCGCGGAAGTCATTGACATTGGTCAGCGTAGGACCGGTGATCACCGAATTTCCCAACGCCTCGAAGAAGCTGTGGCTGTCGTTGTTGTCCAGCCGATCAAGTGGTGACATGCCCAGTGCCCAGGCCCGCGCAAGTGAGTCGGGCGTGACAATGGCTCCGGCAATCTCTTCCTGTCCGTCGACACCGTCGGTATCACCTGCCAGGGCGCGGATTTGGGGATGACCATCCAGGGTAATGTCCATGGACAAAAGGCATTCGACATTGCGACCACCGCGGCCGGTGCCGCGCATCGTCACGGAGGTTTCCCCACCGGACAGCAAAATGCAGGGTGTCGACACGGGTTGTTCATAACGGGCCACTTGCAGCGCGATACCTGCCAGTACCTTCCCGACGTCGCGCGCCTCCCCTTCGAGGGCGTCACCCAGGATGTAGGGCGTCACGCCGGCGCCCCTAGCCAAAGCAGCTGCTGCCTCCAGTGCCATCTGCGGGGTGGCGATCATGCGGGTTTCACTGCGCGCCAGCCGCGGGTCCCCGGGCTTTATCGATTCACCGTCTCCGCTGGTCAATGCTTGCATTACTTCCACCGGCAGCTCGATGCCGTAACGCCGGATGATGACCAATGCGTCGGCGCAGGTCGTCGGGTCGCCTACCGTCGGGCCGGAGGCGATATCTATGGGGTCGTCGCCCGGCACGTCGGAGATTAGCAACGTGAGCACCCGCGCAGGATGGCAGGCCGCGGCCAGGCGGCCGCCCTTAATCCCCGAGAGATGGCGGCGCACGCAGTTCATTTCGCTAATCGTGGCGCCCGACTTGAGCAGCGCACGGTTAACCGCCTGCTTGTGCTCCAGCGTCAGACCCGGCAAAGGCAGTGGCAACAGCGCCGAGCCGCCGCCCGAAATCAGACACAACACAAAATCCTCTGGGCTCAAACCCCGCACCAATTCAAGCAGTCGTTGCGCCGCAGCGCGGCCAGCCTCGTCGGGTACCGGATGGGATGCCTCGACGATCTCAATATGGTCGCAAGCTACGGCGTAGCCATACCGGGTGACGACCAAACCAGTCAGCATCGACTTATCACCGGACCAGTGGTCTTCCACGGCGCGTGCCATCGCGGCCGAAGCCTTCCCGGCTCCGATCACAATCAGGCGGCCGCTGCCCAGCTCGGACCGGTGGGGCAAATGCGCGGGAATACAAAGCGACGGCTGGGCTGACGCTATCGCTGCCGCAAACATGTGCAGCAGCAAATCGTTTCCCCGCAAGGGGCCGACCGGGTGGGACAGGGTCATTGCGGCGCTTCCAGCCTCTGCCTCAAGCGGCCTTCTGGCCGATTTCGAAGTTCGACAACTTCTCTAGTGCGCGCACCATGCCCGAGTGATCCCAGGCGGAGCCGCCATGCGAGATGCAGGCACTGAACAGTTGCTGAGCGGTCGAGGTGGCCGGTAGGGACAGCCCAAGAGACTTGGCAGCACCGAGTGCGAGGGTCAGGTCTTTCTGGTGCAACGCAATGCGAAAGCCCGGGTCGAAGGTACGTTTGACCATACGGTCGCCCAGGATGTCGAGAATGCGCGAGGTTGCCAGCCCGCCCATCAGCGCCTGCCGGACCTTGGCGGGGTCGGCGCCAGCTTTGGCCGCAAACAACAAACCTTCGGCGACCGCGTTGATGGTGAGCGCCACGACGATCTGGTTGGCGACCTTGCAGGTCTGGCCATCGCCAATCCCGCCAACCAGTGTGATGTTTTTGCCCATCACCTCAAACACCGGCTTCACGCGCTCGAACACCTCGGGTTTGCCGCCGACCATGATCGACAGTGCGGCGTTCCTGGCTCCGACGTCGCCGCCGGAAACTGGGGCGTCCAGATAGTCGCAACCGAGGGCCTCGATCTTCTTTGCGAACTCTTTGGTATCGACCGGAGAGATGGAAGACATGTCGACCACCGTCTTGCCGGCCGTCAGGCCCTTGGCGACGCCGGTCACACCGAACAACGCTTCACTTACGTCGGGCGTATCGGGCACCATCAGAATGATGATGTCGGCGCGTTGCGCCACGCCTTTGGCATCCAGACATTGCGTCGCGCGGGTTTCGGCGATCTCCGTCGGTACCTTTCCGATGGTATAGACGTACAGCTGATGGCCCGCCTTGATGAGGTGACTGGCCATGGGCGTGCCCATAATGCCCAAGCCGATGAAGCCGATTTTGAGAGTTTGAGTTGTCATAGTCTTGTTCCTTTTCTGAATTGAATGGCACGTAGATGGGGGAGGTTCAGCAAACCAATTGCTGTCTCCAGCCCAGCCCCGCTTCGGTCGTGGTCGCCGGCTTGTACTCGCAGCCGATGTGGCCCTTGTAACCAATGCGGTCCAGGTGAGCTAACACGTAGGCGTAGTTGATCTCTCCGGTTCCGGGCTCGTTGCGCCCGGGGTTGTCGGCCAGCTGGACATGGCCGATGCGTGCCAGCTGCTTTTGCAGCGTCGCGGTCAATTCGCCTTCCATACGTTGCATGTGGTAAATGTCGTATTGCACGAATGCGTTATCAAAGCCGACCTCGTCCAGGAGGGACAATGCCTGCGACGTACCGGTGAGGTAGAAGCCTGGTATGTCGAAGGTGTTAATCGGTTCGATCAGCAATCGAAGGCCTGCGGCTTTTAGTCGTGCGGCGGCAAAACGCAGGTTATCGACAACGGTCCTTCGCAGCACATCGGGCGCAACGCCTTCAGGTACTTTTCCGAGCAGGCAGTTGAGCTGAGTTACGCCCAGGACCTTGGCATAGTCAATAGCCTTTCCCACGCCGTCACAAAACTCCGCTACACGATCCGGATGGCAGGCGATGCCGCGTTCGCCGGCGTCCCAGTCACCGGCGGGGAGGTTGTGCAGCACCAATTTGAGTTTGTGGTTATCAAGGCGCTTTTTGATCTCTTCGGCTGGCCAACCGTAAGGAAACAGGAACTCCACCGCCTCGAAGCCGGCATTGGCGGCGTGCTCGAAACGGTGCAGAAAAGGATGCTCGGTGAAGAGCATCGTCAGGTTGGCTGCAAATTTTGGCATGCGTGATTTCTTTCAGTCGAGCATGGAGACGGCTGTGGGCACGTCAGCACGGCTAACCGCTAGTTCCTCGAACTCGACGACGTTGTCGATCTCGGTTCCCATGGCGATGTTGGTCACGCGCTCGAGAATGATCTCGATCATCACCGGCACCTTGAACTCAGCCATCCAGGCTTCTGCCTGTTTGATGGCAGGCGCGATCTCTTCCTGCTTGTGGACGCGAATCGCTTTGCAGCCAAGGCCCTCGACCACGGCGACATGGTCTACGCCATAACCGTGCGTGACCTGTTCGGGCGACACGTTGATGTTCTCGAACGCCAGCTGCACGCAGTAGTCCATCTCGAAGCCTCGCTGGCTCTGACGGATCAGGCCGAGGTAGCTGTTGTTCACGACCACATGGATGTAGGGCAACTTGAACTGCGCGCCCACGGCCATCTCCTCAATCATGAACTGGAAGTCGTAGTCCCCGGACAAGGCCACGATCTTGCGCGCAGGGTCGGCCGCCCGTACGCCGAGTGCCGCCGGAATGGTCCAGCCCAGCGGGCCCGCCTGGCCGCAATTGATCCAGTGGCGCGGGTGGTAGACATGCAGAAACTGGGCTCCCGCAATCTGGCTCAGACCGATCGTAGAGATATAGGTGGTGTCTCGTCCGAACGCATTGTTCATGCACTGGTAGACGCGTTGCGGCTTCATCGGGACGGTGTCGAAGTTGGTCTTGCGCTGGTACTCGACCGATCCCTTGCGTTTCTGACACTCCTTCACCCAGCGCGACCAGTCTCGCACCTTGCCAGCAGCTTTCCATTCCTGCGCGATTTGCACGAACAGCTCAAGCGCGGCCTTGGCGTCGGACACGATGCCGTAGTCGGGCGCGAAGACGCGACCAATCTGGGTCGGCTCGATGTCGACGTGGATAAACTTGCGGCCCTTGCAATAGACCTCAGGGCTGCCTGTGTGACGATTGGCCCAGCGGTTTCCAATGCCCAGCACGAAGTCGCTTGCCAGCATGTTGGCGTTGCCATAACGGTGGCTGGTCTGCAGACCGCACATGCCGGCCATCAGTGCATGGTCGTCGGGAATGCTGCCCCAGCCCATCAGGGTTGGGATCACCGGAATGCCGACGACCTCGGCAAATTGCTGCAACAGATCGGTGGCATCCGCATTGATGATGCCACCACCGGCCACGATCAGAGGCTTGTCGGCCACGTTCAGCATCTCCAGCGCTTTCTCAATCTGTTTGCGCGAGGCGGTGGGCTTGTAGACAGTCATTGGCTCGTATGTGTCGATATCAAATTCGATCTCGGCCATCTGCACGTCGAACGGCAGGTCTAACAGCACCGGGCCGGGCCGGCCCGAGCGCATCAGGTGGAAGGCTTGCTGGAAGGCGCGTGGCACCTGCGCTGGCTCCATCACCGTGGTGGCCCACTTGGTGACCGGCTTGGCGATCGACGCAATGTCCACCGCCTGGAAGTCTTCCTTGTGCATGCGTGCCCGCGGCGCTTGGCCAGTGATGCACAGTATCGGGATGCTGTCGGCCTGCGCCGAATACAGGCCGGTGATCATGTCGGTGCCCGCCGGGCCGGATGTGCCGATGCACACACCGATGTTGCCGGCCTTGGCGCGGGTATAACCCTCGGCCATGTGCGAGGCACCTTCGACGTGACGCGCCAGCACATGGGCGATGCTCTGGCGCTCGCGCAGTTGTGCGTAGAGCGGGTTGATCGCCGCACCCGGTACGCCGAAGGCCTGTGTCACGCCCTCTTTTTCCATCACCATTACAGCGGCCATTGCGGCCTTCATCTTTGCCATGTATCTCTCCTTGAATTGTTGTGGTCGATGTTCCTGCAGGTACTCGCTCGCGTGAACCCCAATCCGGAGATAACATCTATTCCATGGCGGCATAATGAGTTGATTTGAGAGGTGGCACATGGATCGCGTCTTCAGTCTTCGACTATTCATTCGTGTCGTCGAGACCGGCAGCTTCAGCCGTGCCGCTGAAGAATTCGGTATCACGCAGCCCACTGTGACTAAGGCCCTTGCGGCGACCGAAAAGCGGCTGGGTGCCCGCTTGTTGCATCGATCAACACGTGGTGTGACACCCACCGAGGTCGGTCGGCGGTATTACGAGCGCTGCCTGAGCATTGCCCGCGACATCGACGAGGCGGAAAACGTTGCAGCGCTGGTACAAAGCGAGATGAGCGGCACGATGCGCATCAGCACCTCGGTGGCATTTGGCCGTCGCGTTATGGTTCCACTTGTGTTGCGCTACATGCGATTGCACCCGAAGGTCGTGGTCGATCTGAGCGTCGACGATCGTTACGTCGATCTGGTCGAACAGGGCGTGGATGTGGCGTTACGCATGGGGCGGTTGGCAGACTCGTCGCTTGGTGCGCGATACCTTGGAATCAATCCCTGGCTAATGGTGGCGGCGCCAGACTATCTGAAAGTGCGGGGCGCTCCTCGCAGAGCGAGCGATCTGTCAACGCACGATTGTCTTATCTATAGCAGTGTGCAAGGCGATGCGCGTTGGAGTCTGACCCTTCCTGTTGGCAAGGAACGATCGGTGCCAGTTAAGGGCCACCTGCGTTCGAACAGCTTGTCAGCGGTGCTTGATGCCGCCGTCGCTGGCATGGGGCTGGCGATTTTGCCCTGGTATGTGGCGGGTCCATCGCTCGCGAACGGTAGAGCCCAACGAGTGCTGGCAGATCACGGACTGCCGACTCAGGATCTGCATGCGGTGTTTCCATCGCCCAAACTGGTCCCGGCCAAGGTAAGCCAGTTCATCGATTGGTTGGCCGGAGAGTTCGACGGCGAATGGTGGCTGCGTGTCCATTGATGGAGTCGGTAGGGCCTTGGACTTGTAGTCCGCATTGTGATGACTGGACAGGCTGTCGCCGGATATCGGCTGTGCCGGTGGTCGACCTGAGCCAACGTCGGTGTGTCTTCTGATTGCTGGAAAGCAAACGCAGTTGGCTTGCCGCGCATTGCACTCCATCGCCAACTGACATCGCGCTGACTCCCTGAGCCGTTCGGCATAGGGGTCGACGGGTTGGGGTTGATCAGCAGTACTCGCACGTGCGACTTCAGGAAGTCACGTCTTGAAGATCGATTCGAGATCCACGTCTTCCGAGAACGCATCCAGCTTCAGGCTGCCCTCGATGTGTTTGAGGTGCTCTAGCATCAACTTTTCTGCACGTGGCGCATCGCGATGGGCAATGGCGTCGATGATTTCGGAGTGTTCGTCTGCCCGGCAGGTTGTGGCGGTTGGCGCGTCGTACAGGAAGATGATCAGGCATGTCAGAGACGACAGTTCGCGCATGCTGCGCGCCAGCGCCGAGTTGCCAGCCAGATCCGCCAGCAACATATGAAAGTCGCCCGAAAGTCGCACGATGGCGCGTTTGTCGTCACGCCGGCGTGCGTCGACTTCCAGCTCTTGCTGCTGGCGCAGTCGGGCAACGCGCTCAGGCGTCAAAGTGTCTATCAGTCGGCGCAGGACAGCGGGCTCGATCAGCCGCCGTGCCTCGAAGACATCATGTGCCTGCTCGATAGTTGGCTTGGCGACGAATGCGCCCCGCTGCGGATAAAGGTCCACGATTTGCTCATGGGCCATTCGGTTGAGAACCTCACGTACCCGTGCTCGGCTGACATCGAAAATTTCCGCCAGCCGCTCTTCCACCAACTTGGTGCCGGGTGGCAGCCGATGTTCGAGGATCGCGACATAAATGCGCTCGTAGATCGTGTCGTTGGTGTTCTCACGCTCCAGCCGGGCTGTTGGGGTTGTCTTGCGCGTGTTTCGGGTCATGGTCGAAGTCGATGTATCCGTGGCTAAGGAGTGGTCATCGATAGCCTGGACCTTGGTGTTGGTTCGCGCAGCAGGCCGCAACTTGGATAAACGCATGGTGAGGATTTTATCCAGCTCAAAGGTGGTCATGGGTTCAAGCCCATTCAAACAGTCGGCCCCAGCCACGGATGACATTGGGCTCGGCGCCGGCCGCACGCAACATGCCCCAGACGGTGGTGCTGACGGTGTCGAGTATCGGAATGTCGAGCCGGGACTCAATCTGCTCAGCCAGCGGGGCAGCCCGGAGGTTGGTGCAGAAGGTGGTGATGGCTTGCGGACGCGACGCGGCAACTTCAACCATCAGGTCTTCCAAGCGCTGTGGTTCCACTAGCGCGAAATCGTGATTCACCGTGATGCCGAGATGGCGCTCGGCCACAACTTCAATGCCGATCTTGCGGTAGTTGTCAACAATCTGCTGCTGAACATCCTTTGTGTAAGGCGTGACTAGGGCCAGACGGGAAATCTGGCGCAAGGCCATCAATTCGTTCAGCGCGAGCACGGCCGTCGTCGCCCGGATACCGGTGCGTTGCTCGATGCGTTCAACCAGTCGCCTGTCGCTGTCGAACCCCATCCAACCTGCTGCGGTGCCGCTCCATCCGATCACGTCGACCTTTGCGTCAGCGAGCAGATCTGCCGCAGCCAGGATCTTGCTGTCGTCGAACTGGCCAAGTCCGAGAGCCGACAAGGATATTTCAGTGACCTTGAAGCGAGAGAAATGAGCACTACAACCCGGGACGACGGCAGCCAATGCACTGGTCAACGGCTCCAGTGAGGTGTTGGAGGAGGGCGTCAAAACGCCAAGTCGGATAGGTCGGTTCATGGGCTCAGGCTCCTGAAAGCGGGGAATGGGGCATTGGACGATTGTCTTGTGTTTGGCCCAATTCATTATGCCAAAAAACGCAACAAAATGTCGACATAGGTGTAAACACTATGTTCAACAAATTAACTTTCAACAACAATGTTGACAATGAATTCAACTTTAATCAGTGAAATGCACTGAAGCGAGATGAAGCAACTTGAACTCGTTGAGCCACGAAATCGCGTAAGCAACAATGAAAACATCGCAGTCAGTAATGAAATGGATTTTGTCGACATCAGTGGATCGGCCATTGATGCGTAGCGGAGCTCGCATATGAGTGCGAAACCGTTCGACCTAGTGGTCCGAGGCGCCCGCATCGCAACCGCCAGCGATACCTACGACGCCGACATTGGTGTTGTTGACGGCCGGATCGTGCAGTTGGGTGTCGGCCTTGCAGCAGGCGCCCGTGAGATCGACGCGGCCGGGCGTGTCGTGACACCCGGTGGTGTAGATGCCCATTGCCATCTGGATCAACCAATGGCGCCTCCAATACGAATGGCGGACGACTTCGAAAGCGGAACGCGTTCAGCCGCATGCGGAGGCACAACTACCGTCATCCCGTTTGCCGCCCAGGAAAAAGGCCAATCGTTACGCGCCGCGGTGGCCGACTATCACCGGCGCGCCGACGGCCGCGCCCATGTCGACTACGCATTCCATATGATCGTCAGCGACCCGACGCCGAAGGTGTTGAACGACGAGTTGCCAAGGTTGATCCAGGAGGGCTACACCTCGTTCAAGATCTACATGACCTACGACGACCTCAAGCTCGACGATGGTCAGATTCTGGATGTGCTGTCGGTGGCGCGCGAGCATGGTGCGATGGCGATGATTCATGCGGAGAACGCCGACTGCATCGAATGGTTGACCAAGAGGCTCGAGGCCGCAGGCCGTACCGCTCCTCGGTTTCATGCCCTGTCGCGCCCCATGTTGGTCGAGCGGGAGGCTACGCACCGGGCTATCGCCTTGTCCGAGTTGGTGGACGTGCCAATCCTGATTGTGCATGTATCCGGTCGCGAAGCCATCGAGCAAATCCGATGGGCACGGGCACATGGCTTGAATGTGTTCGCCGAAACCTGTCCGCAATACCTGTTCCTCACGGCCGAGGACCTGGGTATAGACGACAGCTACAAAGGCGCGCGCTGCATCTGCAGCCCGCCGCCGCGCGACAAGGCCAACCAGCAGGCGATCTGGGACGGTCTGAACGACGGCATGTTCACACTGTTTTCATCCGACCACGCGCCTTTCAAGTACGACGCTCCCGAGGGTAAGAAACCCGGTGGGCAGGAAGTGGCGTTTCGCCATATCCCCAATGGCATTCCAGGGCTGGAAACGCGGATGCCGCTACTGTATTCCGAAGGTGTGCTGGCCGGGCGCATGACGTTGAACCGCTTTGTAGAACTAACCGCTACCAACCCGGCCAAGGCCTACGGCCTGCATCCACGCAAGGGAACCATCGCCATCGGCAGCGATGCCGACCTGGTCATCTGGGACGAGCGCGAGGTGACCATACGCAACGATGGGTTGCACCATGACGTGGATTACACGCCGTATGAAGGCATGCGTTTGAAGGCCTGGCCGGGCCTGACGCTGTCGCGCGGCGAGGTGGTGTGGGACGGTCAGAACTTTCTTGGCCGCGCTGGACACGGCCGCTTCCTTGTGGCCCGCGGCGCGCCGTCCCTCTTGCCGCGGCGCAGCTGAAAGACAAACCATGCGCATCCTGCTCATCAATCCCAATATTTCCGACAGCGTCAGCGAGCTGATTCGGGGCGAGGCACTGCGTAGCGCGTCGCCGGGCACCGAACTCACGGTGCTGACGGCACCCTTCGGCGTGGCCTATATAGAAACCCGGTTCGAAGCGCTGATAGGCGCCTACGCAGCGGCGCAACTCGCGGCCGAGAACTGCCCACAGCATGACGCGGTGATCATCGCAGCCTTCGGTGACCCGGGTCTTGCCGGTATTCGCGAGCTGCTGCCGGTGCCGGTTCTGGGCATGACGGAGTCGGCGCTAGCCAGCGCCTGCCTTCTGGGCCATCGCTTTTCCATTATTGCCATCTCGAAGCGCATCCAGGCCTGGTACTGCGAGGTGGTGCAGGCCAACGGCCTGGCCGGCCGGCTCGCCAGCATTCGCTCCCTGGATACACCCCTGGCCGACATCGGTCGTGTGCAGCAAGACCATGGCGCGCACCTGAAGGACCTGTGCGAACGCGCGGTCGACGAAGACGGTGCGGACGTGATCGTACTGGCCGGCGCGCCGCTGGCGGGACTGGCGCGCGCGCTGAGCGGCCAGTTGCCGGTACCGGTGGTCGACGGCGTGTCCAGTGCCATGCGCCACGCCCAGAGCTTGGTCGCGCTGCAACCGGGTTCTGCCCGGCGCGGCAGCTTCGGGCCGCCGCCGGTCAAACCAAACAAAGGCCTGCCCGACTCACTGGCGCGCGCGCTGGCGGCTGCTGCAGCCACCTCCTCCACCTGATTTCCCCCGTCGTTTCACTTCCCCTTTCCTCAACACAAGGAGCTTCTCATGATTATTCGTCAACGTATTTCAACTCTTTTGGCCACTGCGGCCCTGGGCTGCACGTTATGGGCCGCGCCGGCCCAGGCACAAGAACGTTTGAAGTTCAAAATCATCGGCCAGCCGCTGGCTACCGGCCTGATCCAGAAGAACAAGGAGCAGCCCTTCTTCGAGAACTTCGCGCAGCGTACAGGTCTGCCGATCGATGCCGACTACAAGCCGATAGACACGTTGGGGATAAAGGACACCGAGCAGTTGCGCGTCATGAAGGCCGGACTGTTCGACATCGTGTCTCTGCGCGTGTCGCAGAACTCGCGTGACGAGCCCACCATCCTCGGTCTGGACCTGGTCGGCGCCAGTCCTGACTACGCCACCGGGCGTAAAGTGGCCAACGCATACTTCCAGACGGCAGACGAGCGGCTGCAAAAACAGTTCAACGTGAAATTGTTGGGTGTGTGGCCGTTCGGTCCGCAAATCCTGTTCTGCAAAAAGCCGATCAGCAAGCTGGCGGACATCAAGGGAATGAAGGTCCGGGTCTATGACCAGAACCTGGCTAAGTTCATTGAGCTGGTGGGTGCGACCCCGGTACCGGTCTCGTTTGCCGACACCCATCAGTCGCTGTCCCTCGGTGTGGTCGATTGCGCCATCACTGGTCCTAGCTCAGCCAACTCCGCCGGTTGGCCCGAAGTGACCACGCACCAGCTGCCACTGGGCTTTCAGATGGCGCTCAACGGTTATGCGATTTCGCTGAAAGCCTGGAACCAGCTCAAGCCGGATCAGCAGGTCAAGCTCAAGAGCGCTTTTGACGGACTGACGAATGAAATTTGGACGTATTCGGAAGAGCTGTTCCAGGACGCGCTCAATTGCAATGCGGGCAAAGACCCGTGCATCAACGGCAAGAAGTTCAAACTCGTCAGCGTGCCTGTGTCGCCGGCGGACGGGGAACTCGTTCGCAGCGCTGTGACCAAGGTTTCCCTTCCGGTCTGGGCCGAGGTCTGTGACAAATCTAACCCGGGCTGCTCGCAGAAGTGGCAAACCCTTGTCGCACCGGTGCTAGGTCTGAAATGAATGGCGCCACAACATTGAAATCGGGGCTGCCAAAAGTGGCCCCCAAAAGTGGAGAAAGCGGCATGAAAGACCATATCGAGAGCGTGTTGGCCACGGTGTTTGGCGGCATCTTCCTGTTGCTCGCCTGTGTCGTCGCGGTCGAAACCGTGTCGCGCAAGGTGTTCAATGTGTCTTTGCAGGGCGCCGACGAGCTGGGCGGTTATGCGCTTGCCGTCGGTTCGACCATCGCCTTCAGTCTGGCGCTGATGGGGCGCAACCACATTCGCGTGGACGTGTTTCACGGGAAGTTTCCGCGTGCCCTGCAAGCCTTTCTGAACTGGTTTTCCATCGTCACGTTGGCCGCTTTTGGTGCCTTCGTGGCTTGGATCGCCACTAAGGTGATCACCGACACCCTGGAGTACGGCAGCACTGCGCAGACCCCCTGGGCCACGCCAATGATCTGGCCGCAGACCGTCTGGTACGCCGGACTGGTGATTTTCGCGCTGGTGGCCATCGGTTATGCGGTGCGTGCCAGCTGGCTGCTTGTGACCCAGCAGGTTGACACGCTGAACCACGACTTCCACCCGAGGAGCGCCAAGGAAGAGCTGAAAGAAGAACTGGACGACCTGGCCCAGCGACAGGCCGCCGGACAAGGAGCACAAACATGAGCGTCGGAGTATTTGGAATCGCATTCGCCGCGATGCTTGGCATGATGCTGGTCGGCATTCCGATTGCTGTCTCAATGGCGGCAGTGGGCATTGTCGGCGGCATCGCAGCATACGGTTTGCCCTTCATGAACTCGATCGCACCGGTGGTTTGGGGCGTGCACAACGAGAACCTGCTGACCTCGATTCCGTTGTTTATTCTCTTAGGTGAACTGTTGCTGCGTTCGGGCATTGCTGACCGCATGTACATCGCCTTGTCGGCCTGGCTGGGGCGATTGCCGGGCGGACTTCTGCACACCAATATCGGCAGCTGTGCCTTGTTTGCCGCCACCTCGGGCTCTTCGGTTGCGACGGCGGCCACCGTTGGCACGGTGGCGCTGCCATCCCTGATGAAACGCGGTTACCCGATGCGCGCCTCGCTCGGCTCGCTGGCGGCAGGCGGTACCTTGGGCATCCTGATTCCACCCAGCGTCAATATGATCGTCTACGGGTCACTGACGAACAACTCGATCGGCAAGCTGTTTATTGCCGGCATCATCCCCGGGCTGATGCTGACAGGCTGCTTCATGCTGTACATCGCGGTGTCGGCACTGATGAGAGGCAACGCCATCCGCGAGCCTAAGGTGCCGATGGCCGAGAAGCTGCGTTCTCTCGTGCACCTAGTGCCGCCTTTGGTGGTGTTTGGCATTGTGATGGGGAGCCTGTATTTCGGCATCGCGACCACCACCGAGAGTGCCGCTTTGGGTGTCATTGCCGCGCTGGGCTTTGTTGTGCAGTCGGGCAAGATGAGTCGCGAGCTGCTGCGCACCTGTTTCATCTCCACAGCCCGCGTCAGCGGCATGATTCTGCTGATCATCACGGCAGCCTTCATCCTCAACCTGACTATCAGTCTGACTGGCGTGGCTGAGACCATGACCAAATGGGTGGCGGGCCTCGGGCTGTCGGCGACTGGGTTGATCTTGGCGCTGATCGTGTTCTACCTGATTCTCGGCATGTTCATGGACGTGCTGTCGATGCAGGTGGCGACGATCCCGATTACCTACCCGATCGCTGTCGCGCTCGGCGTAGACCCGATCTGGTTCGGGATCTTCATCGTGCTGATGTGCGAACTGGGTCTGATCACGCCGCCGGTGGGAATGAATCTGTTCGTGGTGCACGGGATAAGGCCCGACAAGGGTGGTATCGAAGACGCAATATGGGGTGCACTGCCCTACGCGATCATCATGATCCTCTTCACCTTGCTGATCATGATGGTGCCGCAGATCGTGACCTGGCTGCCGGCCCACATGTGAGGACTAAACACCCATGAGCGACAACGATTTGTGGCGCCTGAGCGCGGTAAAACTGGGGCAGCACTTTCGCGAGCACTCCCTCACGCCGCTGGCAGTTGCCGAGGCATGTCTTGCCCGGCTGGAGGCGGTTAACCCACAACTGAACGCGGTGATTGCCCGGCGTGACGCCCGTTTCCTGGAGGAAGCCAAGGCCTCCACCGAGCGCCATGGACGCGGACAGCCACTGTCCGCGCTCGATGGCATTCCGCTCACGGTGAAGGACAGTCTGTTCACAGCCGACCTGCCCACGACTTGGGGAACGCGAGGTCTTCAGTCTTACTTAAGCGAGCACGACGAGTTCGCGGTGAGTCGTGCGCGTGCGGCCGGCGCACTGATCATAGGCAAAACGAACGTGCCCGAGTTTGCCCTCGAGGGTTACACCGACAACCCGCTGTTCGGGGTCACCCGCAATCCCTGGGATCTGCTGCTGACACCCGGCGGCTCCAGTGGCGGTGCCGTTGCCGCGGTGGCCAGTGGCATCGCGCCTCTCGCTATCGGACAGGACGGTGGGGGGTCCATCCGGCGGCCGGCCTCGCATGCTGGCTTGGTCGGTCTTAAGCCTTCCCTGAGCGCGGTGCCGCGCCAACATGTGCTGCCCAGCCTGTTGCTGGACTTTGAAGTGATTGGTCCCCTCGCGCGCACGGTGGCGGATGCCCGGCTTCTGTTCGACTTGGTGCGCGGCCCCGCGCCGACTGACCGGTCTTCACTCGCCGCTGCGCAGGCCGCAGCGCGGCCACGGCGGGCTTGGCCCTTGCGTGTGTTGTACGTGGAGCGACTTGGCGCCGCACCGCTGGACCCGCAGGTGGCGAGCAGCGTGGGCCGCGCGGTCAGGCAGATCGCCGCGTTGGGCCACCAAGTGGACGCGGGGCCGCTGCCGCTGGATCTCGACTTCTTTAGCGAGGCTTGGCCGCAGATCGGTCAGATCGGACTGGCTCGGATGTTCGAAGCCCATCCTGAATGGGAAGCGCAGGCTTCACAGAAATACCGGGACATGGCCGACAGCGGGCGGCGCCTGCCCGCCGCCAGACTGTGGCAGATCTTGGAACACGTCGCGCAGTTGCGGCGAAATACGGTGGCACTTTTCGCAGCGGTGGATGTCATCGTGATGCCTTCCGTTGCCGCGCTGCCGTGGACGGTGGACCGGGCATACCCCAGCCACATCGACGGCCAGGAAGTTGGCCCGCGTGGCCATGCGATTTACACCGGCTGGGTTAACGCGGCCGGTTTACCCGGCTTGGCCGTGCCCTGTCGGCCTTCAGCTGAAGGAATGCCGATCGGCATGCAACTCATAGGCGCCTACGGGGAGGATGAGTTGTTGCTGGATCTTGGCGCCGCCTACGAAGCGGCTGATCCCTGGAGCAGTCGTTGGCCCGCGTTAACGACATAGGCGACATCAGCAAACCCCTTTATATTTTGGAGACTCATCATGCAAAGACGATATTTCATTCAGTCCGCGGGCGCTAGCGCAGCCGTGCTCGGAGCGCCCAGTTTATTCGCGCAAAGTTGGCCCAGCGGTCCGATCCGAATCGTGGTCGGCTTTCCGCCGGGCGGTGGCGCCGACGCGCTAGCGCGTGTGGTCAGTCTGAAGCTGGGTGCGCTCTGGAATCAGCCGGTCGTCATCGAAAACAAGGCCGGCGCTTCCGGCACGCTCGCCGCTGAATATGTGGCCCAGCAGGCCAGCGACGGCACGACCTTGCTACTCACCACCATCAACAGCCATGCGCTGGCACCGGCCGTTTTCCCCAAGCTGCGCTACCACCCGGTACGCGACTTTGTGCCGGTGGCCCTCCTGGGCCTGACGCCCAATCTGCTGATCACCGTCGCCTCGCAGCCGGCCAAGACCGTGAAAGACATTGTGGCCCTGTGTAAGGCGAAGCCTGGCCACGTCACTTTCGGTTCGGCAGGGCCGGGCACGGCTCAACATTTCGCGCTGGAACTGTTCAAGCTGCGCGCCAAGGTGGACGCGCTGCATGTGCCCTACAAGGGCAGTGGGCCACTGCTGACGGACCTGGTCGGCGGCCAGATTCAGTACAGCTTTGAGACCATGACTGCCGCCACACCTCATGTGAAGAGCGGCCGGGTGATTGCAGTGGCGCAGACCCGCAGCAAGCGCGTTAAGGCCTATCCGGACGTGCCGACCATGCAGGAGCAGGGGTTCCCCGGTTTTGAGACCTTCAATTGGTACGGCATTTCCGGGCCTGGCAAGCTGCCTGCCCCTATCGCCGCCAAGATGAACAAAGACATCAACACCGTGCTGGCCATGCCCGATGTGCGGGAAAAATTCGAGACCTTCGGCGTGGAAGACGGTGGTGGCTCGCCCGAAAAGTTCGCCGAGCTGGTGCGCAGCGAAATCGCCAAGTGGGCAAAGGTTGCTAAGGAGGCGAATGTGCGGCTGGATGGTTGAGTCTGGATAACCACGCAGCTGTATGCGCGGCGCATACCTTGACTCCCGCCCTCTTCCACAGGCAGAGGGCGAAAGGCGAGCCCATGTTCCTCTGGCTGATATGCCAGGTCAGAGGGTCTCCCCGATTTGCGTTTGATAGTGAAGAGGGCGCTGATTAGTTATGAGCCGCCCGGCCAGGCTTTTGAAGCAGGACTGAGCCTGACCCACGCCGTCGAACACCACACTCTAACAAATGAAGGACTAACCGATGATGGATGAAACCGCACGCCGTCTGGTCGCTGCGCGGCAAACATACATGCCACAACCGGCGACGGCTGCTTGCCCCTTGGATACGGCTGGCGCATATGCGGCGCAAGACGCCGTGGCACAAAGTTTTGGCTGGTTTAATGCCGGCGCGCCGCGTTATTGGAAGTCGGGGGGTGCCTCGCGCGACGCAGTAATGACCCACGCAGCACTGCCGCCCGAGGGCGTGTGGCAGAGCCCGGCGACGGCGTCAAACTGGCCGTTCCGGCTGCGCGGCGTCGAAGCTGAGGTCGCGCTGCGGCTGGGTCAGGATGTCACGCCGGACCGCGCGCGGGCACTGGATCTGGAGCAGGCCACCGCGCTCGTTGATGCCATGTGTGTCTCGATTGAAATAGTCGATTCGCGGTGGCAGGATGGCCTGAATGCGCCAGCGCTGGCCAAGCTGGCCGACTTGCAATCGCACGGGGCTTTGGTGCTGGGTGACTGGCAGCCGTTTGCGCCGCGCGACTGGAGCGCACAAGTCTGCCGCGTGCAGATTGGTGCAGAACCAATTCTCGAGCGCTGCGGTACCCATTCCATGGGCGACCCCGCGTATGTCCTGATGGCCTGGTTGCGCCACGCGACCCGCAATGGCGAACTTGTTGCAGCGGGCACGGTTGTGACGACCGGAACCTGGGTCGGCATCCTGGATGCGCAAGCGGGTGACTTGGTGCGCGCCGAATTTCCTAGCATCGGCGCAGCGTCAATACAACTTTAGCCCCTTGAGTCCCATGTGCGGACGACCCCCGAACGACTTACTTAATTGAATGATACGGAGACCCAAATGATTGCATTGAATAAACACGCCAGTGGCCGACACTTTTTACAAATCCCCGGACCCAGTCCGGTACCGGACCGGATTCTGCGGGCAATCAGCTTGCCGACCATTGATCACCGGGGCCCAGAATTCGGCACACTGGGCCTGAAGGTCATTTCAGGATTGCAGCAGGTCTTCCAGACCACCCATCCGGTGGTGATTTATCCCGCGTCGGGCACCGGTGCTTGGGAAGCCGCGCTAGTCAATATTGCCAGTCCGGGTGACGCCGTATTGATGTTCGAGACGGGGCACTTTGCCTCCTTGTGGCACAAGATGGCCCTGAGGCTTGGGCTGGAGCCCGAGTTTCTTGCGCTCGCCGGTACTGACGAAGCGACTGGTCTGCCCCGCAGCTGGCGTCACGGAGTGAATGCGGACATGATCGAGAAGCGGCTGCGTGAGGACAAGGCGCAACGTATCAAGGCCGTTTGTGTCGTGCACAACGAAACCTCCACCGGCGTGACGTCCGACATTGCCGCCGTGCGGCGTGCCATCGATACGGCCGGGCATCCGGCACTGTTGCTGGTCGACACGATATCCGGGTTGGCCAGCGCTGACTATCGGCACGACGAATGGGGTGTAGATGTGACGATCAGTGGGTCCCAGAAGGGCCTGATGTTGCCACCCGGGATCAGCTTCAATGCCGTCTCGCCCAAGGCACTTGAGACGGCCAAGTCAGCCAAGCTGACCAAGGCGTTCTGGGCCTGGGATGAAATCATCGAGATGAATAGAACCGGATATTGGCCCTACACGCCCAATACCAATTTGCTCTACGGCTTGAGCGAGGCCCTGGACATGCTGCTCGAGGAAGGTCTCCCGGTGGTTTTTGCGCGGCATCAGCGTTGGGCCGAGGGCGTCCGATCCGCGGTGCAGGCGTGGGGCCTTGAGATTCAGTGTGCAGACATATCGGTCTATTCGCCCGTGCTGACCGGCATCGTTACACCTCAGGGTTTCGATGCGGACGCGCTGCGCAAGACCATTCACGATAGGTTCGATCTCTCGCTCGGGGCCGGCCTTGGAAAGGTCAAGGGTCGCATGTTCCGTATCGGGCATCTGGGTGATTGCAACGACCTGACCTTGATGGCTGCGCTGGCGGGCGTGGAAATGGGCTTTCAAATCACTGGTGTGCCGCTGGCCGCAAGTGGGGTCGAGGCCGCAATGGGATATTTCGCCGCGACGCCGACGGGAAAAGTTGTAAATCCCTAAAGGGGGTTGGCAAGCTGCCCGCGATCTGACGTTCGGAATCGCGGAACATCGTCGCTGGTGTTGATACCGTCAAAATCAGAAAATTTCCGATGAGGCGGCCTCATTCAATGGTGCTGACGTTAGTGTCAATTTCCGCTAGGCCCACTTCTGACCGAGAGTAAACAGTTAATCCCTGGCTATGAATTCACACACCCGGCCATTTGGCACCATTCGGCTCCCGTACCCTATCAACAGCACTAACGCCCTCTAAGCACAAACTTTCTGCACGTTCAAATTGCACACTGCACGCACGTGAACGCGCAGCCAACGATGTACTGGATCGGCATGGTGGCGCACATGCCAGCTTTGTGAAACTTCCACACGAGGTATGGCGACCGGCAGTTTGAAAATGTGCAAGTAATGGTGCGCCATGGCCCAACGCACGAAAGGCTCTGGCATGACCGCCATGAAGTCAGACGTTGCGGCCATCACCAAAGCTGACTGAAAGCCTGGCGCGACAATAGCAACACGGCGGCGCAAACCCAGCTCTTTTAACGCCACGTCTAGGCGCCCATTGGCCATGCCGCTGGGCGAGGTGGCAATGTGCGGCCAGGCTACAAAATCTTGCGCACTGACCTCTGCGCTACGCTTTCTCTTTTTCGTGCTGAGCAGAGGGTGATTTTCTCTAACGACGCCTACAAAAGCTGCCTGGAATAGCTGCTCGCTGTGTATCTCAGGCTCTACCGTTCTCAGCACGCCAATATCCAGATCGATGACACCGCTACGCAGGGCGTCAATATTCTTGTCGGTATGGGGGATGAATTGCAGCGATATACCCGGCGCTTCGGCGGTCAAGGAAGCGATCAGTCTGGTCGCCCACGTGCCTGCAAAGCCATCGTTTGTACGTAAAGTGAGCGTGCGTTCGAGGCGGGAGAAATCGACCTCTTGGGGGGTAAAAACGCCCCGCACCTCTTTAATCGCTGCTTGCACTCGGCCACTCAAGTCCAATGCACGCTGCGTTGGCACCAGACCGCGTCCTGCGGGGACGAACAAAGGGTCGCCAATGGCTTCGCGTAATCGTGCCAAGCGACGGCTCATCGCCGGCGCACTCAAATACCGGATACGCGCCGCACCCACAACGCTACCTTCACGCAGCAGGGCATCCAGATCCAGCAACAAATTGAAATCGAGATGACTGAAAGCAGGAGTTTTCATCACCACATCTCCTACCAGTGCGTTCGGTGCACTGGTTAATTGCGATTATGTCACTTTACACAATGGTTGATGGATCGCACGATGAGCTATCTCGAAACATCGATTCATCTGGACTAAGCCATGCAAGCAAACACGCAAACGTTACAGCCGATATCTACGGCAAACTTTTCCATCTATCCGTTACTGGCCGTCCTGATTTGGACTGGCAACACCTTGGTCACTAAAGCTGCTGCAGTGGTGATCGAACCCGCAGCCATTACCTTTTATCGCTGGCTATTGGCCGGGCTGGTCTTAAGCCCGTTCATGTTGCGCAGCGTTTGGCGACAGCGTGCCATCGTTGTTGCGCACTGGCCCAAACTGGCATTTTTGGGACTGCTAGGTATGGGCATGTACCAAGGGCTGGCCTATCAGGCTGCGAAATCCACCTCTGCGATCAATATGGGGATTGTTGTGGCATTGATGCCTTTGATGTCGGCACTGTTGGCCAGCCTTTTTGCGGGTGAAAAATTGACTGCGTCGCGCGTGGGCGGAGCGGCACTGTCGCTGCTTGGTTTATTGTTTCTCAGCACACAGGGTCATCCCGGTGAATTACTGCACGGCGCAGTACATTGGGGTGACGTATTAATGCTGATGGCGGTTGCCTCCAACGCACTCTACGGCGTACTGCTTAAACGTTGGGCTGTGCCGCTGTCAACCTGGCAACAGCTCTACGTTCAGATCGGTTTTGGCATTCTGGTGATTTTGCCGTTCTGGTGGCTTGCGCCGAGCTTGTCTATCACCGCACTGAACATCCCATTGATTTTGTACGCTGGCATTCCTGCTTCCATTGGCGCCCCGTTTTTCTGGATGAATGGCATCAAGCTACTAGGCCCTGCACGGGCCAGTCTGTTCATGAACCTGTTGCCACTCTTCGTGGCATTGGCTGCCTCGACACTTCTGGGCGAAAAGCTTTATTCCTATCACGCGGTTGGCGGATTGCTCGCGCTGGCAGGGGTCTGGTGTGGGCAGCGGCAAGCAAAGGTTGCACGATAGTTTGATAGATTGCCAAATTTAGTGAAGGACGGAAGTTTCAACGAGAAATCAACACAGTGGGCAAGGTGCATGCGCCGGTCAAGTTGACCACGCGGGCCGGCAATTGATGGCCATAAAG
>JBKJIV010000149.1:0-2743 GCA_046598365.1 Polaromonas sp. | reverse complement strand
AGGCTGGGGCAAATGGGCGCTGATGATTTGCAGGCCTGGGATGTTTCGTTCGAGGCCTCTGAGTCACCGCGCGAAGTGTTTCCTGTGCCTGCCCTGCAAGGGCAAACCATTGCGGTTGCACGAGACGCGGCCTTCTGCTTTATCTACGCCGCCAATCTTGATTGCTTGCGCGAACTCGGCGCGCAGCTGGTATTTTTTTCACCGCTGGCCGACGCGGCTTTGCCCGAGTGTGATGCGCTCTGGCTTCCAGGCGGCTACCCCGAACTGCATGCCCACACTTTGGCCGACAACCGCCCCATGAAGACCGCCATCGCAAACCATGTGCGTGCCGGCAAACCAGTCTGGGCCGAGTGCGGCGGCATGATGGCCTTGTTTGATCAATTGACGACCGTGGATGGCATTAGCCACCCGATGTGGGGCGTCTTGCCCGGCGGCGTGAGCATGCAAAAGCGGCTGGCCGGACTTGGCCCGCAGCAGCTGGCGGTGGACGGTGGTACTTTGCGTGGACATGCTTTTCATTACTCCACCTGCGAAACAACTTTGCGACCTGCAGCGCGTACCTTGGCGGCACCGGGGCGCAAGCTGCGTGGTGAGGGCGAGGCGCTGTATGTATCGGGATCAGTGCGCGCCAGCTATTTTCATGCCTGGTTCGCGTCCAACCCACAAGTGACCGCCCGGCTTTTTTGCCGGGAACAGCCATGACTGAAAGAACCAGCGACTGGCGGGCACTGGCCGCAAGCCAGGACAGTTCTTCCTATGGCCCGCAGCGCATCGTTTGCCTGACCGAAGAGCCTACCGAGTGGTTGTACATGCTTGGTGAAGAGAGGCGTATTGTCGGCATCTCAGGCTATACCGTGCGGCCACCGCGAGCGCGCGAGGAAAAGCCCAAGGTCAGCGCATTTCTGAACGCCAAGATTGACAAGATCGTTGATTTGAAGCCCGACTGTGCGATTGGTTTTTCCGACCTGCAGGCCGACATTGCCTCTCAATTGGTCAAAAAAGGCATACAGGTCACCATCTTCAACCAGCGCAGCGTGGCCGAGATTTTCTCGATGATGTACCAGCTGGCCGCCATGGTGGGGCAGGAGGCGCGTGGACGATTGCTGATGCAGTGTATGCAGCAGCGCTTGCTCGATATTGAAAAGGCGGCCGCCAGTCTGAAGCGGCGCCCGCGCGTGTTTTTTGAAGAGTGGTACGACCCGCACATCAGCGCGATTGCCTGGGTGTCGGAGCTGATGGGTATTGCTGGTGGTGATGACTGCTTCCCGGAACTGGCGTCGCAGCCCATGGGCAAGGACCGCATCATTGCCGACGGTGGCGAGATCGTGCGGCGCAACCCAGACATTATTTTTGGCTCCTGGTGCGGGCGCAAATTCCGTCCCGACCATGTGGTGGCGCGGTCCGGTTGGGAAGAAGTCGGCGCTGTCAAAAACAGGCAAGTGTTCGAAATCAAGTCGGCAGAAATTTTGCAGCCGGGACCAGCCGCCTTGACCGATGGGGTCGAGCAAATTCACCGCATCATCATGAACTGGAGTCGGCAACATGACTGAGGTGGTGCGTAGCGAATTCATCCTTGGCGGCCAGCGAAGCGGCAAGTCGCGCCGCGCCGAGCTCATTGCCCGGCAATGGCTGGACGCCTCGCCTGACCACAAGGCCGTGATGATTGCCACCGCGCAGCCTTGGGACGACGAGATGCGCGAACGCATCGTGCGCCACCAGCAGGACCGCGCTGAACGCGTGCCCGGCATGACGACCATGGAAGAACCGCACGAACTGGCCCAGGCCATCAAGCAGCACTGCCGCGCCGACACGCTGGTTGTAGTGGATTGCCTGACCCTGTGGCTGACCAATTTGATGATGCCCGCAGTGGATTCGGATCAAAAACGGCAGCTTGACGCTGATCCTCGGAAACAGTTTGCTGCTGTGTCAATAGCAATTGCGGACGCCACGGGTCCACTGGTTCTGGTCGGTAATGAGATCGGGCTGGGCGTGATACCCATGGGCCGCGAGACGCGGGCATTTGTAGATGCTTTGGGCTGGCTGAATCAGGAGGTGGCGCGGGCTTGTGAGCGCGTGACTTTTATGGCCGCCGGTTTGCCGCTGGCCTTGAAAGGGCCGGCATGACACGCTTGGTATTTTTGCTGCTGGCCGGCCTAGTCTGCTGGCCCTCTGCCCAAGCCCTGCAACTCACCGATGACCGGGGCGTGACTGTCACCTTAGCGCAAAGCCCGCAGCGCATTGTCAGTCTGTTGCCCTCTTTGACTGAAAGCATTTGCGCGATGGAGCAGTGCCATCGGCTGATCGGCGTTGACCGATATTCGAATTTCCCCGTCAGTGTCAAACGCCTGCCCTTGTTGGGCGGCGGGCTGGACCCGAACATCGAGGGCATCGTCGCGCTCAAGCCAGACGTGGTGGTGTTGGCCACTTCCTCGCGCGCCAGCCAGCGGCTGGAGTCGCTGGGCATCAAGGTGGTGGCGCTGGAGCCCAAGAGCCATGCCGATGTGCGCCGCGTGCTGAAGAAAATAGGCCAACTGCTGGAGATTCCCGACGAGCAGGGCGCAGACCGCCTGTGGCGCGTTATTGATACCAGCGTGTCGGCCGCGGCCCAGTCGCTGTCGCTGCAGGCCAAGCGCTCGCGCGTGTATTTTGAAGTCAGTCGCGGGCCGTATGCGGCTGGCGAGTCGTCCTTCATCGGCGAGACATTGACCCGCCTTGGCGTCAAAAACGTGGTGCCCGCCGCCCT
>JBKJIV010000057.1:0-13537 GCA_046598365.1 Polaromonas sp. | reverse complement strand
TGCGTGAGCAGCGACACTTTTTCACCCAGGCCGGGGAGGTTGTAGAAGGTGCTCATGGGCACCATCACCTCGTAACCCACGCCGTTGCAGTCCACCAGCAGTTCCGGGGGGTTCTTTTCAGCCAGCAGGCCTTGTATTCTTCCTATCATGTTCGTCCAATCATGGGCAAATCTTATCAGTGCGCCTGACTTGAATATCGGGGGACAATCACCCATCTGCCTGCACATCACCTGGAAAGCAAGCCTTTGATCCTCCGTCACACCTTCACGCCGCCTAACAACACCCGCATGGGCAACCTGTGCGGGCCCATGGATTCACACATACGCACCATCGAGGCGGCTTTGCAAGTGACGATTGCGCATCGCTTTGAGCAGTTCAAGATAGACGGCCCCAAGGCCAAGGCCCAGCAGGCGCTCGAAGTGCTGCAGGCGCTGTATGAAATGGCGCAGAGGCCCATCCCTGAAGAAACTGTGCAACTGATGCTGGCCGGTGACACCGCGCTCAGCAAGGCGCCCGACGGCAGCACGGCACTGTCCACCCGGCGCGCTGATTTGCGCGCCCGCACGACCAACCAGGGCGTGTACCTGGACAACATCGCCACGCACGACATCACCTTCGGCATCGGCCCGGCCGGCACCGGCAAAACCTACTTGGCCGTGGCCTGCGCGGTGGATGCGCTGGAGCGCAGCGCGGTGCAACGCATCGTGCTGACGCGCCCGGCCGTCGAAGCCGGCGAGCGCCTGGGTTTTCTGCCTGGCGATTTGAACCAGAAGGTGGACCCGTATTTGCGCCCGCTTTACGACGCGCTGTATGAGCTGATGGGTTTTGAGCGCGTGCAAAAAGCGTTTGAGCGCCAGCAGATCGAAATTGCGCCGCTGGCCTTTATGCGTGGCCGCACGCTGAACCACGCGTTTGTGATTCTGGATGAGGCGCAAAACACCACGCCCGAACAGATGAAAATGTTTTTAACCCGCATAGGCTTTGGCGCCAAGGCGGTGATCACCGGAGATATCAGCCAGGTCGATTTGCCGCGTACGCAACTCAGCGGTCTGGTGGATGCCGAGCGCGTGCTCAAACGCGTCAAGGGCATTGCGATTACAAGGTTGACCAGTGCCGACGTGGTGCGGCACCCGCTGGTCGCGCGTATTGTTGATGCCTATGACGGCTACAAAAGCCCCGCGGCAGACGGTGAGGAACCGCTTGCACCGGTCGCACGCCCGACACGGACCAAAAGCAGAAATGGCTCTTAAGAAACTAAGCTTGTCGCTGCAGTTTGGCGACATCCAGGACGCCAAGCGCCACCGCGCCGCTCTGCCGCGGCACAGCGTGGCGCGCTGGATACGCCATGCGCTGGACAGCGATGCGGAGCTGACGGTGCGTATCGTCGATGCCGAAGAAGGTCAGGCGCTGAACCAAAGCTACCGGCAAAAAAACTACGCCACCAATGTGCTGACTTTTGACTATTGCGCTGGCCCCCTGGTCACCGCCGATCTGGTGCTGTGCGCGCCGGTGATTGCCAAGGAAGCGCGCGAGAACAAAAAGACGCTGCAAGCCCACTATGCCCACCTGCTGGTGCACGGCACCTTGCACGCGCAGGGCTGGGACCATGAGACCAGTCCGACAGATGCCGACGCGATGGAAGCGAGGGAGATTGAAATTCTGGCCGGCTTGGGGATCAAGAACCCCTATGCCTGATCGGCCTGACGGATTTGCAGCGGAATCGTCACCGGTCCGTCGTTCACCAGATGCACCTGCATGTCTGCAGCAAACTGTCCGGTCTGGACGATGGGATGCAGGGCCCGCGCCTGCGCCACAAAGTAGTCGTAAAGCCGACGCCCTTCATCGGGCGCCGCTGCACCCGTGAAGCTGGGCCGGTTGCCGCCCGTCACGTCGGCCGCCAGCGTGAACTGGCTGACGACCAACAAACCGCCGTTCACGTCCTGCACGTTGTGGTTCATCTTGCCCGCCTGATCGGCAAAAATCCGTAACTTGAGAATTTTTGAAAGCAGCTTGTCGGCCTGCGCATCGCTGTCTCCACGCTCGGCACACAGCAGCACCAGCAAGCCGGCGCCGATCTCGCCGATCACCTCGCCGTCCACCACCACACGCGCCTGGCTGACGCGCTGAATCACGCTGATCAAATCAAATCCCTCTCATCGTCAAAATGTGCTTCCACGTCAGACGGCAGCAGCTGGATGGTGGCGCGCAGGCCGGGCACGGCGCTCATGAGGGCCTGCTCGACGCTGGTGCGCAAGGCCGCCGCCCGGCCCAGCGACCAGCTACCCGGCATGTGCATGTGCAGATCGACAAAACGACGCTGACCCGACCGGCGCGTGCTCAGGTGGTCAAAACGGATGGTGGCGTGATCGAAACCGGCCAGGGTTTTGTGGATGTCGGCCAGCACTTCGGGCTCCACCGCTTCGTCCATCAGGCCCTGGGATGAACGCCACATCAGCCGGAAACCTTCCCAAAGGATGTTGAGTGCCACCCCGATGGCCACCAGGGCGTCCAGCCACAGCCAGCCGGTCAGCGACACCGCCGTTATGCCGACCACCACGCCGGCCGAGGTCCAGACATCGGTGACCAGATGGCGGGCATCGGCCTCCAGCGCAATCGAACGGTGGACCTTGGCCGAGCGAAACATGAACCAGGCGAGCAGCCCGTTCAAACCCGAGCTGATCACCGACAGGGCCAGGCCCCAGCCAACCTGCTGCAGCGGTTGCGGATCGAAAATCCGGTGCCCCGCCGCCCAGATGATGGCAAGCGCCGCAGCGATGATCAGCACCCCCTCAAACCCTGAAGAGAAATACTCGGCCTTGTGATGGCCATAGGGATGGTCGTCATCAGCCGGCCGCTGTGCAATGGTGACCATGACCAGCCCGAAAATTGCACTGGCCAGATTGACAAAGGACTCCATGGCATCGGCCAGCAGGCCGACCGAGTCGGTGATGTACCAGGCCCCGGTCTTGAGCACGATGGTGACCAGTGCCACGGCCACTGAAGCCAGCAGCAGGCGTTGGGGTGTCAATGACTGCAGTGTGGGCAACTTCATCATGCAATTGTCCCCGATGCCCGGCATCGTTATGCAAAAATGCAGCGATGCTCAAAGCGCAACAACACCGCTGGATCGGACTCCTGCTCTGGGGCCTGATCACGGCGTTGGGTTGTCTGCTGCTGGCGCGCATCGAACTGGCGCAACAGCGCGACGCCTTTGAAACCGACGCGCGTATCGCTCACCGCCTGCTGAGTCAACGTGTGGTGCAACATGATGCCGTGGTGGCCACGCTGGCGCTGCTGCAAACCGCGGCCGACGCGTCCCGGCCCGAGCAGCGCCTCGGTTCGCTCTATCCACAAATCCTGTCAGTGCAGCGGCGCGACGCAGGCGCTGTCTGGCCGGATGAGCGCCTGCGCGTTGCAGAGACCGTGTCACGCGCACTTCGCCGCCCTGCCCTGGCCGGTGTTGACTTTGCCCGCGGCCGCTACCTGCTGGTGCTGGCGGCTGAACCCGCCAGTTTTGCGCTGCAGATGGACCTGCGCGCTGTGGTGCCCTGGAGCGAATGGCCAATGGCGCCGGAGACCAGCCCGGTGCGCGTGGTGCTGGCACATGAAGGCCAGGAGTGGGTTGTTCAGCCGGGTCGGTTGGGTCAAGGCGGCTGGCGCTTTGACTTTCGCAAGCACCTGGCCGCGGACAGCCAGCCCTTCGACGTCGTTGCATCACGCCAGGTCAGCTGGTCCGAATTGCCGTGGGCCTGGATGCTGACTTGGGCGGCCCTGGTGGCGGCCGTGCTGGCCGGCTGGCTGGCCTGGTTGCGCCAGCACGCGGCCCGTCGCCGCGCTGAAGAGCTGCTGCGGCTGGGGCAGGTAGCGCGACTGAACACCCTGGGCGAACTGGCCGCTGGCATGGCCCACGAGCTGAATCAGCCGCTGACCGCATTGCTGGCCAATACCCAGGCATCGGTACGCCTGCTGGATGAGGACCTGCCCGACATGCCGGTGATCCGCGGCGCCATGGCGCAGGCGGTCGAACAGGCACGCCGCGCCGCAGCCGTGGTGGGCCGGCTGCGGCGCGCCGTGGAACGTCCCGACCTGGCCGCGCAACTGCAGGCAGTCGAGCTGCAACAGGCGGTGCAGAACGCGCTGTACCTGCTGGAGCCGGAATTGAGCCGGCGCGCGGTGGTGCCGCAGGTTGAGACGCCCAACCATGCTGTCACCGTGCTAGCCGAGCCGGTGGCCCTGGAGCAGATCATCCACAACCTGCTGATGAATGCCTTGCAGGCGCTGGAGCAGGTCCCCGCCAGGGAGCGCCAGTTGACGCTGGCCGTGCATGTACAAGCCGGGCTGGGGACTTTCACCGTTACCGACAGCGGAACGGGCATGACCGATGAGGTGCTGGCGCGCATCTTCGAGCCTTTTTTCACCACGCGCGAAGCGGGCTTGGGGCTGGGCCTGAGTCTGTGCGAAACGCTGGCCACCGGCATGGGCGGCAGTCTCAAAGCCGGGCAGCATGCACCGCGCGGCGCCGAGTTCCGCCTGGCGTTGCCTCTGGCAAGCAGCAACTCACAAGGCCAGCCATGAACACGGTCGGACCGGGCGCCACGCTATCGCCGCTGATTCACCTGATCGACGACGACGCGGCAGTGCGCAGCGGTCTTGCCTTGCTGATCAGCACGGTGGGCCTGCGCGTGCAGGCCTGGCCGGACCCGCAGGCCTTCATGGCCGGGTTTGACCGTCAGACCATAGGCGCCATCGTGCTGGATGTGCGCATGCCCGGCATCAGCGGCCTGACCGTGCTGGACACCCTGGTGGCTCAGGGCGTTGACCAGCCCGTGATCATGCTGACCGGGCACGGCACGGTGGAGATGTGCCGCCGCGCCTTCAAGGCAGGTGCTGCCGAGTTCCTGGAGAAACCGGTCGATGACCAGGGCTTGCTGGAAGCGTTGCAGAACGCGGTGCGTCAGCATGTGAAGTCGCGCGAGCGCACGCAGGCTGACCGTCACGCGCAGGAGCGTTATGCGCAGCTGTCCGCGCGCGAACGCGAAGTGCTGGGCCTGATCGTTTCCGGCCTGACCAACAAGGAGATTGGCCGCGCGCTCGATGTCTCGCCGCGCACGGTGGAAACCCACCGCGCCAACCTGTTCGCCAAACTTGAGTCCGACTCGCTGGCGCAGTTGATCAGGCACTACGCCGCACTGGTCGAAGCCACGCCCTGAAAGTCGCCCGGCAAACCCGCTCCGTAAAACTACGGAGGCCCGCGCGTAGCGCTACGAATAGCGGCAAGCACAGCGTTTTTTTAAAGTTCTTCCACGGTTGATTGAACCGTCGCAACATTCAGGAGAACACACCATGCGCAACACATTCGTCAAGGCTTCCGCCATCTGCCTGTCCCTCTTTGCCGCCGCAGCGTCCGCCCAGGGCGTGCGCACCGAGAAAAACATGTCACTTGAGCTGGCCAACCAGATTGCCGCGGCCACCGTTGCAGCCTGCGCGGCCAACGGCTACGCTGTGGGTGTCACCGTGGTGGACCGCGCTGGCAGTGTGCGCGCCGTGCAGCGCGCCGATAACGCCGGACCGCACACTCTGGGCGCCAGCCTGCAAAAGGCTTTCACCTCAGCGTCGGCCAAAAACACCACCCTGGCCATGATGGACGGTGCGCAGAAAAACCCTGCCGCAGCCAACCTCGTCCACATTCCCGGCTTTCTGCTGCTGGGTGGTGGCGTGCCGGTGAAAGCCGGCAGCGAGGTGATAGGCGCGGTCGGCGTAGGCGGTGCACCCGGTGGCCATCTGGACGAGCAATGTGCCATGGTAGCGCTGGACAAGGTCAAGGACCAGCTCAAGTAATCACCCTCAGCCATCAGGAGAACCACGATGTACACCCGCCTTTCACCTTCCTTGTTGACCCTGCTGCTGGGCGCAGCCTGCGGTATCGGCGGGTTGTCGATCATCCCCGCTGCGGCGCAGACCGCGCCCGGCGCGCAGGAAATCGCTGCCTACACCGGCCTGCACGCTGCCGCGCACGCGGGTGATGTCAAACGCATCACCCAACTGGCGCTGGGAACGTCCCTGGACACACGGGACGGCAATGGCCGCACGCCAATCCATGTGGCGGCCTTCGCCCGGCAGCGCGAGGCGATACGCGCACTCGTCAAAGCGGGCGCCAACATCAACCTGCTGGACAAGGACCGCTACGACGCTGTGACCATCGTTTCGGTAGCCGACGACGAAGAGACGCTGCGCACCCTGCTGGCCATGGGGGCGAGTGCGAAGCAGGTGACCAGTCGTTATGACGGCACCGCGCTCATCGCCGCGGCGCATCTGGGCCACGACGGCGTGGTCAGGCAGTTGATCGCAGCCGGCGCGCCGCTGGACCATGTCAACAACCTGCACTGGACGGCAGCCATCGAAGCGGTGGTACTGGGCGACGGCGGCTTGCGGCATCAGAACACGCTGCAGGCCCTGATCACCGCTGGCGCCAACCTGCAGCTTGCCGACCGCCAAGGCAACACGCCGCTGCAACTGGCCAGATCGCGCGGCTACGCCGCCATGGTCAAGATGCTCGAAAAAGCCGGCGCCAAATAGAGCCGACCCGGTCGCCCCCCAACCTTCAGTGAGGGGCAATCGGCTTGCCCGGATAAACCAGCAAACGGGGCTCCACTTGTGCCAGTGCGAGAAAATCGCGGTCATTGTGGACCAGCAGAGCGTCATATTCCAGGGCGATGGACGCGATCAGGCAGTCGGTCGATTTGCGAATGGTGAGGCCCGCACGGCGCGCGCGGCGGTATAGCTGCGCTGCAGCTTCGAAGGTAGCCAGCGCGTCCAGAGGCTGCAGCATGGTTTGGGCACCCAGCACACGTTGGGTCGCAACAAATTGCCGTTCAGTATTGATGCCCTGCAGTACCTCCAGGTAGACCATCTGTGTCAGCGCGAGTTCTTCACTGCTTTGCCGGTCTTGAACAAAGCGCACGGCATCGGTATCCGCACCACGCAACCAGTCGATCCAGACCGACGAGTCGATCAACAACATCAGCGCTTTCTGCTTGCGCCAGAGCTGCTTTTAGGCTTGCCGGCAACTTCTGCCTTAGCCACCTTCTTTTCCGCTGTGGGCGTTTTGGGCGCTTTGGACGCAGGCGCTTTCACCGCGTAAACGGCTCTTGCTTGCTCCACACGAAACTGCCCTACCTCCTCCCCTCTGGCCCACGGGGCTTTGGGGTCATAGTCAGGATCAACGCCGCCGATACCAAACAACTCCCGGATGGAGGGTCGCTTGGCCCGCGCCACCATCTCGCGCAAGGCGCGATCCACCACCTCGCGCTTGGTCTTTGCACCAGACAGCTTCATGGCCTCGGCCACGGTGTTTTCGTCGATATCAATGTTGGTGATCATGGCCACATTGTACAACTCATGTACAAAAAAGCCACTCCCGCTAACTAAGCGTCACACGCGCAAATTTGCGTTTGCCAACCTGCACCACATAGGTCCCCGCGCCCAGCTTGAGCGACTTGTCGCTGACGACGCTGGAGTCCACGCGCACACCGCCGCCTTCGATCAGCCGGTTGCCGTCGCCGGTCGAAGTGGCCAGTCCGGCCATTTTGAGCAGGGCGGCAATTCCCAGGGGAGCACCGTCTAGGGTCACTTCAGCAATCTCGTCGGGCACACCGCCTTTGCTGCGGTTGATGAAATCCTGTTCGGCCGTATCGGCCGCGGCAATCGAATGGAATCGGGCCGTGATCTCTTTAGCGAGCATCACCTTGGCGTCCTTGGGGTTTCGTCCGCCCTCGACCTCTTTTTTCAGCGCGGCAATGTCTGCCTCGCTCTGAAAGCTCAGCAGGGTGTACCACTTCCACATCAACACATCGGAGATCGACAACACCTTGGCAAACATGGTGTTGGCATCTTCTGAAATGCCGATGTAGTTGTTCTTGCTCTTGGACATTTTTTCCACGCCGTCCAGCCCCTCGAGCAGTGGCATGGTCAAAATGCATTGCGGCTCCTGGCCATACTCGGCCTGAAGATGCCGACCGACCAACAGGTTGAATTTCTGGTCGGTGCCGCCCAGCTCCAGATCGGATTTCAGCGCGACCGAGTCATACCCCTGCATCAACGGGTAGAGAAACTCATGCACGCTGATGGACTGCCCCGCCTTGAAGCGCTTCGAAAAGTCATCGCGCTCCATCATTCGGGCGACGTTGTATTTGGCGGCCAGCTCGATCATTCCGCGGGCCCCCAGTGGGTCGCTCCACTCGCTGTTGTAACGAATCTCAGTTCTGGCCGGGTCCAGTACCAGCGAAGCCTGTTTGTAATAGGTCTCCGCGTTCGCCTTGATCTGCTCGCGCGTCAGGGGTGGGCGGGTGGTGTTGCGCCCGGACGGGTCGCCGATCAGGGAAGTAAAGTCGCCAATCAGGAAAATCACCGTATGCCCCAAATCCTGCAACTGGCGCATTTTGTTTAACACCACGGTATGGCCGACATGAATGTCAGGTGCGGTGGGGTCCAGCCCCAATTTGATGCGCAGCGGCTGACCGGTGGCCTCCGAGCGAGCCAGTTTTTTGACCCATTCGTCCTGAGGAAGTAACTCTTCACAACCGCGCAGGGAAACGGCAAGCGCCTGACTTACACTGTCAGACATCGGAATATTTGTAACAAGCTCTTGATTCATAAGGGTTTTTCATAGGTCGGGTATTTCTCCGACAGATATACTGGCTCCTCTCCTACATCAGCCGCCTATTTTAAGTGGCCCGTAATTTGCTGATAAGGGTGAGCTTTTTGAGTCCGGCGTCCCTAGACCCCACCAACCAAGTATGGGGCCGGTCGCCGATGTCCTTATATCGCAGTCCAGCGCGTTAACGCGGCCGGATGCATCCAGTTAGGAATTTTCCGTTTTGCGCCTGTCTATTTTCTCCCGCTTTCTTCTTCCCATCGTCCACTCCCTGCGCCAACATCCGAAACGGGTGACCAGCAGCCTTGCCGTTCTTTTGCTCGGTACCGGGGTCACCGCCTTCGGCGTCGCGCCACTGGCGCCTGATGCAGCCCTGTTGCCCGTGCGTCAAGTACTGGAAGCCGTGCAACCGCTGCCCACCGAAGGGCAAATTGAAGCCCTTGACGATTTCCGCTTCAAGCTGTTTCGCACTGAAAGCACGCGTAGCAGCGATACAGCCGACACCTTGCTGCGTCGCCTGAACATCGACGACACAGCCGCAGCATCTTTTTTGCGCAGCGACACCCAGGCTCACTTGTCCCTGACGGGCCGCCCGGGGAAAAACGTGATGGTCGAAGCGACTGACACCAATCAGCTGCTCAAGCTCTCGGTTCGCTGGAGCACCGATGACGAAACCAGGTTCACACGGCTGGTGGTTGAGCGCGGCGAAGGAAACACCTTTACATCCCGCCTTGAAACAGCACCCTTTACCCGTTCCACCCAGCTGGCCAGCGGCATGGTTCGAACCTCGTTGTTTGCTGCCACGGACGAGGCGGGCGTCCCCGACGCCGTAGCCGTTCAAATTGCAGAAATATTCTCCGGCGACATAGACTTTCACCGCGCGCTGCGCAAAGGCGATCGCTTCAACGTGGTCTATGAGACGCTGGAAGCCGACGGTGAAGTACTTCGCACCGGCAAGGTCTTAAGCGCTGAATTTGTCAACAACGGCAAGACCTTGCAAGCCATGTGGTTCAGCGACCCTGCAGCGGCAGGCGCCACTGGCGTTGCCAAGGGCGGCTACTACACCCTGGACGGACAAAGCCTGCGCCGCGCTTACCTTGCATCACCCATGGAGTTTTCACGCGTCAGCAGCGGCTTCAAGATGCGTTTTCACCCCATCTTGCAAACCTGGCGCGCCCACCTTGGCGTTGACTATGCGGCACCAACAGGCACGCCGGTTCGCAGCGTAGGCGACGGTGTCGTGGAGTTTGCCGGCGTGCAAGGCGGGTTTGGCAATGTGGTTTTTATCAAGCACCGCAACAACCACACAACCGTGTATGCCCACCTGAGCCGCATCGGTGTGCAAAAGGGCCAAAGCGTCAGCCAGGGACAAGTTCTGGGCGCGGTCGGCGCGACTGGCTGGGCCACGGGCCCGCACCTGCATTTTGAGTTCCGGGTCAATGGTCAACACGAGGATCCCATGACAATTGCCAAATTGAACGAAACTGTTCCTTTGTCAGCCGCCATGCAACCCGCGTTCCGTCAACTCGCAGGTAACGTGCGCCAACAGCTTCAAGCCGCCGCGAGCATTGTTCAGGCTCGCGCTGAATAAACTGGCCCCCACGGTCGTTCGCTTCGCGTAACTCCCTGCCCCCCGAGGGGGCCGCTGCGCCTGCGGGCCGGCAAAGCCGGACCCGCGGCCCCTGCTTGACTTAAGAGGCCCATGCTCGCGAACTTTTGTAGTCCACGTTAACGCTTTTTGCGTGTGCGGCAAAATGACCGCATGACTGATTACTACATAGGCTTGATGTCAGGCACCTCGCTTGATGGCGCCGACGGGGTTCTGGTTGATTTTTCTGCAGCCGCGCCCCGTGTTTTGCTGGCCGAGTCGGTCGCATTCCCGCCCGCTTTCAAAGCTGAGCTGTTGGCTCTCAATACGCCTGGCGACAATGAATTGCACCGCGCTGCGCTGGCAGCCAATCAGCTTGCAACCATCTATGCGCGGGTGATCAACGCGCTCCTGGTAAAAGCCAGAGAGCTGGGCATCTCGCCAAGTCAGGTTCAGGCGATAGGCGCACACGGTCAAACGGTGCGCCATCGACCTCAGGAGTTTGCAGATGACGCCCTGAGTGGGGGCTCTGGTGCGGGCTACACGCTTCAGCTTAACAACCCGGCCCTTCTGGCCGAACTGGCTGGCATCGATGTGGTCGCTGACTTCCGTACCGCAGACCTGGCCGCTGGTGGTCAGGGCGCGCCGCTGGTGCCAGCGTTTCATCACGCCGTCTTTGCGCAGCCGCAGCGAACCGTGGCCGTGCTGAACATTGGCGGCATCAGCAACCTGTCGGTGTTGTCCGGGCAAGCCAGCGAGACCCTTGGCTTTGACTGCGGCCCGGGCAACGCCCTGATGGACTTCTGGTGCGCGCAGCACACCGGCCAGCCTTACGACGCGCAAGGGGCCTGGGCTACCTCGGGCACCGTCATTGATGACCTGCTGGAGCGCCTGCTGGCCGCGCCCTACTTTTCAAAGATTCCGCCGAAAAGCACGGGGCGTGACCTGTTCAATCCGGCATGGCTGGGCGAGCAACTCCAGGGCTTCATCACACGCGCACCGCAGGACGTGCAGGCTACGCTCACCGCGCTCACGGCCGGGGCCTGCGCGCGGGACGTGCAGCGCCACGCGCCACGCGCCAGCGAGCTGCTGGTCTGCGGCGGCGGCGCTTTGAACACTGAATTGATGCGCCAACTGGCACAAGCCCTGCCCGGAGTCAGCGTCGCGTCGACAGCCACCCGAGGCCTGCCGCCGCTTCAGGTCGAGGCGGCCGCTTTTGCCTGGCTGGCACGTGCCTGGCATCGCCGGGAGCCGGGCAACCTGCCTGCGGTCACTGGCGCCAGCGGGCTGCGCGTGCTGGGCGCGCTGTACTGCGCGTCTCCAAGAAATCCATAAAAAAAAGGACCCGAAGGTCCTTTTGTCGCAAGCCGGCAAAAACTCAGGCCGAGAAGCTGGATCCGCAGCCGCACGTGCTGGTCGCGTTGGGGTTCTTGATGACAAACTGAGCGCCTTCGAGATCGTCCTTGTAGTCGATCTCGGCGCCAACCAGGTACTGGTAGCTCATCGCATCGATCAACAGTGACACACCGTTTTTGGTCATGGTCGTGTCGTCTTCGTTGGTGATTTCATCAAAGGTGAAACCGTATGAGAAACCAGAGCAACCGCCACCCTGAACAAAAACACGCAACTTCAGATCAGGATTGCCTTCTTCTGCAATCAGGTCGGCAACCTTGGCCGCCGCGCTGTCGGTAAAGACAAAGGGATCGGGCATCTGGGTCGGGGCGATTTCGGCTACTGCGCTCATGGGGGACTCCGTTCTTCACAAATCAATAATTTTTATAGTACAGCAATTTGATCAACCATAAGGTATCTGCTGGCTTTGGCCACCGCCGAGGTGAGCCAAGGTTGCGGCACGGGCTTAAAACTTGTCCTGAAGCCGCCCAAAACCGCTCACAGAAGCTTCCTCCCGCACTTTTTCAACGTTGTTGGCTGCAAGCTTGAGCAGAGGCTTGTCGCCAATATCAAGTTCAGTCGGACGCAACTGTCCAAAGATGACGGCGCCCTGATGCATTTCGAGCGCCTTGTAGGAAACATCTCCCTGGATCTTTGCCTTGGGTTGCAACTCAAGAAGTTCCGAGGCATGGACCGGCCCCATCACGCGCCCATTGATGATGACGTGGTCCGCATGGATGTGGCCGGTGACGCAGGCCGTCTCGCTGATCACCAGAATACTGGGGCTGCCCTCATTGGCCCGAATGTCGCCAATCACTTCACCGTCGATACGCAGGCCGTCAGTGAATTTGAGATTTCCTTCAATGCAACTGCCTTGCGCAATCAAGCTTTTGATGGGGGGTTGCTGCTTTTTGCCGAACATGGTGAATCCTGTGATTGTGAGGGGGCGGGTCAGTTCAGCTTGAATGTTTGCACAGAACGAACTGTCGTGCCTTCCATGACCTTGGCTGTAACAGTTTGTACCACGGCTTGGGGGGGTAGGTCGAGTACCCCTTCAATCCGCCTGTATTGCTTGAACTGCAGGACCTGCGCCCCACCCGGCAAGCCCATGGTCCACGGCTTGCCCGCCAACTTTCCACTGAAGGTCAATTCCAGCTTGCCGTTAAAGACCGGCGCGTCCTTGACTGGCTGAATCACCAGCACCTGCCACTTGACCTGCGTTTCTGAGAGCGCTTCGGCCTGTAGCCCGCGAATGGCCGCGCTTTCAACGCCACCTGCAGGCAAGAGCTTTTCAAAAAAGCCCAGGTCATCGCGCAACAGCCGGTTGTCCGCCTCCAGTTGCTTGATCTGGGACATCATCTTTTCCTGAGCGGCTTTTTCTGCGGTCAAAAGGCTGCCGGAGGTGTTGGCGATCGACTGGGACTTGTCTCGCTCGACCCGCAGCGCCTCGACTTCTTCCCGCAGTTTCGTCAATTCGGCCTTTGCGGCCCGGTCAAGCCCGGCAAGGCTGACACCCAGTTCAAAGGTCCACAGCGCAATGGCAGCCGAGAAGCCCAACATCATGGCACCCAAGGCCCAGCGCAGTGGCCAGGGCAATGCACTGCGGATAGCCATGCGGGGCGAGCTGATGGTCAGGCGGCGGCGGAAAAGACGAAATTTCAAAGGCGGAGGCTGCGGTTTTCAGTTCAGGAGGGTGCATTGTGCACTCGACCGGCCCGAAGGCGAATCAGGGTGACGCAAAGTGCAAGTAAGCATTTGCGACAGGCAGCCCGTCAAACTCGGGGCAAGGTGACTCGTCCTGCAATAGGTTGACACCTATGTTGAGCCGGTCAAACCGGCCAATGACGCCCGATGCACCGCATCGGGCGTTTGCATTTTCAATGATAGATGAGGTCTTTCGCCGT
>JBKJIV010000009.1:0-8915 GCA_046598365.1 Polaromonas sp. | reverse complement strand
CAAAGTCATCAGCGCCTTTGACATCACCCGCATGATGGCGCTGGGCGCTGACTGGTGCAACTCGGGTCGGGCTTTCATGTTTGCGCTGGGCTGCATTCAGGCGCAGACCTGCCACACTGGCAACTGCCCGACCGGCGTGACCACGCAAGACCCGGTGCGTCAGCAGGCGCTCGTGGTGCCTGACAAAGCCGAGAGGGTGTGGCGCTTTCATCAAAGCACCCTCAAAGCCTTGAAGGAGTTGCTGGAAGCATCCGGCGTGAAACACACCAACGATGTCACGGCGCACCACATCGTGCGGCGCATCAACGACACTGAAGTCAGGTTGCTTTCCAACCTGGTCATGCATGTCAAGGAAGGTTCGCTGCTGACCGATCTGGAGAATCAGCACCAGGTCTTCAAGCAATACTGGCCACTGGCAAGCGCGTACAGCTTTGCGGTGACGAAACCTGACGACAAGGTTTCCAGCACGGGCGAGGTGGAGCCCGCCGCCGCAAACTGAGCCATCACATCGTTAAACCATTCATAGCCGGCTGCACGCGCACACCAAGGGCAAGAAGCCTTTTTTTCATGGAAAGAACGGCTTGGTCCTTGCTCAGCAGCCACGCCTTGTGCGTCACCGCCAGGTCGATGAATATCTGATCATCCGCGTCGCTGCAAGTCACGGGCGCCTTGACCGCCGCAGGTGTCAGCCGCGCCTGCCGGTCAAATTCAGCCAGCACATCGGCGGCGTCCAGCTCGTAAAAATTCAGACGCAAAACAATTTGCGGATAAGCAAACACACGTGCGAGCTCGTCGCGCATGGCCTGAGTCGCCAGCCACTCCAGCGTGCCGGCCTGCAAGCCCTGTCTGAGGGGAAACGCCGCCGCGTCCTTGAAGACAAACAGATCCAGCACGATGTTGGTGTCCAGCACCACACAGTCACCGGCTTGCGCTTGCGTTTCCATCAGGTTCGCATCAAGAGGCGGCAGGTTTTTTCTCACGTGCCGAGCCGGCAACCATGTCAAAGCGGAACAAGCGGCATTCGATGGGACCGTTCCACATCGGCACGCGGCGCGATTCCTTGAGCCGCATTTTCTGCGGCAGCTTCATGTCGGGCGTGAGCACATGGGCGGTCCAGCCGGCGTAATTTTTCTTCCAGTGGCTGGCCAGCTGCGGGAAAAAGTCGGAGGCCTCTTCGCCCGAAGCGGTTTGCGCCTGTTCACGGCCGGGGTTGGCACTGCGGTCGCGCCGCGGCGAGTCACCGGATTCGTCACGCCCGTCCGGGGTCAGCGGCTGGCCAAATTCGTCAATACTCTGCCCCTGAAAAGATGAGCGTCGCTGGTCACGGCCCTGCACCGCCGGGACGCCGGCCACACCGGCTACATCGATCCGCTCGCCATAGGGTGGGTTGACCAGCATCACACCCGAAGGCGCTGGTGGCATGCGCTGCAATGCGTCGCCGCCACGCAATTGCACCGCGCTGGCAACACCTGCCCGCTCGGCATTGCGCTCGGCAAAATCAACCATCCGAAAGGACACATCGCTGCCAAACACCGGCGCCATCGGGTCGGTGACGGCGGCCTCTGCCTGGTCCAGCAGACCCTCCCACACGTGCGGCTGGAAAGGCACAAACTTTTCAAACGCAAAACGCCGACCCATGCCTGCGGCGATGTTGCGGGAAACCTGCGCCGCTTCAATGACGATGGTCCCGGAGCCGCAGCAAGGGTCGTACAAGGGAACGCCTTGTTTGCACAACTGGTCCCAGCCACTGGCGGCGATCATGGCGGCGGCCAGGGTCTCTTTGAGTGGCGCGTCGCCTTTGTCTTCGCGCCAGCCACGCTTGAACAGTGGCTCGCCCGAGGTGTCGATATAAAGTGTCACCGTGTCCACCGTCAGGTGCGCATACACCCGCACATCGGGCCAGCGGGTGTCAACGTCTGGCCGCACATCGTACTTGTCACGAAAACGGTCGGCAATCGCATCCTTGATTTTCAGCGCGGCAAAGTTCAGGCTGGTCAGCGGGCTGTGCTGTGCGGTGACCTCAATCTTGAAAGTCTGTTTCGGCGTGAACCAGATCTCCCACGCCACGGCTGCCGCCGCGTTGTACAGGTCCTGCTCGCTGCGGTATTGGTTATGTTGAAGCTCAATCAGCACGCGCTGGCTCAGACGGCTGTGCAAGTTGAGTTGCATCGCCTCGCGCCAGGAGCCAGCCACCTGCACGCCCGCACGCCAGGCTTTGCCAGTCGTGCCAGTGATGCGTTTGACCTCCGTCGCCAGTAGCTCTTCAACGCCGGCGGCGCAGGGTAAAAACAGTTGCAGTTGATTCATAAAGATTTACGCAGGTTGGCGGGCGCAATGCGCAGCGCTTCGCGGTACTTGGCGACGGTGCGGCGCGCGCACTCGATGCCCTGCTCTTTGAGCATTTCTGAAATCTGGTTGTCGCTGAGTGGTTTCTTCAAACTCTCGGACGCGACAAACTGCTTGATCAGAGCGCGCACCGCTGTGCTCGACGCATTGCCTCCGGTTTCAGTGCCGAGGGCTGAACCAAAAAAGTATTTCAACTCGAACGTTCCGAACGGTGTGCTCATGTATTTGGCCGTGGTCACGCGGGAGATGGTTGACTCGTGCAGGCCAAGCTCATCGGCGATTTCGCGCAGCACCAAGGGGCGCATGGCCAGCTCACCATGGGTGAAGAAATTTTTCTGCCGCTCCACAATCGCACTGCTCACGCGCAGGATGGTGTCAAAACGCTGCTGGATGTTCTTGATGAACCAGCGCGCTTCCTGCAGGCGCTGTTGCAAGGCCTGACCGCCCTGGCCTTTATTGCCTTTGATGGCATTGGCGTAAATGTCGTGCACACGCAAACGCGGCATCACGTCACTATTGAGTGACACCTTGAAACCTCGACCCGATTTAACGACCAGCACATCGGGCACGATGAGGTTTCGCTCAACATTGACAAAACGCCGCCCAGGCTTGGGGTCAAGTCGGCCGATCAGCGCGATTGCACCCTTGATCACCGTGTCCGGAAAACCACAGAGCTGCGCTAGCCGCTTCACGTCCCGCTTGGCCAGCAGCTCCATGGGTTGCTGGCACATGGCCAAGGCTGCGCGGGTTTCATCGCAGTTGCGGCAATCAAGCAGTTGCAGGCCCAGGCACTCGGCCAGGTTGCGTGCGCCCACACCGGCGGGCTCCATGTGGTGCAGCAGCTTGAGCGCCACCGAAAACTCGTGCTCCAGAGCTTCCCGCTGCTCCAGGTCGTCCCCGGCCAGGCCGGCAGCCAGCGAGGCCAGGCTGTCTTCCAGATAACCATCGTCATTAAGCGATTCGATCAAAAAGTGCAGCGCTGCCTTGCCTTCGGGCGACAGGCGCAGCGACAGGGCCTGCCTGTGCAGATGCTCTTGCAAGGACTCATGGCTGCGCGCCAGCTCGGTGGCATCGACGTCGCTGTCATCGTTGTTGTTCTTGCGTGGCGTGGCGTCGCCACCCCACTCGTTGTCATCCGGCGCGGTCTCGACGCTGCCGTCACCCTCCCAGCTCTCTTCGAGCTTGGGTTCGGCGCTGGGCTCTGCGTCGCTTTGGCTGGCGGACGATGAATCGGCAGACGATTCAAATTCGCGCGTCTCCAGACTGACGGGCGTATCCACTTGCGCCAAACCAAAGTCCTCGCGCGGCGCGGCCTCGTCAGTGATCTCAAGAAACGGGTTTTCGTCGAGCATCTGCTCGACTTCCTGGCTCAGCTCAAGCGTGGACAACTGCAACAGGCGAATCGACTGCTGCAACTGCGGCGTCAGCGCCAGATGCTGCGAGACGCGAAGGGACAGCCCTTGCTTCATGAGGCTTCCCGCGATTCGATTTTTTTCAGCAGGGGCCGCGGATCTGGCTTCGCCAGTCCGCAGGCGCCGTCCCCCTGGGGGGAGAGGCGGCTACACGAAGTGAGTCCGCAACAGGGGGGAGCCATCACATTTTGAAGTGTTCGCCAAGGTACACCCGGCGCACATCAGCATTGCTCACAATTTCAGAAGGCGTACCGGTCGCCAGCACGTGGCCGTCGCTGATGATGCAGGCATGGTCGCAAATGCCCAGAGTCTCGCGCACATTGTGGTCAGTGATCAGCACGCCAATGCCGCGCGCTTTGAGAAAACCGATGATGCGCTGGATCTCCAGGACCGCAATGGGATCGATGCCGGCAAAAGGCTCGTCCAGCAGGATAAAGCGCGGTTGTGTGGCCAGTGCACGGGCGATCTCGACGCGCCGTCTCTCTCCACCGGACAGGGCGGGTGCCGGGGAGTCGCGCAGATGGTCGACCCGCAAATCCTGAAGCAAGGTGTCCAGACGGCTTTTGATCTGGACTTCGTTCAGGGGCTCGCCGGCTTCGTTCGTCTGCAATTCCAGCACGGCTCGCACATTCTGTTCGACATTGAGCTTGCGGAAAATCGAGGCTTCCTGAGGCAAATAGCTCAGACCCAGGCGTGAGCGCCGGTGAATGGGCATGTGCTCTATGGATTCGCCGTCTATGGTTATTTCGCCAGCATCTGCCCGGACCAGCCCGACGATCATGTAAAACGAGGTTGTTTTGCCGGCGCCATTAGGGCCCAGCAGGCCCACCACTTCACCCTTTTGAACGGTGATGGAGACGTCTTTGACGACCTGGCGACTTCCGTACGATTTTTGCAACCCGGTGGCGACCAGGCGACTGACGGGGCTTGTTGTTACTTCCGGTGGCACATCCATTGAGTGGTCGCTACTTTTAATTCAATTGATTCAGTTGCTCAAGGTGGTGCTGGGCCGCAAAACGGGAGCGCCAGGAACCGGGCCTGCTGCTGGGGCTGGCGCGCCAGGTGCAGGGGCCGTGCCGCGCGGCGCCAGGATGGCGCGCACACGTCCGGAGGGGTTGGCAGCGGTTCGGTTTTTTTGCCCGGCATCGACAGTAAACACATCTGTCGGGTTGTCGTAAACAATCAGGTCGCCATTGGTTTCGTCGGCCAGCGCAGCCCCGACATACCGGCGCAACACGGCTTGCTTGATAAATTTGACAGTGTCGGCACGGCTGTCGTACTCGATTCTTTCGCCTTCGCCCTCGATGAATTCGTCAACCAGATCGCGCTTTTTCCGGTAAAAAGCCAGCTTGTCCGGAGCGGCAATCACAATGGCGGTTTGGTAGCCTTCTGCGTCCTGTTTCACGTCCACCCGCGCGCCGCGGATGATGATGGTGCCTTTGGTGATGACGACATTGCCCGTGAAAACGCTGGTTTGGTTGAGGTCGTCGTAACGCAACGCGTCGGACTCGGCGTTCATGGGCTTGTCGCGGTCACCCTTTTCGGCGGCGACCGGAAATGCGGCCAGGACGGCCGCCAGCATGAGTAAACAAGCGGAATGGTTCATAAAGGCACGAATCTTGCTGCTTTTGTTGTGTTGCCTCATTGTAGCCATGCAAGGTGTCTGGAGTTTGCGCCCTATCGTAAAAAAACCCGCCTGGTCGAGGCGGGTTTTCTGACTGATCGACGAAATACCCCAGATCCGCTGGGACCTCGCAGCCCGGCTCAGCGCTTGCGCGACTGGGCGATCAGAAAATCGGTAACCGTGAGCGCGCGCTCCATGGTTTGCGCCAGGGCGCCAGAGGTGAAAAACCGCCCCGCCACGCCAAGCGACGGCACACCATCGACCTTATAGGCGTCTTGCAGCTGCGTGGCTGCGCGGACCTTGCTGGTCACGGCTGGGGAGTTGTACATCTCCACAAACGCAGCCTTTTTCAGCCCCTGTTTTTCGGCCCAGTCAGCGATCAGATCCGGCCTGTTAAGGGGTTGCCGTTCGATGTGGATCGCGTTAAAAACTTTTTGATGAAGGGATTTGACCATGTTCATGCCCTCGAGCACGTAGTAAAGACGCTGCTGTGGTTCGAAGTCCGGACGAAACGCCACGGGAGCGCGCCGTATCACCACGTCTTTGGGCGCCTTGTTTATCCACTCTTCCAGCTGAGGTTCGAAGCGGAAGCAGTGCGGGCAGCTGTACCAGAAAAACTCCACCACCTCCACCTTGTCGGCAGGTGCGTCAACGGCTGCCGGCCTGTCCAGCGTCACGTACTCAGTGCCTTCCTGCGGGGGTTTGCGCTGTGCCAGGGCTGGCGCACTCAAACCCACCGATGCGGCGGCGGCAATGGAGGCCGTTGAAATTGAAAATTCGCGTCGTTGCATGAAATGATTCTCCTGATGATGCCCCTGTTGGACACCCTCGTTGCTAAAAGTTCAGCGCTGGACCCGGACCATGGCGGTTTCGATGCCGCTGCCGTCGAGACGGTCTTTGGCTTTGTCCGCGTCTTCCTTCTTGTCAAAGGGCCCCAGCCGGACCCGAAACACGGTGCGTCCGGATTGCTCGCGCTCGCTCACCTTTGCCTCCAACCCCATCAGCGAAATTTTGGCGCGTTGCTGCTCGGCGTCTTCAGGCGTGCGAAAAGCACCAACCTGCACAAAATAATTGAACGGATCAGCTCCAGCAGCGGCGGGTGATGTCGCCGGTGTGGCCATCTTGGCTTTGGCCAGGTCCCCCAGGGGGTCGGCCGCAGGCTTGGCAGTTTTTGCAGCCGAATCTGACGGCGCGGAGCTGGCCGTGGCAGGCTTCAGAACAGTGACGGGCGCTTTGGGCGTGACATCGGACAGCTGCGGTTCCGGCGCCCCTGAGGGCTTGGCGGGGTTTTTACCGGACAGCGGTGCGTTCGGGTTCCAGTCGCGGTTTTTCTTGACCTCGGCTGCATCATGGTCGGCACTGCGCGTCTGCCCCTTGTTCATGAAGGGGATCGGGACCTTGGTGATGTAAACCGCAACAGCCAGGGCTGCGCCCAGTCCGATCACGGCCCCGATCATCAAACCCAGCAGGGTTCCGCCTTGTTGTGTCTTCATACCTTGTCCAGTGTGCATATTGGAAGGGCCGTACGCCATGGTTTTCATCATTCTTTACATCTTGCGTGGGGCGCCAACACCCAGCACGGCCAGGCCATTGTGCAATACCTGCGCGGTCGCGGCCACCAGGGCCAGGCGCGCAAGCTTGACCGACTCGTCATCGACGAGGATCCGTTCTGCATCGTAATAGCTGTGGTAGCTGGCAGCCAGTTCGCGCAAGTAAAACGCTACATCGTGCGGGGCAAAACCGCTGGCAGCGTGGGACAACATGTCGGGGTATTTGGCCAGCAACAGCATCAGCGCCTGGGCCTGCGGGCTGTCCAGGGGTGACAGGTCTGCGTCCTTGAGCGTGGCCTCGTCGCCGCCCCAGGTGGTCAGAACCGAGCAAATACGCGCATGTGCGTACTGCACGTAGTACACCGGGTTTTCATTGTTTTTGGCCAGCGCCAGGTCAATGTCGAAGATGTATTCGGTATCGGGCTTGCGGCTGAGCAGGAAAAAGCGCACGGCGTCGGCACTGGTCCACTCGATCAGGTCGCGCAGCGTGACGTAGCTGCCGGCGCGTTTGGAAATCTTCACCTCTCCACCGTTGCGCACGACGCGCACCATGGTGTGCAAAACGTAGTCGGGGTAGCCTTCGGGCACGCCCTCGTTCGCAGCCTGCAGACCGGCGCGTACCCGGGCAATCGTGCCGTGGTGGTCCATGCCCTGGATGTTGATGGCTTTGGCGAAACCGCGCTCCCACTTGGCCAGGTGGTAGGCCACGTCGGGCACAAAGTAGGTGTAGCTGCCGTCGCCTTTTTTCATGACGCGGTCTTTGTCGTCGCCATAGTCGGTGGACTTGAGCCACAGCGCGCCGTCCTGCTCATAGGTTTTGCCGGCTTCTTTCAGCCTGGCGACGGTGGTTTCGACCCGGCCCGAGCTGTACAGGCTGGACTCCAGGTAGTAGTTGTTGAAGTGGACCGAGAAGGCCTTCAGGTCCAGGTCCTGCTCGTGGCGCAGGTAGGCCACTGCAAACTGCCGCATCGCATCCAGGTCGTCGATGTCGCCGCTGGCGGTGAAGGCGCGGTCGTCGGAGGTGACGGTTTTCTGCGCGATGAAGTCGCGCGCAATGTCACCAATGTATTCACCGTTGTAGGCGGGCTCCGGCCAGCCGGTATCGCCGGGCTTGAGGCCTTTGGCCCGCGCCTGCGTGCTGGTCGCCAGCGTGTGAATCTGCACCCCGGCGTCGTTGTAATAAAACTCGCGGTAAACATCCCAGCCCTGCGTGGCGTACAGCTTGCAGATCGCGTCGCCCAGTGCCGCCTGCCGGCCATGGCCCACATGCAGCGGGCCGGTCGGGTTGGCCGAGACAAACTCGACAATCATGCGCGGCGCCTCTTCTGCGGGCTTGACACCATATTGGTCGCCGGCCGTGAGTATCTCCCGCACGGTGGCTTGTTTGGCTGCAGGTTTGAGCCGGAAATTGATGAAGCCCGGCCCGGCGATCTCGATCGTATCGACCCACTGCCGGTAGGCCGGCACGACCAGCAGCGCCTCGCGCAAGCCTTCGGCCACCTGGCGCGGGTTGAGCTTGAGCGATTTGGCCAGTTGCATGGCGGCGGTAGAGGCAAAGTCACCGTGGGCCGCCACCTTGGGCGACTCAAAGACAGCCTTGGAGCCGGCGCCGGGTGAAAGCTTTTCCAGCTCGGCAGCCAGGGCCGCGAGCAATTCTTGTTTGACGAGGAGCATGCGCTGATTTTAACGGTGCGGCCCGGCCCAGAACTCGGCCTGGCCATAGTGGTGCTTGAGAAAGTCTATCCACAGCCGCACCCGCAGCGGCAGGTGCTTGCGCTGCGGAAAAACCGCATAAATGCCATTCGGCGGCGCATCAAACTCCGCCAGCACAGCCACCAGTTTGCCGGCGGCGATCTCGGCCTCGATTTCCCAGGTGCTGCGCCAGGCGATGCCATAACCTGCCATGCACCAGTCGTGCAGCACCTGACCGTCCGAGCAGTCCAACGGGCCGCCCGGCTTGAGGTGAATCACTTCCCCTGCGAC
>JBKJIV010000044.1:0-10081 GCA_046598365.1 Polaromonas sp. | reverse complement strand
CGCACTGGCCGGGTTTTCTGCCTTGGTCAGCTCGAATTGGCGGATGGCCTCGGTGTTATCGCCACGGGCTGCGGCATGGATGGCGGCGCTGAGGGGGGTGGGCGGTCCTGCGGCCACGGACTTGCGCCGGTCCACCATCCACTGCGCCAGATCCACCGAGCGCTTTAATGCGGCGTTGTTGGGGTCCCGGTTCAGAGCATCCTGCCACCAGAAAAGTGCTGCCGGCCAGTCGTGGTTGATCACGGCCTGAAAACCTTTGCTGATGCGGTCAGCGGCGGGCGAGCGCGCCAGCTCCGGCACCTGTGTGGTGAGGTAGGTGCCGTCGCGTGTGATGCATCGTGCATCCACCGCCGCGGTATCCGAACTGGACGCCGCAGCGCACTGATTCTTCTCGGTCGTCCCGGTCTTCCCGGCAACGACCTGCTTGGACTGCTCAGTGCTGGGGGGCGTCGAGCCCTTCAGGCCTTGATCGCCGTCCGCACCCTTGGGACCGTAGTCGTTACTGCCTTTGAGACCAAGGTCATTGCTACCCTTGGGGCCGCCGTCGAAGCTGCCGATTGAACCCTTGAGTTTATTCACGGCCTCGTCGCGCGAACGGATGAAGGCGGCCTGCCTTTCGTCTGCTTCTTTGCGGCGGCGATCATCGGCCAGGCGCTGGCGTTGGATCTCGGCTGCTTCTTGCGCCGCTGCCGCCTCCTGTTGGCGCCGTTCGGCTTCATAGTCGCGCGAGGGGGCGGTGTAGCCGCCACCACCGCCGCCGCCGCCGCCGCCACTACCCCCGGCGCAGCGCCCACAACCCTGCGAGCAACTGTACGCGGCAGTCCAACCGGAGTAGCAATGCGGCTGGGAGTATGCCACCGGCATGAAGCAAACCAGCGCTGCGGCAATGAGGTGAAATTTAAAAGCCAGGCGTACGCTCGGCGAATCCATGGACGGGATGACGACGCTGTCTGAGGTCTTCTTCATGGCTGGCTCCTCGGGTTAACGCAGGGATACCTTTGGTTACTTGCCGCGAAAGTGTGCGCCCGAGGGTCGAAGTAGTCAAGCCTGACGTTTTTCCGGAATACGGCCCCACCCGGGCCGCAGCATGAGGCGCGGCAAATATTGCTTTGGCCCGTTGAAGTATTTGTTTCCCGTTCGGACTGAGCCTGTCGAAGCCTGACTTGCACAAGGAAACCGTTCGACAAGCTCAGGGCGAACGGTTAGAGGAGTTCACACTTCGCAAGGCCGGATCTATAAGGTCTACGCGGTCAGCGTGCAGCTGTCACCCACAGACTCACGCCAGATGCGGACGACGCTCAGGCCGGGCAGGCGCTCGCCAAGGTTCTGGAAAATAAAGCGGCACAGATTCTCCAGCGTGGCCGGGCCCAGGTCGGCGATGTCGTCCAGCATGTGGTGGTCCAGTTGGCGCCTAAGCTGTTCGATTTCGCGCCGCACCAGCCCCAGGTCGAACACCATACCGGTGCGCGGGTCAGGTTGGCCGCTCAGAAAAACTTCAGCGTTGTAGGTGTGGCCATGCACACGCAGGCTGCTGTCGGTCTCGATTTCGCGCCTGAGGGTGTGCGCTGCGTCAAAGAAGAATTTCTGGCTGATGGCGTAGTTCATCGGATGCCCGTGATTTTGTGGGTTTGAAGGCTCAGGCGCCAGGCCGGCCGCTGCATGCACATCGCAATGCAGGCCTGCGTGTTGTCAGCGCGCTGGGCGTTGTCCATGGGCTGCAGGTAGCGCTGGGTGAAATCGGCTGCTTCAAGCTCTGCCCACTCCAGCCCGGGTTGGGGCCAAACCACTTTGAGTTCGTTTCCTTTGCGCTGCAACCATGGCGCACCAGCTTTCGGGCTGATGCACAGCCAGTCGATCCCATCAGGTGCGGCTATTGTTCCGTTGCTCTCCACCGCAATCGCAAAGCCTCTCGCATGCAGGGCGGCGATCAATGCGTCGTCTATCTGCAGCAAGGGCTCGCCACCTGTCATCACCACAAACCGGTGCCCAGCGCCTTCAGGCCACTGCGCCTCAATCTGGCGCGCCAGCTCATCGGCATCGGCAAACTTGCCGCCCAGCGTACCGTCGGTACCCACAAAATCCGTGTCGCAGAACTTGCAAATCGCGCTGGCACGATCCTGCTCTCGGCCAGACCATAAATTGCAGCCCGCGAAGCGGCAGAACACCGCCGGTCGGCCGGCGTTGGCACCTTCGCCTTGCAAGGTGTAAAAAATCTCTTTGACCTGATAGCTCACGCGCCATCTCCGGCGAGTGCTTGCCGCGGGGTGAAAACGGGGAAATAAAAACAGGCAGCCACGCGCGTCGAAACGACGGCGGTCACGAGGTTTTTGTACATGGTGGTCCTCTACATGGCCCCGGAAAAACAGAATATCGGCGCGCCGGGACAGCACGCGGGTGAAACGCTATTTTAGCGGTACAGGCTCGTCAGCCCCACAAGGGGCCTGTCTTACAAGCCCGAGGAGCAAGCAATCGCAGCGACCACTCCCCTTCAAGCAGGGGCCGCGGAACCGGCTTTGCCGGGCCGCAGGCGCAGCGGCCCCCTCGGGGGGCAGGGAGCTACACGCAGTGAGCGACCGTGGGGGCGCCATCCATGGGGGCTAATAAGCCACACAGGCGATGTCCCAGAGCGCCTGTGGAAAAGCCTGGTCTTGAACGGGCTCCCATTTGCGTGGAACCCGGTCCTCAAACACAACTTCGCCGTGCCCCATCTGCTGCGACATCAGTGCCACCGACAGTAGGCGGGAGCGCCGCAGTTTGCAGTCGTATTCGCTGTACTGCACCCTGGAAAAGTACCCTTTTTCATTGGTGATCTGCACCAGTTGGTAGTCCACCAGCCACCACATTTTGACCATGCCGCCCTTGCCCCGCTGGGTATTGCGGTCGATGTAGGTAATGACCATCTCGTCCAGCATGACGGGCGCCCATTGCGCGGCAGCACCAAAACTCTGGCACATCAGGGCAAGGAGAATGATCAGGCGTTTCATGGGCTGTGGGCGTGGGTTTTCCCGATCCTACCGTATGGCACCCATTCTTGAAGAGGTGATAATCCCTTTAAAGCAAAGCCCTTACCTACGGAAGGCAGCAACGATGCAAGACACCGACATTTTCAAGCTTACCCCCCGGGGCCAACAAGAACTGCGTGGCAGCGAGACCACGTTGTCTCCGTCGGAAATCGAAGTCTTGATCCGGATCGACGGCATCTTGAGTTATGCGCAGATCAAAGCCGGCATGCCCACGATGGGGGCGGACACGTTTGCAGCAACATTCATGGGTTTGCTTAACCGGCGCTTGTTGGCGGAGGCGGAGCCCGATCCTTTTGCCGATCAGTTCACCACGCAACTGAACAAGCTGGCTTTGACCCAGGCAGAAGCCGAGGCCGATTCGGGCGCGGTATCTCTGCGCAAAACCGGTTACTACGTGAGCATTGCCCGGCCCCGCGGCCCGGCACGCAAGCTGGCGCCGGGCGAGGTGCTGACGGCCCTTGTGGTGGACGACGAACCCACGCTGGCCAAATTTATCCAGAGTTATTTGTCTTTTGAAGGCTTTCAGGTCAGGCTGGCAGGCAACCGCGCGGAGGTGATTGCCGAATTGAGTAAAGCACCGGCTCCTGATCTGATTCTTCTTGACGTGATGCTGCCCGACGCAGACGGTTTTGACATCTTGCTGCGCGTACGCCAACACCCCGCACTGAAAAACGTGCCGGTCATCATGCTGACGGGCAAGGCCACGCGCGAGTCCGTCATCAAGGGGCTGGCCAGTGGCGCCGATGGCTACATCACCAAGCCCTTTGAGGCCGACGCGTTGATGCATGCCGTGAGGACTGTGGTTGGCCTGCCCGAAGACACATCTGCACCTCGCGACATGTGGGCAGACAAGGAAAAACGGTAAGTCAATCCCGCTTAGCGAAAGGTCTCAAAGAAGACATCCAGGTTGGCGAGGTGCCTGCGCTTGAGTGCTTCATCCGCAAAACTGGCTTCAAAACTGTTGCGTGCCAGCGTGTAGGCGTGCTGCGTATCCAGACCCAGGGCCGCAAAAGTCTGGGTGAAATTCTCATTCATGTAACCACCAAAATAAGCCGGGTCGTCCGAGTTGATGGTGATGGCCAGCCCGGCGTTCAGCAAGTGGCGCAGATTGTGGCTGCCCATATCCGGAAAGACACAAAGCTTCAGGTTTGACAGCGGACACACCGTGAGCGCGATGCGGTCCTTTGCCAGGCGTTGCATCAGGGTTGGGTCCTTGATGGCCTGCACACCGTGGTCGATGCGCTCGACCTTGAGAACGTCCAGCGCAGTCCAGATGTACGCAGGTGGCCCCTCTTCTCCGGCATGGGCAACCAGATGAAATCCGAGCTCTCGACACCGTGCATACACACGTGCAAATTTCTCAGGCGGGTTGCCCAGCTCTCCAGAATCCAGGCCCACGCCAACCAGCAAATCGCGGTAGGGCATGGCCTGCTCCAGTGTCTCAAACGCATCCTCTTCACTCAGGTGGCGCAGGAAACACATGATCAGCGACGCACTGATGCCGAACTCTGCCTGCGCACCGACACACGCGCGATGCAAGCCCTTGATCACAACATCCATACCAACGCCGCGCGCCGTGTGCGTCTGCGGATCGAAGAACAGTTCTGCGTGAACAACGTTGTCCTCACGGGCCTTGACGAAATAGGCGCGCGCCATGTCGTAAAAGTCTTGTTCTTTGAGCAGAACACTTGCGCCAGCGTAATAAATATCCAGAAAGCTCTGCAGATTGGTAAACGCATACGCACTGCGCAGCGCGTCTACGCTGGCATACGGCAAGGTGACGCCGTTGCGTTTTGCCAGCGCAAAAATCAGCTCTGGCTCCAGCGACCCTTCAATGTGAATATGAAGCTCGGCCTTGGGCATCAGGCGCAGCAGCTCTGGTAAGCGTTCGGCAGGCACGGGTTTGACTGAAGTCATGTTGTTCCAAAAGAAAGAAAAAGGCCGCCCGAAGGCAGCCTTGTTTGATGCAAATGCAGTTCCCGACTCAATTGCCGGGGACTTTGCCTTCCACGCCCTTGACGTAAGACTTCAGACCGCCCAGAAACTTGTCGTCGGCCACGGTGTCCTTGGCAATCAGCTCTTTACCGGCGTTGTCCATGATGGGGCCTTTCCAGATGGAGAACGAGCCGTCTTTCAAGCCAGCCTTGATCTCGTCGATGCGCTTTTTGGTGTCATCCGGCACGTCGGAGGCAATCGACACCATGTCAATTGCGCCTTCCTTGACGCCCCACCAAACTTGCCCGGTGACCCACTTGCCTTCGAGAGCGTCACGCGTGGCCTTGATGTAATACGGTGCCCAGTTGATGATGGCTGAGCCCAGGTGGGCCTTGGGACCGTAAGCGGTCATGTCCGAATCCCAGCCGAAGGCACGCTTGTTCATTTTCTCTGCAGTCTGCAGCACGGCGGACGAATCAGTGTTCTGGAACAGCACGTCCGCACCACCGTTGATCAGCGAGGTAGCGGCTTCAGTTTCTTTGGGCGGATTGAACCACTCGTTGACCCACACCACCTTGGTTGTGACCTTGGGGTTGACCGACTGGGCGCCCAGTGTGAAGGCATTGATGTTGCGCACTACTTCGGGGATAGGAATCGAGCCCACCACGCCGAGCTTGCCGTTTTTGCTCATCTTGCCGGCGATCACGCCAGCCATGTAGGCACCTTCGTAGGTGCGGCTGTCATAGGTGCGCAGGTTCTCGGCGGTTTTGTAGCCGGTGGCGTGCTCAAACTTCACGTCCTTGAAGTCGGGGGCAGCTTTGAGCATGGGCTCCATGTAGCCGAAGGTGGTGCCAAAAATCAGCTTGTTGCCCTGGCCGGCCATGTCGCGAATCACGCGCTCGGCATCGGCCGACTCGGGGACCTTCTCGACAAAGCTGGTGACCACCTTGTCGCCGAACTCTTTTTCAATTGCCTTGCGGCCGTTGTCGTGCGCAAACGTCCAGCCACCGTCACCGACGGGGCCGACATAGGCAAACGCAATTTTCAGCGGCGCAGGCTTGGCTGGCGCAGGAGCGGCAACGGGTGCGGGGGCAGGCGCCGGGGCCGGCTCTTCTTTTTTGCCGCAACCTATCAGCGCGGCCGAAGCAACTGCCGAAAGTGCAGCCAGCTTGAGCAATGAACGTTTTTGCAAGTCAGTCATCTCGTCTCCAGTAGCAAGGGTTAAACAATTGGCGAAAAAATCCGATTATGAACCGGGGTAGAAAGGTTTTCCAATCGATGTGGGCATGTTCAGCCTGATCCAGCGCGGGTTGCGCGATATCAGCACCAGCACCACGATGGTGGCCAGGTAAGGCAGCATCGTCAGAAACTGGGGCGGCACATCAACCCCCAAGCCCTGCAGATGAAACTGCAGCATGGTCACACCGCCAAACAGATAAGCACCAAGCAACACCCGTGCCGGGCGCCAGGTGGCAAAGGTGGTCAGCGCCAACGCAATCCAGCCCTTGCCGGCAATCATGCCCTCGACCCACAGCGGTGTGTAAACCACAGACACATAAGCACCCGCCAAGCCGCAGAGCGCGCCGCCGGCCACCACGGCCAGCAGCCGGATGCGCCGCACCGGGTAGCCCAGCGCGTGGGCCGCCTCGGGGCTTTCGCCACCCGAACGCAGCACCAGGCCAGCGCGCGTGCGGTACAAGAACCAGATCAGGCACACGGTCAGGCCCATGGCGATATAGACCATGGGGTGCTGGCGAAACAGCGCCGGGCCGACCAACGGCAGATCACCAAGTAGGGGGATGGCAAACTGGCTCTGCTCGGGCAGCTTTTCCTGCACATATTTGATCCCGGCAAACGCAGAGAAGCCGGCACCAAACAGACTCAGCGCCAGACCAGTGGCGTACTGGTTGGTGTTCAGCCAGATCACCAGCACGCCAAAAACCGCGGCGAGTACAGCCCCGGCTGCCATGCCTGCGGCAAAGCCGATCCAGATATTGCCGGTGTGCACCACGGCAGTAAAACCGGCAATCGCGGCGCAGAGCATCATGCCTTCGGCGCCCAGGTTGACGATGCCGGCCTTTTCATTGATCAAAAGCCCCAACGCGGCAATGGCCAGCACGGTGCCCGCACTCAGGGTGGCGGCGACTAGCAGCGCAACAGAGTCCATCAACGTACCCCTTTCGCCACTGGCAAAGTGCGACCAGCCCAGCGCACGCGGTAAGTGATCAAGGTGTCGCAGGCCAGCAGGCTAAATAACAGCAACCCCTGAAACACACCGGTCAGCGACTTGGGCAGCCCCAGGCGCGACTGCGCCAGTTCACCACCGATGTAAAACATGCTCATCAAAATCGCCGAAAACACCATGCCCACCGGGTGCAAGCGCCCGACAAAAGCCACAATGATGGCGGCAAAACCGTAGCCCGCCGGCACATATGGCGTGAGCTGGCCAATCGGCCCTGCCACCTCCAGCGCGCCGGCCAGACCAGCCGCGCCACCCGATGTCAACAGCGCTACCCAAAGCGCCTTGCGCGATGAAAATCCGGCGTACCTTGCGGCAGCAGGTGCCAGTCCACCAACTTGCTGGGCAAAACCCGCGTAGGTGCGAAACAGAAAAACCCACAAGGCCGCAGCGCCCGCCAGCGCCAGCAAAATGCCTATGCTCACGCGTGAGCCCTGCATCAAACGCGGAATCTGCGTCACCGCCTCAAAGGTTTTGGTCTGCGGAAAGTTGTAGCCCTGTGGGTCTTTCCACGGCCCGAAAACCAGGTAACTGAGCACCATGTCGGCCACATACACCAGCATCAGGCTGACCAGGATTTCATTGGCATTGAATCGGTCGCGCAGCAGGGCGGTGATGCCGGCCCAAAACATGCCGCCCAACATGCCCGCAAGAATGATGGCCGGCACAATCCACGGCCCTGTGGTTTTGTCGGCCAGCAGCGCCACACCACCGGCGGCCACCGCGCCAATAACAAACTGCCCTTCGGCGCCGATGTTCCAGACGTTGGACCGAAAACACACAGCCAGCCCCAGCGCAATGATCAGCAGCGGCGTGGCCTTGACCATCAGCTCGCTCAGCGCGTAGGTCGATTTGATCGGCTCCCAGAAGAAAACCTGCAAGCCACGCACCGGGTCTTTGCCCAGCGCCACAAACAGCGCCACACCGATCAGCACGGTGATCAACAGCGCCAGCAACGGCGAGCCAAGGCTCCACCACTGCGACGGCTGCGGTCGCGCTTCAAGCTTGAGCATGGTCTGCCTCAACGGTTTTGGTGCCGGTGTCCCACAGCCCGCTCATCCACTGCCCAACCAGCGCGACCGTGGCGCTCGCGCGTGGCATGGACGGCGAGAGCTGACCCTTGGCCATCACGTACAGCCGGTCGCTGATGTCAAACAGCTCTTCAAGCTCTTCGCTGACCACCAGCACCGCGCAGCCGCTGTCGCGCAGCTTCAGGATCTCGCCGCGTATCTGCGCGGCGGCGCCCACATCCACCCCCCAAGTCGGCTGCGAGACGATGAGCAGCGAAGGGTTGGCTGAAATCTCACGCCCGACAATGAATTTCTGAAGGTTGCCACCCGACAGCGACTGCGCCGCCGCCCCCGGACCGCCGGCCTTGACATGGAAGCGCTCAATGACGTCGACCGCCTGTGCGCGCAGGGCACGCAGGCGCAACCAGCCGCCCCGGCCCACCACGTTGCGGCGCGTGAGCAGCAGGTTGTGCGCCAGACTCAGCGCCGGCACTGCGCCGCGGCCCAGCCGCTCCTCGGGCACAAAATACAGGCCCAGCGCGCGGCGCTGCGCCGGGTTGAGCCGGCCCACGCCCTGCCCCGCCACCTGCACGGCATCAGGCGCGGCGCGTGTGTCTTCACCCGACAGCGCGTACAACAATTCCTTCTGCCCATTGCCGGACACGCCGGCAATACCGACCACCTCGCCGGCGCGCACCTGCAGCGCCACCTGCTGCAGGTCCACGCCAAACTGGTCCTCGCGCTCCAGATTCAAGTCGCGCACCTCCAGCACCATCGCGCCGGCCGCCCGCTCGTGATGCTCCAGCGCTGGCGGCTCAGCGCCAATCATCAGCCGGCTCAGCGAGGCGTTGGACTCTTCGCGCGGGTCGCACACGCCGGTGACCTTGCCGCCGCGCAACACCGTGCAGGCCGTGCACAGCGCGCGGATTTCATGCAGCTTGTGGCTGATGTACAAAATGCTGCAGCCGCGCGCGGCCAGCTGGCGCAGCGTGACAAACAGGTTTTCCACGGCCTGCGGCGTCAGCACCGAGGTCGGCTCGTCAAGAATCAGCAGCTTGGGGTTGGTCAGCAAAGCCCGGACAATTTCCACCCGCTGGCGTTCACCCACACCCAGGGTGTGCACCGGCCGCGTGGGCTCCAGCTGCAAACCGTACTCCTGGGTGGTGGCCATGATGCGGCGCGACACTTCCGCGAGGCTCAGGCTTTTATCCAGCCCCAGCCAGACGTTCTCGGCAACAGTCAGGGTGTCGAACAGGCTGAAATGCTGGAACACCATGGCGATGCCCAACGCGCGTGCCTCCTGCGGGTTGCGGATCACCACGTTGCGGCCATCGACCTCCACGCTCCCGGCGTCGGGCTTGACTGCGCCGTAGATGATTTTCATGAGCGTCGATTTGCCGGCGCCGTTTTCACCAAGCACGGCGTGGATTTCGCCGGGCTGGACCGTCAGCGAGATGCCGCTGTTGGCCACCACCGCCGGGTAGGCCTTGGTGATGCCGGTTAGCTGCAGGCGCGGCACGGCAGCGCCCGAAGCAGCAGTTGGTGAAACAGTGGAAACAGTCATTGCCCCGGATTCTTTATATGTTTTGTGCTTCCAGCCCTTGTTGCATATGCGCAAGCAGCTATTGTTTTCGCAGCGCCGCAGCCACCGCCTTGACCCGCTCGCGCAGCCATTTGGCCGATGCCGATGCGTGCGTGCGCTCATGCCAGAGCTGGTAATACATCATGCGCGGGAAGTCGATGGGGCAGGGCAGGATTTTCACAGACAGCGCATCGGTAAAACGCTCGCAGTACTGGCGGCCAGTGGTCAGCACCAGCAGGCTGCCGGCCACCATGGCGGGGATCAGTCCGAAATGCGGGCAGCGCACGGTGAT
>JBKJIV010000130.1:0-27276 GCA_046598365.1 Polaromonas sp. | reverse complement strand
GCCTCCATCTTGAATTCCAGTGTGTACTTGGCCCGTCGTTTTACTTCACTCATTTCTGTCTCCTTGAACTGATTTTTACCCATCAGCTAAGAAGTACGTTTTTCGGGGGCAAGGTCAAGCCGCTTGATTGCCGAACACCTGGCGCATGTTGTGCTGCCGTCGCCCGCACACAGTCTGAGCCTTTGTTCGCTGGAAGTAGCGCCCATGGCATCCGCCAGCCACAGCCTGTTGATGCAGGAGCACAAGCGCGGCGACAGCCTGGCGCAACTGACAGAGCGGCTCAGTGCAAGGTTGGGGCCCAAGCAGGTCTTGCGCTGGCAAGCGCGTGCCACCCATGTGCCCGAGCGCATGCAGCGCTGGGTAGCTGCGCAGGGCAGCCGCAGCGCAGCGATGCAGCAGCAGCGGTTGCAGCCAGAGGCGTTGATGCCTTCATGGTTGCTGGACACCCCGCTGAAGCTGGCCGTGCAACAAGACAGGCCGCTGTGCCCCGGCCAACTGAGCCTGCTGGCCGGTCCCCAGCGGCTGGAGACCAGTGGCTGGGCCGCATCCAGCCTTGCGTTGACACAGCCGCAGGGGGAGGGCGCCGCCATGCGCGACTACTTTATTGCCATCAACGAAGAGGCCTGCCTGTTATGGATTTACCGCGAAAGGCTGGCGCGCGCCAGCGGCTGGTATCTGCATGGGGTTTTTGCCTGAGCCTGAATTGATGCAATCCGCACCTGCCCAAACTCCCCAGCTTCCGGCCTATGCCGAGCTTCATGCGCTGAGCAATTTCAGCTTTCAGCGGGGGGCTTCGCACGCCGAAGAGCTGGTCGAGCGCGCCTACGACTTGGGTTACACCGCGCTGGCCATCACCGACGAATGTTCTGTCGCCGGCGTGGTGCGCGCCCATGTCGCGGCCAAAAAGTGTGGGCTTCAACTCCTGCCGGGTGCCGAGTTTTTGGTGCAGGCCTCCAGCGGGTCACCGTTCCGGCTGGTGGCGCTGGTCAACAACTTGCAGGGCTGGGGCAATTTGTGCGAGTTCATCACCGCCGCACGCCGTGAAGCCCCGGGCGGTGAGTATCGGGTGAGCCAGGATGCGTCTGATTTCTCTTTGCTGGCCGACTGCGAGGTGTTGCTGGCGCCTATCCGGGGAAACGGTGATGCTGTCAATACAGAAGCACTCTGCGCTCGCGCTTCCTGGGCAAAGAGCCTATTTGGCATCAAGGCCTGGCTGGCGGCCGAGCTTTTGCATGGTCTGGACGACGAGTTGCATCTGCAGCAGCTCGAGCAGGTGACGCAGCTGACCGGTGTGCCGCTGGTGGCCGCCGGCAATGTATTGATGCACGTGCGCTCGCGCAAGCCGCTGCAGGACGTCATCACGGCCGTGCGCCTGGGCCAAGCCGTGCAGGACTGCGGTTTTGCGCTGCAAGTCAATGCCGAGGCCCACCTGCGGCCGCGCATGCGGCTGTCCACCTTGTACGACGCTGCGCTGATGGACGCCACGCTGGAAGTGGCCAGGCGCTGCAGCTTCAGCCTGGACGAAATCGCCTACCAATACCCGCTGGAGACCGTGCCGGCCGGTCAGACGCCGGCCGAGGCGCTGGCCGGCCTGACCTGGCAGGGCGCCCAGACGCGTTATCCCGATGGCATGCCCCACACAGTACGGCAGCAGGTGCTGCATGAGCTGGCCATCATCTCGGACCTGAAGTACGAGATGTACTTTCTGACCGTGCATGACATCGTCCGTTTCGCTCGCGAAGAAAAAATCTTGTGCCAGGGGCGGGGCTCGGCGGCCAACTCGGCTGTTTGTTATTGCCTGGGCATCACGGCGGTTAACCCCAACGACGGCAACCTGCTGTTTGAGCGCTTCATGAGCCGTGAGCGCAATGAGCCGCCCGATATTGATGTGGACTTTGAGCACGAACGGCGAGAAGAAGTCATTCAATACATCTACGCCAAATACGGGCGCGATCGCGCCGCCATTGCCGCCACCGTCATCAGCTACCGCCCGCGCAGTGCGCTGCGCGATGTCGGCAAGGCCCTGGGTATGCCGCCCGATTTGATTGCGCGTTTTGCCGGGCAGCATTTCTGGTTTGACAGCCGCGAGCAACTCCCCCTGCGGCTCATTGAGGCCGGCCTGCCGCCCGACGACGGCCGGGTGTTGCAGTGGCTGGAGCTCACCCAGCAGTTGATCGGGTTTCCACGCCACCTGAGCCAGCACGTGGGCGGCTTTGTGTTGACGCAGGGCAAGCTGACGCGCCTAGTGCCGGTTCAAAACGCGGCCATGCCGGACCGCAGCATCATCCAGTGGGACAAGGACGACCTGGACGCCATGGGTCTGCTCAAAGTGGATGTGCTGGCGCTGGGCATGCTCTCGGCCATTCGCCGCTGCCTGGACTTTGTCAATGGCTGGCGCGGCACGGCGCTGGCTTTGCACACCATTGAACAGGACTGCACAGCCACCTACGACATGATTTGCGCCGCTGACACGGTCGGGGTGTTTCAGATTGAAAGCAGGGCCCAGATGTCGATGCTGCCGCGCCTTAAACCCCGCTGTTATTACGACCTGGTGATTGAGGTGGCGATTGTGCGACCCGGGCCGATTCAGGGCGGCATGGTGCACCCCTATTTGAAGAACAGAAGCCTGCCGCCCGAGCAAGTGCCTTACCCCAGCGAGGCATTGAGAGAGGTGCTCAAGCGCACGCTGGGCGTGCCGATTTTTCAGGAGCAGGTGATGCAGATCGCCATGGTGGCCGCCAGTTTTTCGCCCGACGAAGCCGACGGCCTGCGCCGCTCCATGGCGGCCTGGAAACGAAAGGGCGGCGTTGGCAAATACCGCGACCAATTGATCGCTGGCATGCAGTCCAACGGATACACCGCCGAGTTTGCGGAAAGCATCTTCCGGCAGATTGAAGGGTTTGGTGAATACGGTTTCCCCGAAAGCCACGCCGCCAGTTTTGCGCTACTGGTGTATGTGAGCTGCTGGCTCAAGTGCCATGAGCCGGCCTGTTTTCTGGCCGCGCTTCTGAACGCACAACCACTGGGGTTTTACCCGCCATCGCAGCTGGTGCAGGACGCACGGCGACACCAGGTGGAGGTGCGGCCGGTGGACGTGCTGGTCAGCGACTGGGATTGCACACTGGAGGGCACAACCGGGGTAGGCCAGCCCGCCGTGCGTCTGGGCTTGCGGCTCGTCTCAGGCCTGGGCGAAGCCGCAGGCCAGCGCATCGCGGCGATACGGGCCGAGTCGCCGCCAGACAGCATCGAAGACCTGGCCCTGCGCGCCCAGCTGGATACCAAGGCGCTCAATGCATTGGCCTCTGCGGATGCACTGGCCAGCCTGGCCGGCCACCGGCGCCAGCAGGTGTGGCAGGCGTCCGCGCTCAAATTGCAACCCGCACTGTTGCAGCAGGCACCCACCCATGAAGAGCCACTGGCGCTGGCCCCTGCGCGCGAGGGCGAAGAAATCCTGTTTGACTACCGCGCTACCGGCTTGACCTTGCGCCGTCACCCGGTGGCCTTGCTGCGCAACCGGCTGGCAAAAATGAACCTGCTCAACGCCGACCAGTTGCGCCTGCTGCCGCATGGCCAGCAGGTGGCGGCCTGCGGCATTGTGACGGTGCGCCAGCAACCGCAAACGGCCAAGGGCACCATCTTCATCACGCTCGAAGATGAAACCGGCCCGGTCAATGTGATTGTCTGGAAATCCCTGCGCGAAAAGCAGCGCAAGGAAGTGCTGCACTCCCGCCTGCTGGCGGTGTATGGCGAGTGGCAGCGCGACGTGGAAAGTGGCGGCAAGGTCCAGCACCTGATCGCCCACCGCCTGCAAGACCTGACGCCGCTGCTGGGCCGGCTGGGCACCGAAAGCCGGGATTTTCATTGAAGCGGAACGGAGCCGCAGTTGAACGCCTACTGCCCATGGGGTTCCTCGATATCACCTAGCATGAAGGCATACGCAATCCAAAGGCCTGTCACATGACCACTCCCGTCCTGCAAAAAATGAAAATTGACTTTGTCTCCGACGTCTCCTGCCCGTGGTGCGTGATTGGCCTCAAAGCGCTGGAAGATGCACTGGGACGCGTGGCCGGGGAGGTCAAGGCCGAGTTGCATTTTCAGCCCTTTGAGCTCAACCCGCAGATGGCGCCAGAAGGCCAGGAGATTACCGAACACCTGACCCAGAAATACGGATCCACGCCCGAGCAATTACAGCAAACCCGAGAGATGATCCGCGCACGCGGGCAAGAGTTGGGTTTCACCTTCACCGTGGGCGCACGCAACCGCGTTTACAACACCTTTGACGCACACCGGCTGCTGCATTGGGCCGAAGAAGAAGGGCGCCAGTTGGCGCTTAAAGAAGCCCTGTTTAAAGCTTACTTCACCGACGGCGAAAACCCGGGATCACACGAGGTATTGACCCGCGTGGCGGGCGAAATAGGCCTGGACGTAGCACGCGCAAAGCAGATACTGGCCTCCAGCGAATACACCGACGAGGTGCGACAACGTCAGCAGTTCTACCGCCAGCAGGGCATCAGCTCGGTGCCGGCCATCATCATCAATGACAAACACCTGATCTCCGGCGGACAACCTCCCGAGGTCTTCGAGCAGGCGCTGCGGCAGATTGCAGCGGCTGGGTAAAACCAGCTTCAGGCGCTAGCTGTGAGGTGTCAGTGAGCCCGACTACGTAATCAAAACAGCGCCACGATTGCAAAGAGCAGCACGGTGGTCGCGTTCATGCGGATGCCTCGCAACCTGCGGGCTTGAAAACACGCGTGGTTGATGCAGGATTTTTTGCCAGCTTGTTGGCAGGGCGCCTGGGGCGCGTGACCAGCTCACCGCCGCAGTTGGGGCAGATGCCATGCAGCTTGTTGCTCACGCAGTCGCTGCAAAACGTGCACTCAAAGGTGCAAATGCGGGCATCAAGGGACTCGTTGGGCAGATCCTTGTTGCAACATTCGCAGTTGGGGCGGAGTTCGAGCATGGCGATTTCCTTGTACTAAAACGAACGCTAAGTCAGTTTCTTGACCAGCACCTGGCTTTTGCGGTTGATGTTGTACTTGCGCTTTCGTGCGTCGGGCAGCCATTCGGGGTCCACCTGCACAAAGCCGCGTTTGATAAACCAGTGCATGGTGCGTGTGGTCAGCACAAAAATGCTTTGCAGGCCCATGCTTTTGGCGCGCTGCTCGATTCGTTTGAGGATGCGCTCACCGTCGCCCTGGCTCTGGCTGTGCGGTGACACCGTGAGAGCGGCCATCTCGGCTGTTTTTGCTTCAGGGTAGGGGTACAGCGCTGCGCAGCCGAAAATGACGCCGTCGTGCTCGATCACCGTGTACAGATCGGCGTCGCGCTCGATCTCGGTTCGGTCACGGGTCACCAGCGTGCCGTCTTTTTCAAACGGCTCGATCAGTTGCAGGATGCCGCCCACGTCGTCGGCGGTAGCTTCGCGCAGGCTTTCCAGTTTTTCATCGATCACCATGGTGCCTATGCCATCGTGGACATAAATCTCCAGCAGTAAAGAGCCGTCGACCGCAAACGGCAGGATGTGGCTGCGCTCCACGCCGGACTTGCAGGCCTTGACGCAGTGCTGCAGGTAAAAGGCCGTGTCGGTAGGTTGGGTTGGGTTGGGAAGGTGGGCCAGCAGTTTTTCGGCGGCGGCCAGCGGAAGCTCCGTGTCTATCGGGTTGTCTTCACTCTCGGGTTCTGCGGGGTTGATACGAACGCCGGGGATTTCTGTCATGAAAATCAGTTTGTCCGCCTGCAGCTCGATGGCCACGCTGGTGGCAACTTCTTCCATGGTGAGGTTGAAGGCCTCGCCGGTTGGCGAAAATCCAAAGGGCGAGAGCAGCACCATGGCACCAAAGTCCAGGGTGCGCAGAATACCGGCAGTGTCCACCTTGCGCACCAGACCCGAGTGTTTGAAGTCGACCCCGTCCACAATGCCGACCGGCCGCGCGGTGATGAAGTTACCGGAGATGACGCGCACCGTGGAGCCGGCCATGGGCGTGTTGGGTAGCCCCTGGCTGAAGGCGGCTTCAATTTCGTAGCGCAGCTGGCCGGCGGCCTCCTGGGCGCAGTCCAGAGCTACCGTGTCGGTGATACGCATGCCGTGTGAATACTTTGCTTCGTGACCCTTGGCGGCCAGTTGCTCGTTAACCTGCGGGCGAAAGCCATGCACCAGAACAATCTTCACGCCCATGCTCTGGATCAACGCCAGATCTTGCGCGAGATGCTGTAGCTTGCCTGCAGCGATGGCTTCCCCTGCAATGGCCACCACAAATGTTTTGCCACGGTGCAAGTGGATGTAGGGCGCTACCGAGCGAAACCAGGGCACAAAGGTGAAGTTGAAGACGGCAGACATGGGTGCGCTTTCGGGGTTTCTGTACAGGCTTTTTCAGGCGAAGGCAATGAGTGTAAGGGAGGACTCGGCGCTCCCCACTGCGGTAGCCAAAACTGGATAATGTGCTTACACATGGATAAATTGGCGTACGGCTTCTGGGGTTGCTACTTTGGCTTGACGGTCTTGATGCTGGCCGGCTCGGCGGTGACCTTTGCCCGTTCCCTGCATCGTATTTCGCTCAACGCCGCCTTGTCGGCAACAGCGTCCAGCTTTTTCGCGCTGGCATTCCTGGGCGGTTTGCCGATTTCCGACGAAGGCGCACTGGCGCGTTTTCTGGCGCACGTGGCGCTGGTTGTTTCCGCCTTGTTGGCCTACCTGCTGTTCATGATTGTCGGCGCGATGACTCGTCGCAAGATACACAAGCGGCTCGTCCTGGCTCTGACAGGTCTGGCTGTCGGCGGGGCCGCAATCGGCTGGATGCTATCGCCCAGGCACTCCCTTGTTCTGGGTATAGGCATCGCGTGTGCGCTCGGCGTGGTGACGTTTGCGGTAGCGGTGCAACACGCCATGCGCGGTGACAGATTGGCATGGACCGCTGTTGCAGGTGTGTTTTTTGTACTGCTTGCCATAGCTGGCATGGGATGGATTGCACTGGACCGAGAGCACGTGCCCTGGCAGGTTCATGCCGTCAGTGCTATGGCCGGTTCCGCGTACGTTGTAACCATGGCTTCGGCGCTGTGGGTACGGTATTCCTACCTGACCGAATTGCACCAGGTGATGGTCCATGGTCCCGGATACGATCCGGTAACGCGTATGCGCTCTCATGCGGAAACAGGGCACATGCTGGGAGATGCCTTCAAACGCTACCGCAGCGATCCAACCTCCATGGGGGTGATTGTCCTGAGCATTGGAAACTTATACACGCTCGAAAAGCTGCATGGCATGGCTGCGGTCAACCATGCATTGTTTGTCTGCGCAGGGCGGTTACGGCGCACCGTGCCGCTTCGGTACGAAATTGGCCGTTTATCGACGGATGGTTTTGTCATGCTCCTGCGCAACTGCACCGACAGCGGCCAGTTGATTCAATTGGCGCATCGGGTCGGCGCCCACCTGTCCAAGTCGGTGGTGCTCAACACCAATCTTGACGCAGCCCGTCGCGAAAACGAGCAAACCCGATGGAAAGCGGACATCGGTATCGGCGTGTTGCTCGTGTCTGACCCGGCTGCCAAGGCATCCACTGCACTATCCACTTGCCGGGCCATGTCGCGCACTGCCATGACATATGCCAGCCGGGTCGCCTGGTTTGATCAGACCAGCGGTGAAACCGTTGAAATGCCGGTGCTGGAACCCTCCTGACCCGTACTTGTCAGGTGCCGTGCGCCGATAATGCAGTGCTTTGAAGCCTTTGTTGTTATCCCCATTGACCGTTCCATTGCACATTGAATTTCCGGAGTCGCTACCTGTATCAGGCAAGCGCGAAGAAATCACCGCCGCCATGCTGGCGCACCAGGTCGTCATCGTCTGCGGTGAAACCGGTTCAGGCAAAACCACGCAGTTGCCCAAGATTGCGTTGGCCATGGGGCGCGGCAAGCTCAACTACCCCGCGGGCCAAGGCAAACTGATTGGCCACACCCAACCGCGCCGGATCGCCGCCTCCAGCGTGGCCAAACGCATCGCCGAAGAGCTCAAAACGCCTTTGGGTGACGTGGTGGGTTTCAAGGTGCGTTTTCAAGACCGGCTCAGCCGCGACGCCTCCGTCAAGCTGATGACCGACGGCATTTTGCTGGCCGAGACACAAACTGACCCGCTGCTGAGGGCCTACGACACCATCATCATTGACGAGGCTCACGAGCGCAGCCTCAATATCGATTTCTTGCTCGGCTATTTGCGCCAGCTGCTGCCGCGCCGGCCTGATCTGAAAGTAGTCATTACCTCGGCGACGATTGATGCGCAACGGTTTGCGGATTACTTTGCGTCCAGTAAAGGACCAGCCCCCGTGATCATGGTGTCGGGGCGCATGTTTCCGGTGGAGCAACGCTACCGGCCCTTTGAAGAGTCGCGCGACTACGACCTCAATGACGCGATTGCCGACGGCGTGGACGAGCTCTGGCGCAATCCGCACAGCGGCGGGGACATCCTGATCTTTTTGCCGGGCGAGCGCGAGATACGTGAGGCCGCTGACCACCTGCGTAAACACTTGGCGCACCAGCCATTGTTTCGCAATGCCGAAGTCTTGCCGCTGTTTGCGCGTCTGAGTCAGGCCGAGCAAGACCGCATTTTTGACGGACACACCGGCAGGCGCATTGTGTTGGCCACCAATGTGGCCGAAACCTCACTGACGGTACCGGGCATCCGTTATGTCATTGATGCCGGCACCGCGCGTGTGAAACGCTACAGCTTTCGCAACAAGGTCGAGCAGCTCATGGTTGAGCCAATCTCGCAGGCCGCGGCCAATCAGCGGGCCGGGCGCTGCGGGCGTGTGGCTGACGGCATTTGCATACGGTTGTATGACGAGCCCGATTTTCAGGGCCGACAGCGTTTCACCGACCCTGAAATTTTGCGCAGCTCGCTGGCCGCCGTCATCTTGCGCATGAAGTCGTTGCACCTGGGAACGATCGAAAGTTTTGCGTTCATAGAGCCACCCCAGGGCCGCGCCATTGCCGATGGCTATCAGCTGCTGGCTGAGCTGGGCGCCGTGGACGACGACAACGAACTCACACCGGTGGGCCGGAGTCTGGCCAAGCTGCCGCTGGACCCGCGCGTGGGTCGCATGATTCTGGAGGCCAAAGACCGGCAGGCTCTGGACGAGGTGCTGGTGATTGCCAGCGCGCTCAGCGTGCAGGATGTGCGCGACCGGCCGATGGACAAACAAGCGCAGGCAGACCAGGCGCATGCCAAGTTTGACGATGACAAAAGCGAGTTCAGCGGCTACCTCAAGCTCTGGAAGTGGCTGGGGGATGCGCGCGGAGGTCACGACGCGGTGCATAAGTTGACCAATCGGCAGTATGAAAACTTGCTGCGCGAGAACTACGTCAACATCCGCCGCGTGCGCGAGTGGCGCGACATTCACTCTCAATTGCACAGCGTGGTTGGCGAACAAGGCTGGCATCTGAATGACAGACCAGCGAGCTACGAACAACTGCATTTGTCCATGCTCTGCGGCCTGCTCGGCAACCTCGGCATAAAAAACGATGAAGAGGACTGGTACCTGGGCGCGCGCGGCATCAAGTTTTATCGCCACCCGGGAGCCAAGCTCAGTAAAAAACCGGGGCGCTGGATTGTGGCTGCCGAGCTGGTGGAAACCACGCGTCTGTTTGGGCGCGGCATTGCCAACATAGAGCCGCAGTGGGTTGAGCAAGTGGCAGGCCACCTTCTTAAAAAGCAGTTGCTGGACCCGCATTGGGAAAAGAAAGCGGCGCAGGTCACCGCGCTGGAGCGCGCCACGCTGTATGGCCTGGTGATCTACAACGGCAGGCGCGTCAACTTTGGGCGAGTTGACCCGGTGACCGCACGCGAAATTTTCATTCGTGAAGCACTGGTGGCCGGCAACTGGGATACCAAGCTTCCTTTTCTGGCGGCCAACCTAAAACTCATCGAGCAGGTGCAAGACCTGGAGCACAAGGCACGGCGTCAGGACGTGTTGGTGGACGAAGAGCTGATCTACGCTTTTTACGACCAGCAATTGCCGACCGACATCTGCACGGGCGCGGGCTGTGAGCAATGGTACAAGGATGAAGTCAAAAAGCAGTCCAAGCTGCTGCTTTTGACGCGCGAGGAGCTGATGCGTCACGAGGCCGCTGGCATCACGACGCAATCCTTCCCGAAGACTTTGCGTCTGGGGGGTGTAGATTGCTTGGCCACCTATCTGCACGAGCCTGGTGATGTCAAAGACGGGGTCACGATCGATGTGCCGTTGTTTGCACTGAACCAGGTCAACGAAGAGCGTTGCGAATGGCTGGTGCCCGGCATGCTGAAAGACAAAGTCCAGGCGCTGATTAAAACCCTGCACCAACGGCCGCGTTCGCGGCTGGTGCCGCTGCCGGACACCGCGGCGCGCATGGCCGCAGAACTGCTATTGCCCGAGAAGTTTGGCGCTGGCTCGCTGACGGACGCCGTGCTCAAGCTGGTTCGCGATGCGACCTCACTGGACATCAAGCGCGGCGACATGAAGCTGGACATGCTGCCCCCGCATTTGTTTATGAACTTTCGGGTGGTGGATGAACATGGCCGCCAGCTGGGAACGGGCCGCAATCTCGGCGCGCTCAAGGGCGAGCTGGGCTCTCAGGCGCGCGGCGCTTTCCAGGCACTGGCCGGATTGAAGACGCGGCCCGGGCCAGAAAGCGTTGAATCGTCGCAAGATGTTGAGAAAAATCGGCACACAGCCCAGCAGGGAGTCGCGTCAACAGCATCCAGATCAGTAGCGGGAGCGCCACCGCTTGCAACACCCAAGGTTCCTGAGCGCTACACCAGCTGGAGCTTTGGCGAGCTGCCGGAACTCATGGAGATCATCAAGGGCAAACAAACGCTGATCGGTTTCCCCGCCTTGATCGATTTGGGCGATGCGGTCACCATTGAAGTATTTGACGAGCCCGACGTGGCCGTCGCAAAACATCGGGCCGGCTTGCGGCGCCTGTTTTCGCTGCAGATCAGGGATGCGTTGAAGTACCTGGAAAAAAACCTGCCCGACCTGCAAAAAATGGCTACCGCCTACATGCTGGTGGGTAGGGCGGCAGACAACTCCGGTGGCGGGACACTTGAAGAGCTGCGCGAACAGATCATTGAAGTGGCACTGGACCGCGCGTTTCTGATGGATCCACTTCCAACTAACGAGGTTGACTTCAAAAAACGGGGTGACGATGGGCGAGGGCGCCTAACCCTGATTGCAAGCGAAGTCGCCCGGCTGGCGGCCGGCATTCTGGTTGAATTTTCCATAGCCCAACGCAAGATCAAAGACACCAAAAATGCTACGGAGGCCGCGCTCGACGCAGCGCAGCAGTTGCAGCGCCTTGTGCCCAAGCGGTTTTTGACCGCCACGCCCTACGCCCAGTTGCAGCACTTCTCCCGTTACCTCAAGGCCATCACGCTGCGCCTGGAGAAGTGGCGAGCCGACCCGGCGCGTGATGCCTTGCGTCTGGCCGAGTTGCGGCCGCAAGAGCAGCGCTACTGGCGCCTGGTAGCGGAGCGTAAGGGCGCTGTGGATGCCCGGCTGCAGGAGATGCGCTGGTTGCTTGAAGAATTGCGGGTGAGTTTTTTTGCGCAGGAATTGCGAACTCCGCAACCGGTAAGCATCAAACGGCTTGACAAGTTGTGGGGACAACTGAACAGCTAAACAGCAGAAACGCCCGCCTCCCGGACCCCTACAATTTGACTATGGAACCCGATCCCACCACGTCCTGCGCTTCGCAGATTCAGGCCGTTGATCAAAATGTGGCGCAGGTGCAAGCCGCCCTCACTCAAGGCCAGGCTCTGGTCAAGAAGCAGCGGTGGGTCGAAGCCGCTGCGCTTTTCCGTCAGGTTCTTGCCGCCAGCCCGGCGCATTATGAAGCGCTGCACATGCTGGGCTTGATCGCCCTGAACACCAAACGATTTGACGAGGCGCTTGTGTGGATTGACAAGTCTCTGGAGGTTGATCCTCTCAACGCTGTGGCCTATAGCAATCGCGGCAATGCGCTTAAGGATTTGAAACAGCCTCAGGCCGCGATCGATAGCTATAACAAGGCCATCGCCCTCAAACCCGACTATGCGGATGCCTTTTACAACCGCGGCGTGGTGCAGAAGGACTTGCAGCAGATAGATGCGGCCATTGAAAGTTACGACAAGGCTATTGCCCTCAAAGCCGATTTTGCAGAAGCCCACTACAACCGTGGCAACATGTTGAGGGATTCCCGGCAGCCCCAAGCGGCCATTACAAGTTATGAAAAAGCCATGGCTGTCAGGCCGGGCTACGCTGCTCCCCAATTGAATCTGGGGTTGTGCCTCTTGCAACTGGGCAACTTTGAGCTGGGTTGGGAAAAATACGAGTGGCGTCGAAACGAGAACGCTTTCCGCCATTTCCCCCAACCTCGCTGGACAGGCTCAGAGCCACTGGAAGGCAAAACCATTCTCCTGCACAACGAGCAAGGTCTTGGCGACACGATTCAGTTTTGCCGCTATGCAAAGCGGGTCCATGGCTTGGGCGCGCGAGTCATTCTGGATGTTCAGGAGCCGCTGATAAGGCTGCTCTCTGGTCTGGACGGGGTTGATCAGCTGGTAGCCAAGGGTAGTGCGCTACCCCTGTTTGATTGGCATTGCCCCTTGCTCAGTTTGCCCCTGGCATTCAAGGCAAATCTGAGCAACATACCAGCAGCCAGCGGCTATCTTGCGGCTCTTCCCGCCAAAGTGGCTCAATGGGATTCCCGTTTGGGCACAAAGACCAAACCCCGCGTTGGCCTGGTGTGGAGTGGAAGCACAGGGAACAAGAATGACCACATTCGAAGCTTTCTGCTGGCGGAGCTTCTCAAGTTTTTACCTTCCGGCATTCAGTACATCAGTCTGCAAAAGGAACTCCGGCAGGGCGACCAGGAATGCCTGAGGCTGCACCCCGAGATAGTGAACCTGGGGCAAGGGATAAATGACTTCACCGACACGGCTGCGCTGTGCAGTTTGGTAGATGTGGTGGTGAGTGCAGATACCAGCGTGGTGCATCTTGCTGGCGCCATGGGTAGGCCAGTTTGGGTTTTGCTTCCCTTCAATCCCGACTGGCGCTGGCTGCTCGACAGAAACGACAGTCCCTGGTATGAGTCTGCGAAGCTGTATCGGCAAGCCAGTATGGGCGATTGGAATGGGGTGTTTGAAAGAATCAGAGCCGACCTTGGGCAGTTGGTCAATTGACCCGTTGAAAGAATAAAAAAAGGGGTTCAGCCTTTGAGCTGAACCCCTTTTTCTTGCTGGCAGTTGATGCTTATATTTTTCCCATGAGGAGCAACACGATCAAAATGACAACCACGAGGCCCAAACCACCGCTGGGACCGTAACCCCAGCTGCGACTGTGGCCCCAAGTTGGCAGGGCGCCGACAAGAATCAGGATGAGGACGATGAGCAGAATCATTGATATGGACATAAAAACTCCTTGTTATGAATGAGTTCATTCTTGTCTGTATGGCTTGAATGGCAAGCAGGAAGGCGCGCTGAGTTGTCGTCAGGGGGCTCCTACAGCCCACGAAGGCCAGTGTGCTTGCCGCCGCTTGGGTGCAGCGATGTGATACGGGACGCCGTGCGCCCAAGCGAGCACTTGATGCTTAAAGCCTGGACAAACGCTCCAGCGCCATATGCAGTGTCTCGTCCTTCTTCGCAAAACAAAACCGCACCACACGCTGATCAAACCCATCGCCGTAAAAAGCTGAAAGCGGTATCGCGGCCACGCCGATTTCAGAGGTCAGCCACTTGCAGAAGTCGGCCTCATTCAAATCCGTCGCGTCGGAAATATCCACGCACTGAAAGTAGCTGCCTTCACTGGGCAGCAGCTTGAAACGCGTTTTGGCAAGCCCGGCGCGAAACAGGTCTCGCTTGCGCTGGTAAAAAGCTGGCAGGTCCAGGTAGGGACTCGGGTTGGCCATGTAACTTGCAAGGCCGTACTGCACGGGGGTGTTGACGGTGAACACATTGAACTGGTGTACTTTGCGGAACTCGGCTGTCAGACTTGCTGGCGCCGCTACGTAACCAACTTTCCATCCCGTGACGTGATAGGTCTTGCCGAAGCTGCTGACAATGAAAGCGCGCGCCGCCAGCCCGGGGAAACGCGCTGCGCTTTCGTGTACACGCCCTTGGGCGGCGTCAAACACCATGTGTTCGTACACCTCGTCGCTGATCAGTAAAACGTCAGTGGGTGCCAGTATGTCCTGTAGACGCAGCATGTCTTCGCGCGTCCACACCGTGGCACTCGGGTTGTGAGGAGAGTTGATGACGATGGCGCGGGTCCGGGTACTGATCGCGGCAGAAATTTTGTCAAAGTCGGGGCGAAAGCTGCCGGGAATCAAGGGAACCCGAACGGCCACACCACCGGCCAGCTCGATGTTGGGTACATAACTGTCGTAGCACGGCTCCAGCACGATGACCTCATCGCCGGGGTGCACCACAGCCAATATCGCGGTGATGATGGCTTGTGTGGCGCCGGCAGTGATCGTGATTTCGGTGAGCGCGTTGTAAGGCCTGCCGTGCAACTGCTGCAGCTTGGCGGCCACCGCCTCACGCAGAACCGGGACACCGGTCATGGGCGGGTACTGGTTCAGGCCCCGGGTCATGGCGTCGGTCACCGCTTGTACCAGTAGCGGGTCGCACTCAAAGTCAGGGAATCCCTGACCCAAATTGACTGCGTTTTTTTCCAGCGCCAGGGCCGACATCACGGTGAAGATGGTGGTGCCCACCGCGGGCAATTTGCTTTGCAGAGTGGGTGTGCGTTCAGCGAAAGCTTGGGCAGTCGTCATGGCTTCAAGGCTCCAGATCGTTATGACGGCTGCTCATGGCCTTGGTGATCATGGCCCGGTCAAGCTTGTCACTTAGCAGTTCAGCAAATTTGTAAACAAAATTGCGCAAGTAGGCGCTGCGCTTGAAAGCAACTCGCGCGACATTCACGCCAAACAACGGCCCGGCCGGCCGCGACAGCAAGTCGCTGTTGGTGCCATCGTCCTTGAGCGCCATTTCGGCCACAATGCCGACCCCCAGGCCCAGGCGCACATAGGTTTTGATCACGTCGGAGTCAATCGCTTCCAGCGCAATGCGCGGCTGCAGGCGTTTGGCGGCAAAGGCCGAGTCAATCTTTGTACGCCCGGTAAAAGAGGGGTGATAGGTGATCAACGGTTGCAGCGCCAGGTCTTCGAGTGTGATGACTTCCTGCTTTGCCAGCGGATGATCCACAGGCATAACCAGCATGTGCTGCCACTCGTAACAGGGCAGGGTGACCAGTTCCTCGTATTGCGTCAGCGACTCGGTCGCAATGCCAATCTCGGCCACTTCGTCAATCAGCATGCGGGCCACCTGATCAGGCGAACCTTGGTGCATGCTGACATTAACTTTGGGGAAAGCTTCGCGCAACTTGGCAACTGGTACCGGCAACACGTAACGGGCCTGGGTATGGGTGGTGGCAATGGACAGGGTGCCGCTGTCCTGCGCTGAAAATTGCTCCCCAATGCGTCGCAGGTTGCCCACCTCACGCATGATCAACTCAATACTTTTGAGCACGTGCTCGCCAGGTTCCGTCACGCGCTTGAGGCGTTTGCCGTGCCGCGCAAAAATTTCGACACCCAGCTCTTCTTCCAACTCGATGATGGCCTTGGACACGCCGGGCTGGGAGGTGTGTAGCGCTCGCGCCGTTTCAGTCAAATTCAGGTTGCGCCGCACGGCCTCCTGGACAAAGCGAAATTGGTGAAGATTCATATCTTATTATGGCTAATTAATGGCTTTATTATGCCGTTTAAGCCTAAAGAAATTTACATCGCGCTGGCAGAAGCACACCCTCAAGACAAGGCAATATCGGCCATCAGCAGTGTCAATTGGGGGTACTCTCCCGCTGCTGGCAATAGCTCGACAGGGACGTGTGGGTATTGAGCCCGGAGTTGGTCCATGAGGGTGGGCAAGTCTTCCCGCGCATGTTTGCCGACACCTAAAAAAAGTGGAAACACCCTCAACTCATTGGCGCCAGCGGCTATCAATTCCGATGCGGCTTGGGACAGATCGGGACTGCGCAGCTCCAGATAGGCGCATTGCACCAGTGCTTCTGGCTGCCTTGTGCGGACAGCACTTGCAACAGCCTCTATCGGGAGGTGCCACAACGGGTCGCGAGAACCGTGGGCAAAAAGTATGATTCCCCGCGCAGTCATCGCCGCAGCACCAACCAGCCAAAAGCACCCAGCGAGATCGCCATGTATAAAAGCCCGGGTGCCGCCGCCGCAAACCAGGGCTGCCAATTCTGCAGGTTGCCGATGTAGCCGAACACGTTGTTAAGCAAAAAGAAGCTGATGCCGATCATGACCCCGCCAAACACATAACCGGCAATGCCGCCGCTGCGAAAGTGCAGATACGCAAAGGGCAGAGCCAGCACCACCATGACCAGACAGCTCAGCGGGTAAAAAACCTTTTTCCAGAATTCGATCTCATAACGCTGGGCCGTCTGGCCATTGGCGGTGAGGTGACGAATGTAGGTGAACAGATCAATGGTGGCCATGCGCTCCGGCTTGAGCACAGCGACCGAGACCATCTCCGCGCTGATCTCGGTTGGCCATCGGTAGGTATCGATCTTGTTGATGGTAATTTTGGCTGTGTCCCGGCCCGCACCGGTGCCAACGGTTGGTCCGCTAGTCACTGCGAACTCGGTGCGGGTGCCGCCCTCAAGCAGCCAGGAATCGTCAGCGCCAAACTTGGCGAGGGGCGACCGGGTGATGGAAACCAGTTGACCCGTGTTTCCAAACTCAAAGACGCGCACACCCTGCATTTCATTGTCAGCAGACAGCGCGCCGACATTGACCACATAGCTGTTGTAGGGCTGTTTTTCCTTCAGCCACGCGCCCGTTTGACCGATGGTGATGCGGCCCTGGTAACGGGCTTTGAGTAACTGGGCAGAGCGGTCTGCGACCGGCGCCAGGTAGTCGCCGGTGACAAAACAGACAACCACAAAAAACCCGCCAAGTGCCAGCAGCAGTTTGAGCGCCCGTGCGGGGCCCAGCCCGCTGGTGCGCAAAATGGTGTACTCCGAGCTCTGCGCCAGCCGCGCCATCACAAAAATGGTGCCTATCAGTACAGAGATGGGCACCAGTTCATACAGATGGCTCGGAATCAGCAGCGCCACATACAACAGCGCATGGCGAATTTGGTAGGCATTGGCGTCAGAACTTATCGCACCTGCCGCATTTTTCCCAAGGTATTGCAGCTCATCAACCAGATCGAAAAAGAAGAACAGTGCCAGAAAGCCTACGGTGACAAAAGCAATCGAGGCCAGCACCTCGCCATAGATGAGACGGCGAATGGTTTTCATGCAGTCACCTCGCGTGACTTAGGCTCTGCACGGCGCCTGCGCCGTCGGTTGGCGGCCCCCTTGAGGGTCCAGTTCAAATGACGCTTGGTCAACCAGCCCAGCGCGATCAACAGGGTACCGCCGTGGAGGGCGAGCAAAAACGGCCCAAAGCTTGCCGCGCCAACACTGATCCAGCTTTGGCCCAGGTTCAGCAAGTTGTGATAAACCACAAATGTGAAAAGAACAAAAATCAGGTTGCCGCTGCGCCCGGCGCGCGGATTGACGCTCGCCAGCGCCAATGCAATAACCACAAAGTTGACGGCTGCCAGCGCCATACCCAGCCGCCAGGCCAGTTCGCCCTGGTTAATGGGCGTGGGTGTGCGAATCAGTTCGCGGGTGGATTTGGAGCGCTCGGGCAAGTTGCCATTGATCAGCGGGTCGTCGCCGGCCTTGCTTCCATATTGCTCGAATTCAGTTATTTTGACGGCCGATTTGCCGATCTGATTTTCCAACCGTTGTCCCTTGTCCAGCATGAGCATCTGGGAATTACCCACCGTTTCTATACGGCCGGCGCGTGCGGTGGTAACCGAATGTTTCCCTTTTTCCGTGGAGGCGATAAAAACATTGCTGCTGGTTTTTTGCTGGCTGAGGTCGCGGTCAATAAAAAAGACGCGGTTGCCGCTGGACGACTCCTGAAACTGTCCGGGAGAGACCCGCTCAAGGTCGCCGCGTTGCTCATACCGGTTTTTCATTTCCTGCGACTGTTGGTTTGACCAGGGCCAGACAAAAATCGACAGCAGTGTGATCACCAGCAGCACTGGCCAGGCGAAACGGAACAAAGGCTTGAGAAAAATGGCCAGACCACGACCGCTGACAAACCAGACCACCATTTCGCTGTCGCGGTACATCCTGGAAAGTGTGCTGACCATCGCGACAAACAGGGACAGCGTCAGAATGATCGGCAGGCGCCCGAGAGCGGAGTAGCCCATGAGCATCATCACGTCCTGGGGTTTGACGCTGCCACGGGATGCCTGTCCGAGCGTGCGGATCAGGATGATGGTAATCACAATGGTTATCAAAACCACAAGGGTTGCCCCAAAACTGCGCGCCAACTCTTTGCGGATCGAAGATTCGAATAACATTACCTGAAACTTTGCCCTTAAATAACCCAACGTCTGCCAAGCTCGCATGCGGCGCTTAATCCCCAATTATGGACTTTGAACTCAAAACCCTGACCCTCTCCCGAGTTTGCACTGAAAAATGCGACGCGCTGATCGTTCTGATCCCCGATGGACTGGCTGCGGGCAGCGATGCCATCTCCAAACTGGCGGCGCTGGCCATCAAGTCGAGAGACTTTGAATGCAAGCCTGGCAAGTTGCTCAGTTCATACCGTCCCCAAGGCATCACCGCAACGCGCGTTGTGCTGGCGGGGGCAGGGGATGGCAGCACCAAAAGCGTCAAGGCGGCGGTTGCGGCCGCCATGGGGGCTTTGAAAGCCAGCTCGGCACGCCATTTACTGATTAGCCTGAGCGCACTGCGCCAACCGAATCAGGAGGCTGTGCAAGCCGCTGTGGTGGCTTGCGACCATGCCTGCTACGCGTACAGCGCCACCAAGTCCAAACCGGCAGAACAAAAGCTCAAGCGAGTGGTGATTGGCGTGCAGGCCCTGGCCGACAGCCGTACCGGCTTCGCCAAGGGGGTGGGACTGGCGCAAGGCGTGGCGCTGGCCAGGGAGTGGGCCAACCGGCCCGCCAACCACGCAACGCCAACCATGGTGGCCCAGGCGGCCAAAGAGCTGGGCAAGTTGCCGAAGATCAAGGTCGACGTGCTGGGTCCCAAAGAGGTGGCCAAACTGGGCATGGGTTCGTTCTTGGCCGTTGCCCAAGGGTCAGAAGAGCCGCTGCGTTTTATTGTGCTGCGTTATGACGGCGGGGCCAAGGCAGAGGCGCCGGTGGTGCTGGTTGGCAAAGGCATTACTTTCGATACCGGCGGCATTTCCATCAAGCCCGCAGCCGAAATGGATGAAATGAAGTACGACATGGGTGGCGCTGCCAGTGTGCTGGGTACTTTCAGGGCCTTGGCCGCCCTGCAACCGGCACTCAATGTCGTCGGGCTGATTCCGGCCTGCGAGAACATGCCCGACGGCCGTGCGGTCAAACCCGGCGACGTGGTGACCAGCATGAGCGGGCAGACCATCGAAATCTTGAACACCGATGCCGAGGGCCGGTTGGTACTGTGTGACGCTTTGACCTATGCCGAGCGCTTCAAACCGCGCGCGGTCGTGGACATTGCCACGCTCACGGGTGCTTGCGTGATTGCACTAGGCGCAGTGCGTAGCGGCTTGTTTTCCAGCGACGATGCGCTGGCCCGGTCTCTGGCCGAGGCGGGCGACACTTCGCTGGACCTGTGCTGGCGCATGCCTCTTGACGACGAATACGCGGAAGGTCTGAAAACCAACTTTGCAGATGTTGCTAACGTGGCAGGCCGGGCGGGTGGTGCCATCACCGCGGCCAAATTCCTCCAGCGTTTTACGGGCAAATTTCCATGGGCACACCTCGATATTGCGGGCACCGCCTGGAAAGGTGGCGCAGCCAAAGGCGCGACGGGCAGGCCCGTGCCTTTGCTGGTGGATTTCCTGCTGGCGCAGGTTCAAACTGCCAAAACGCCGTCGACCAAGCGCGCGACGCGCCCCGCAGTTAAAAAACGCCCATGACCGAAGTCGCTTTTCATTTCAACGTCCCGGACAAACTGGCTTACAGTTGCCGATTGCTGCGCAAGGCCTGCAACGGCGGCGCCCGTGTGGTGGTGACCGCGGAGCCAGAGGTGCTGGATACGCTGGACCAGATGTTGTGGACATTTTCAGCGCTGGAGTTTGTGCCGCACTGTCAATCAAGCGCACCAGCCGCAACAGTGGCGGCCAGCCCGGTCTTGCTGACGAGCCAACTTGATGGCTGTCCACACCACGAGGTTTTGGTCAATCTCGGGCAGCAGGTGCCGGCGGGTTTTGAGCGTTTTGAGCGATTTATCGAACTCGTGACGATAGCCGACGACGACCGGGCCGCTGCGCGAACCCGCTGGAAGCATTACGCCGACCGTGGCTACGACATGAAGCGTCACGATCTGGCCAACACTATGGACAAGCCATGACACGTTCAGCCTTGCCTCCGCGTTTTGTACCCACTTTGACAGAAGTCGTCGAGGCGCCCCCATCGTCGACCCCCCCCCTCGTTGCCGACAAACCGGTAATCCCCGTCGCCGAACTCATGCATACGCAGGAGCAAATGGTCCATAGAGTCATGCAGCGTGTTGACTTAACGCTGGACCGGCTTCTGAGGGAGACGGTGGGCCGCGTTGTACTTGCCCACGCGCAAACACTTGCCCCCAGCCTGCGTGACGAAATCGAAATTGTCATCCGCCAATCCGTCAACGAAGCCTTTGAGCAGGAGCTGGCCAGCCAGCTGGCGGAAAAAGGTTGAAAACTGCACATCACCCGCCGGTGACGTCATCATTCGGTTTGCCACCCACCCAAAATTGCCCGGGCAGACCCCGATATCAGCAACGCTAATCACCGGCAACAATAACGCCCAACCGCTCAAAGAGGGGAACCTAGGGAAGCCCGCTATGGCGTAGGCGCGGAAATTGCGATATGTTCGGTCCCGTTGAGCAAAAATGTGTTCTCAACCTTTAACGGTAGTTTCCTAATAATTGGAGTGAATTTATGCAAATGAAATGGACTGCGGTCGCTTTGGCCGCCATGCTGGTTGTTGCGTGCGGGAAAAAAGAGGCGGCTGCACCAGTGGTCGTTGTGACACCGCCGGCTGCTCCGGCTGTTGCTGGACCTGCTGGACCTGCTGGACCTCCTGGGCCTGCGGGACCTGCTGGTGACTCTATCGTCGTCAAAATTGGCCACGTCGCTCCCGTTTCTGGCGCCCAGGCTCACTACGGCAAGGACAACGAAAATGGCGTCCGCATGGCCATTGAAGACCTGAACAAACAAGGCGTGATGATCGGCGGCAAAAAAGCCACGTTCGAAATCGTCGCTGAAGATGATGCAGCCGATCCAAAACAGGGCACAGCAGCCGCACAAAAACTGTGCGACTCCAAAGTCGCTGGTGTGGTCGGTCACCTCAATTCCGGTACCACCATTCCTGCTTCCAAGGTCTACAACGACTGCGGCATTCCTCACGTGACTGGCGCGGCGACCAACCCTGACCTGACCAAGCCTGGCTACAAAACCACTTACCGGATCATTGCCAATGACTTGGCACTGGGTGCAGGCCTGGCTTTCTACGCCGCTGACAAGCTGAAGCTGAAAAAAGTCGCCATCATTGACGACCGTTCCGCTTACGGCCAGGGCGTTGCAGACATCTTCAAGAAAACCGCCAAAGAAAAAGGCATGACCGTGGTTGACGAGCAGTTCACCACCGACAAGGCCACGGACTTCATGGCCATCCTGACCGCCATCAAGGCCAAAGGTCCTGACGCCGTGTTCTACGGCGGCATGGACCCACAAGCCGGCCCCATGCTGCGCCAGATGGAGCAACTGGGCATGAGCAAGGTCAAGTACTTCGGTGGTGACGGCATCTGCACCTCCGAGATCGCCAAACTCGCCGGCGGCGCCAAGACTCTGGACAACGTGATCTGCGCTGAAGGCGGGGCCTCACTGGCCAAAATGCCAGGCGGCACCGAGTGGAAAAAGCGTTACGACGAGAAGTACCCCAACCAGTTCCAGGTCTACAGCCCGTACACCTATGACGCCACGTTTGTTCTGGTTGAGGCCATGAAGCGCGCAGGTTCGATTGACCCCAAGGTCTACACCCCAGAGCTGATCAAAACCAGCTTCAAGGGCATCACAACCACCATCGAATTCCTGCCAAATGGCGAGTTGAAGAACCCAGCCATCACCTTGTACAACTACAAGGAAGGCAAGAAATCCGCTCTGGAATAAATCCCGCAGCTCAGTAAAAAGCCACCGCAAGGTGGCTTTTTTTCGTTTCAAGTTTTTCAGCGGTCCGGGTGCATCGGCATCGAATACCGCGCATTTCAGGCTGGCGGGGGCCTTGGCGCAACTTTGCTTTCCAGCATAACCATGACCTGCTGCGCCAGGAACTGAAGTTCTTCGAGTTGCTTTGCGTTGAGCTCCCTGGGCATCGTGTCAATCACGCAGATGGCGCCGATGGCATGGCCATCGCGGGTCAACAGTGGAGCCCCGGCATAAAATCTGATGTTGGGCTCTCCAATCACCAGCGGATGGTTGGCAAAGCGCTCATCCTTGGCCGTGTCCCCGATAATCATCATGTCCTGTGGTGCCATCAGCGCATGGGAGCAGAAGCTGTTTTCGCGCGGGAGTTCGCTGAGCTGCAGGCCCACACGCGACTTGAACCACTGGCGATTGTTGTCACTGATGGAAATCAGGGCAATGGGCGTTCCGCACGCATCGGCGGCCAACCGGGTGATGTCGTCGTAAGCCCGCTCTTCAGGCGTATCAACCACCTGCAGACGATTGAGGGCGTTTTGTCGTGATATCTCACGCTCATCTCTTTCGATCATGTAGGCTCCTGTATTCCGTCTCGACTATATCGAGACTCCTGCGGTATGCAGGGCAATCTGAGCCCCCATGTCTGTAGGACACATTCCTGTCAGGCACAAAAAAGCCCAGACTGGCTGGGCTTTCAGGAGTTTTTGCCGACGTGTGGAAACTCACGACAGCTCTACTTTTGGCGGAAGAGGCGTCTGCCAATTGCAAGTCTCATTACGTTCCATGTAGTAACTTTGAATCAAATAAATTCAATATAAATCAACAACTTACTTGAGTGGTAGCCTTTACAAGACCTACTGAGGTCTCGTAACATCTGAGTATATGTGGTGGGCTAAGTGGTGGGCCATCAGGTTATACGGAGGCTCCAATGGAACTAAAGGCCAAGCAAGTTGAGAACGCAAAAGAGGGGATGCACGCGGACGGCAAGGGCCTGTATTTGAGGGTCCAACCAGGCGGCGCGAAGTCATGGATTCTTCGCTTCCAGCTCAACGGAAAGCGCCGAGAGATGGGTCTTGGCTCATTGGATGGACTGGGGCTGATCGATGCTCGTGCAGAGACCGCCAGACTTCGCGTAATGCTAGCTAAAGGTATCGACCCGATCGAGTACCGCCGCGCCGAATTAGAGGCGGCTGCCGCCAAGGATGCAGAAACCAAGGCACTCGACGCTGCAGCAGGCAATACCTTTAAGAAATCGGCAGACGACTACATTGCCTCCCACAAGGACGGTTGGAAAAGTGCGAAGCACTCGGCGCAATGGACTGCAACGCTGGCCAAATACGCCTACCCTCATATCGGCGACACATCGGTGGCCGATGTCAGCACCGATGATGTGCTCGCAATACTCAAGCCGATCTGGGCATCGAAGACAGAGACCGCCAGCAGAGTGCGCTCCCGCATTGAGCTTGTATTGGATGCAGCAAAGGCTCGCAAGCTCCGCACGGGTGACAACCCAGCAACATGGGCGGGGCATCTGGAGGCCTTGCTACCCAAGCCCAGCAAAGTGAAGACGGTACGCAATCAACCTGCTTTGCCATACGCCCGCATGCCCGAGTTCATGGAGGCACTGAAGAGCGTACCTGGTATGGGCGCCCGAGCCCTAGAGTTTGCGATCCTGACGACTGCGAGGTCTGGCGAAGTACGCGGTGCGACGTGGTCTGAGGTAGATCTGGACTCAGGGGTATGGCGTGTGTCTGCCGCAAGAATGAAGGCGGGACGCGAGCACCAAGTGCCGTTGTCATCGCAAGCTCTGGGTCTATTGCGCGCACTTCACCGCTTTGACAACTGCGACTACTTATTTCCCGGCGAACGCAAATTGCAGCCACTCTCAGATATGTCTATCTCTGCAGTCACAAGGCGGATGAATGAAGGCAAGATTCCAATGCCTTGGGTTGACCCGGCCAACGGTGATCAGGTCGTTCCGCACGGGTTCCGATCGACGTTTCGTGACTGGGCCGGTGATATTAGCGATCATCCAGGCGAAATGGCCGAGCTTGCCCTCGCGCACAAGGTCAGCGACAAGGTTGAGGCTGCATATCGCCGGAGCACTATGTTTGAGAAGCGCCGAGCCATGATGCAGGACTGGTCTGATTGGTGTTTCAAACCGGCAGTGGTGATCCGAAGCAAGGATTCAAACTAGCACTCTCTGGGTCTTGCAAGACCGCATGAAGTCGATTAGCATTAATGCTGGATGTGTCTAGCATCTAAACCGACCCGCAGGTTAAAGCGGGCGTGCGATTTGGACCTGCTCACTGTTTCTACACCTGGTGGCACCAATCGATCAACGCGAGTGAACACCCCGTACATGGGTTAGGTGGTTTCAAGCCGGCAGTGCCGGTGAACATTGAAAGCCTGACCATGACACAAGTCACCCTTGTCCGACTTCCCCGCGTGATTGCGATCACCGGCCGCGCCAAACAAACTATTTACGCCGACATGAAGGCTGGCCGCTTCCCTGCGGCGGTAAAAATTGGTGCGCGTGCCGTTGCATGGCGGTCTACAGATTTAGATAACTGGATCGCTTCACGCACATCAGCGTGAGTGACGTCAAGAGTCTGGACGCTGGCCAGACTACCAGCACAACAGCAAGCGAAAAAGGCTTCGCTACAGCCCGGCCGCTGGCCGCAATGCAGGTTCACAACTCGCTGCGTCCGTCGCGTATACACCTCGCTATGCACGGTCATGGGCGTTTCCACAACACGTCGCGGGCGGCGCACGCTCGATCCCCAACAGCCGCACCCGCTAACAAGATAAAAACCAAATCGATAAAGCACTATGACTACTACAACAACATGCGCCCAACACAGCGCCGGCCCCTACGGCGCCACGCCTGACGACTGGCAGCACTTCTCCACGACCCTCGGCCTTACGCGCGACCTCCTGCCAGTGGTGAGCAACCCGACGGCGACCATCAGTCCGAAGTCGAGCGTTAAGCAGTTGGGAAAGATTCCCAGCCGCTACAACAACGACCGCAACGTGGTGGGCATACCCGACTGGACAGCGCAGCAGACCGCCGACGCGCAGGTGGCCAAGTGGCAACGCGACAGTGACCTGGGCATCTGCCTGCAAACACGATCGGTGCGAGCGATCGACATAGACATCGCGGACGCGGGCCAAGCACAGCGCGTGCGTGACGCTATAGAAGTCATAGCAGGCGACTTCCCCTTACGCATGCGCAGCAACAGCGGCAAGTGCCTGTTGATCTTCAAAATGCCGGGTGAATTTTCCAAGCGTATCCTGCGCACCGAGCACGGCATTGTTGAGTTCTTGGCCACTGGCCAGCAGTTCATCGCCGTGGGGACACACCCAAGCGGCGTGCGCTATGAGTGGCCCGGTGGCCTGCCGACGGACATCCCCCACCTGGGGCGCGAAGAGTTCGAGCAGCTGTGGGCTGCGCTGGACAGCACCTTCAGCATCGCAGGCAGCGTGACGCTGCGCCCCGGGCAGAAGCCCACCACCGCGCGCAACTCGGCGGACGCCAACGACCCGGTGCTCGAATACCTAGAGCGCACGGGCTGGATCAAGAGCTTCGGGTCTGACGGGAAGGCCCATATCACCTGCCCGTGGGAGGAAGGGCACAGCGACGGCAAAGAGGGCAGCGACAGCGCCACGAGCTACTTCCCGGCTGGCGTCGGGGGCTTCGCTCAGGGCCACTTCCGTTGCCTGCACGCCAGCTGCGCCCACCGGCAGGATGGGGACTACCTGGAGGCCACCGGCTACTCGGGTGATGGCTTCGGGGTGATCGAGGTCAAGCCAGGGGACACAGCGCTCCCCGCGGCGTTGCCCGCCTTCACGCGTGACCGGCAGGGCAAGATCGAAGCCACTGTGAAGAACCTGGCGATGGCCCTGCGCCGTGCGGACATGACCGGGTGGCACATTGGCTACGACAGTTTCAACGATGCGCTTATGCGCAGCGACTTTGGCTTGGACGAGCCGCAGTGGGTGCCTTTCACTGATTCCGATTACACGCGGCTGCGGATCACGCTGGCCACAGGCAAACAAGGGGGTTTCAATGAGATATCAAAAGAGATGGTGCGCGACGCTGTTCTGCTGGTGGCTGACGACAACAAGTTTGACAGCGCGGTCGTCTGGCTCAACCGCCAGCAGTGGGACGGCGTGCCGAGGGTCGAGCGCTTTTGGAGCACCTATTTCAAAACAGCGGATACACCGTACACGCGTGCTGCTTCGCGGTACACCTGGACCGCGCTTGCTGGTCGCGTTCTATCCCCGGGGTGCCAGGCTGATATGGTGCCCATCCTCATTGGTAAACAAGGTACTCGCAAAACTACTGGCGTATCGGCAATGGCCCCGAGCGCTGATACTTTTGTCGAGCTGTCCCTCGACGTCCACGACACCGATCTAGCCCGCAAAATGCGGGGCAAGCTGGTGGCCGAGCTGGGGGAGCTGAAGGGCCTGTTCTCAAAGGACAGCGACGCCATCAAGCAGTGGATCACGCGGCGCAAGGAAGAGTGGACGCCCAAGTACAAGGAGTTTGGAACCACCTTCAATCGGCGCATGCTGATGATCGGCACCACCAACCGCAACGACGTGCTGGCCGACGACGACGGCGAAGAGCGGCGCTGGTTGCCGATGGTCGTGGTGGGCGGCATCGCCGACGTGGACGCTATTCGCCGAGATTGCGCGCAGCTGTGGGCCGAGGGCGCGGTGTTGTTCACGTCAAGCGGGGTGGACTACCGAGAGGCCGAGCGGCTGGCCAAGGATGTGCACGGGGATCACCGTATTGACGACCCGTGGACAAAGGCGGTCGGCCTGTGGCTGGAAGAGGTTGGCATGGACGGAGCGGTGCGCAACGGCGACCGAATGTTTTATGGCACGGACCTGATGCAGTCGGCGCTGGGCAGTAAGCGCGCGGTGATCCCGTCTTGACGACGGCCTGGGCGATCAGGTGTTCGCGAGGGAGGGCTGCCAGCGATGCGGCAG
>JBKJIV010000170.1:0-6150 GCA_046598365.1 Polaromonas sp. | reverse complement strand
ATGATGATGGATCTGCAGGCCTTTTAACCAACGGTTGCCCCTATGCCCCCTGTTCACGCTCCAGCCCCGCTTCACCCCGCCGTTCTGTCGGTCAACATCAACAAGGTAGCCTTGTTGCGCAACACCCGTCACCTGGGCATTCCGGATGTGCTGCGCGCCGCGCAGCTTTGCCTGGAGGCTGGCGCGCAGGGCATCACCGTACACCCGCGACCGGACCAGCGTCATATCCGCAGCGACGATGTGTATGAGCTGGCCGCGCTGATGAAAGACTGGCCGGACCGAGAGTTCAATATCGAGGGCAACCCTTTTCAGAATCTGATGGAGTTTGTACGCAACCTGTCGGCGCGTGGCTTGCCACTGCACCAGTGCACCTTTGTGCCCGACAGCGAGGGCCAGTTCACAAGCGACCATGGCTGGACTTTCCCGGACGATGCCGCGCGCCTTCAGCCCCAGATAGAAGAAGCGCATGGCCGCGGCGTGCGGGTCAGCCTGTTCATGGACCCGGTGCCCGAGGCCATGGCGGCCGCGCATTCCGTGGGAGCGGACCGGGTGGAGCTGTACACCGAAACCTATGCCAAAGCCTGGGGCACGCCGGCTAAAGACAAGGTTTTGAACCAGTTTGTCCAGACCGCGCGGGCGGCAGCTGCTGTCAAGTTGGGCGTCAATGCAGGCCACGACCTCAATCGCGACAATCTCCCGGAATTTTTGTATGCGGTGCACGGTGTGCTGGAGGTTTCCATTGGTCACGCGTTGATTGCCGATGCGCTGGAGCTGGGCTACAGCGCAACCGTGCAGGCCTATCTGCGCTGCATTGACCAAGCATTTGCGCCTGATTTCAAACCGGCATGATTTACGGGATCGGTACCGACATCTGCGACGTGCGCCGGGTGCGCGCCAGCGTAGAGCGTCACGGTGAGCGCTTTGCGCAAAAAATACTCAGCGACGCCGAACTCGCCACCTGGAAGGTGCGCAGCGCCCGATGGCCTGAGCGCGGCCTGCGCTACCTGGCCACGCGCTTTTCAGCCAAAGAGGCCTTCAGCAAAGCCGTGGGTATGGGAATGCGCATGCCCATGACCTGGCGCAACTGTGAAATTGCCAAGGCTGCCAGCGGCAAACCCGAAATTGTTTTGCATGGTGCGCTGAAGGACTGGTTTGAGGCGCGCGGCCTCACCGCCCACGTCAGCGTGACAGACGAAACCGACTACGCCGCCAGCTTTGTGGTGGTTGAGCACAATCCTCCTTCCTGAGTTATCTTTTTTCAAACCGAGTTTTCATGAGCCAACACGCACCCCTGATCATCGACATCGCCGGCCTCACCCTGAGCAAAACCGACAAGCGTCGTCTCAAGCATCCGCTGACCGGCGGCATCATCCTCTTTGCCCGCAATTGGGAAAACCGTGCCCAGCTCACCGCCTTGTGTCGAGACATCAAAAAAATCCGCAGTGACCTGCTGATTTGCGTGGACCACGAAGGTGGTCGCGTGCAGCGCTTCAAGACCGACGGTTTTACCCACCTGCCGCCCATGGGTGCGCTGGGTGAGCTGTGGCTGAAAGACGCGATGGCGGCTACCAACGCGGCTACCGCATGCGGTTATGTGCTGGGCGCCGAGTTGCGCTCTTGCGGGGTGGCCTTCAGCTTCACGCCGGTGCTGGACCTCGATTACGGTGAAAGTGGTGTGATCGGCGATCGCGCTTTCTCGCGCGACCCCCGTGTCGTCGGCCTGCTGGCCAAAAGCCTGATGCACGGCCTGCTGCAAAGCGGCATGGCCAACTGCGGCAAGCATTTCCCCGGCCATGGTTTTGTCAAAGCCGATTCCCACACCGACATACCTGTCGACAAACGCAGCCTCAAGGCCATCCTGGCTGACGACGCCGCGCCTTATGACTGGCTCAACACCACGCTGACCAGTGTGATGCCCGCGCATGTGATTTATCCCAAGGTCGATGCACGGCCTGCAGGCTTTTCAGAAAAGTGGTTGACCTACATCCTGCGTGGCCAACTGGGCTTTGGCGGTGCCATTTTCAGCGACGACCTCAGCATGGCTGGTGCCCGCCTCATCGATGGCAAAGAGGTCAGCTACACCCAGGCAGCGGTGGTTGCCCTCAATGCCGGCTGCGACATGGTCTTGCTGTGCAACCAGTCCGTGGACGGCGGTGAAGCGGTGGACGAACTGCTGGACGGCATGGCGGAAGGCCTGCTTAAAGGCGAGTGGGAAGCGCTGGAGTCCAGCGAGTTGCGCAGGCTTGACCTGCTGCCTGCGACGCCAGCCATCGCCTGGGATGAGCTGATGGTGCATCCGGCTTATATGCATGCCATGGGGCTGATTCCCTGAAGGCGCGCGAAATACTGGCACCCTCTGGGATTGTCATCCCGGGCCTGACCCGGGATCCATGACTCCTGAGTTCAGCGCCCACGGTGAGTTGCCGCCCGCATCCACATGCGTCAGGTACAGCCGCAGGTCCAGCTCAAACTGGTGGTACTGCGGCTCCATGTAGGTGCACAGCTGGTAGAAAGCCTTGTCGTGCGCCTTTTCCTTCAGATGTGCGAGCTCATGCACCGTGATCATGCGCAAAAACTCAATCGGCACTTCCTTGAAAAGGCTGGCAACACGAATCTCGCGCTTGGATTTAAGCTTGCTGCCCTGCACCCGTGACACCGTTGTGTGGGTGCCCAGGGCGTGGGCAATGACCTGCAGCTTACTGTCATACGCAACTTTGCTCAGCGCATCCGCATTGCGCAGATAGTCGTTCTTCAAATCCATCACGTAGCCATACAGCGCCTTGTCGGTACGTATGTCATGCGCGCTGGGGTACTTCTTTTGCAGCATCGCCCCCAGGCGGTTCTGCGTAACCAACTCTCGCACCTGCGCTTGCAGGGTATCGGGGTAGCCCGTCAGGTAGTTCATCTTGTTCTCAGGCGGGCTTTGGCAGGGTGCAATTTTAGACCTGCACAGCCGTTCATCCGGGATTCGAGGGCCTGAGTTCGATTCTTGCTAAGCTGCCTGTATGAACCTTCCGCTTGCCCCAGAACCACTCGCCGCCGCCGCACCCCCGCCTGCCGTCAATTTGGCGCTGCAGGGCGGGGGTTCGCACGGTGCCTTCACCTGGGGTGTGCTGGACGCCCTGCTGGAAGATGGGCGGCTCGACATCGAAGGCATCAGCGGCACCAGCGCAGGCGCCATGAATGCCGTGGCCCTGGCCCATGGCTTTGCCCGGTCTGAAGGCAAAACAAGAGCTCAGAGGCAAGAGGCGGCGCGCCAGGCACTGGACAGTTTCTGGAACGGTATTGTCGACATGGGTGCGATCTCTTCGTCACTGTCAAAAATGCAGCGCGCGCCTTTTGGCATTTTGTTTGGCCTCATGGGTACCGGCAACTCGTCGACCAAGCTCTGGACGGATGCCATGACGCGCTACTGGTCCGGTTCTGTGTCGCCCTACCAGAGCAACCCCTTTGACATCAACCCGCTAAAGGACTTCCTGGAAAAACAGATTGACTTTGATCGCCTGGCGGCCGCGCCTCATCCGGGCACACCCAAGGTGTTTGTAGTGGCCACCCGCGTCATCAGCGGCAAGGCAGAGGTGTTCTCGGGCAGGCGGCTGACCGCCAGCGCAGTCATGGCCTCGGCCTGCCTGCCCATGGTTTTTCAGGCGGTGGAGATTGACGGCGACCATTACTGGGACGGCGGCTATTCTGGCAACCCGGCGATTCACCCGCTGATTTATCGCTGCGACAGCCGCGACGTGGTGCTGGTACAGATCAACCCCATCGTGCGTAACAAGCTGCCGACCACATCCGCCGACATCGCCAACCGGCTCAATGAGGTCACCTTTAACGCGGCGCTGATCGCCGAGATGCGCGCCATCGATTTTGTCAAACGTCTGTTGGCAGAGGGCAAGCTGGAGGCCGCGCATTACAAGGACGTGCTGATGCACCGCATAGACGGAGGCGAAGCGCTCGAAAGGTTTGAAGGGGCTACCCGTGCATCGACAGAAAAAGGGTTGATCCATTCCCTGCGCGACCTGGGCGTGTTGTGCGGCAGGCAATGGCTGACCAAACGCTTTCGGGCTCTCGGCGTCGAAAGCACGGTCAACATTGCGCGTGACTATCTCGATGACCTGCGCATGCCGGTGGAGAAGGCGGAGCCGGTGGCCACCGTGCCTGCTGCTCCAGCGGAGCAACCGCCAGTGTTTCTTCCCGGGGCGGGTTTGCTATAGGTCCGTCGCCGCCACGCAGGCTCCCTTCTTCGTGTTGGCGGCAAGAGTTCGTCCATTCATACCAAAAGTGAGCGAAAGTGCTGCACACTTTGGGTCTTAGAAAAAGAACGTTGACCATTGGTCCACGTAGCCCGCACAGCCTTGTCAGGCCATCAACGGAGATTTGTATGACACCACTGTCAAAGCCGAAGCAAATCATGGGGCTGGTCGCTTGGCTCGCGATTAGTTTTGTTGCATCTGGCGTCGGGGCAACTGCGTCCATACTTGCCGTTTCTTTCTACGGGCAACTTGCGCAACCAAGTTGGGCGCCGCCGTCCTCGGTCTTTGGGCCGGTCTGGACCATCTTGTATGCATTGATGGGCGTTGCCGCATGGTTGGTATGGAGGGCAGGTGGCTTTCGCGCTAATCTCACAGCGCTCACGTTGTTCCTGGTGCAACTCGCGGTGAACGCACTATGGAGCTGGCTCTTTTTTGCATGGCACCGCGGCGCATTGGCGTTTGCCGATATCTTGTTGCTTTGGCTGCTTATCGTTGCAACGATTGCAACTTTCTGGAGGGTACGGCCTTTGGCAGGTGCGCTCCTCATTCCGTACTTGCTGTGGGTCAGCTTCGCTGCGGCACTCAATTATTCTGTGTGGCAACTCAATCCGCAATTTCTGGGATGAAGGGTGGTGCCTGACGATTTATTCAAACCCGGGCCGTTTCGCGGCTCGGCATCATTGAGGCGTTCTTTTTCATGAGCTACAAGTGTTCGACCTGCGGGAATGTGCACGACGAACTCCCGCGTTTCTTTTTGTTCCGTGCGCCTGACCAGTACACAGGCGCGGGCTCAGGCCTGGTTTTCGATAACAAGTTCACTTGCCGGCATCCTGACGGGGCATGTTTCATCAGTTGCGAGATCGAACTACCTATTCTTGGATCGGACGACTTGGTCATGGGCTTCATATGCTGGGCTGAAGTCCCAGAGGCAACGTACCTGTCGTACATGGCCTACCGTTCTACTGTTGACGACGCTGGGGCATTCGAAGAATTAATCGAAGGCCATCTCGCAAACGGCGTGCCGGGCATCTCGAACGCTTGTGGCGTGAAAGTCAAATTCAGAGTTTTGCCGAACGATCCGACGCCGTATATTCGTTGGGCGGAGCCACATACGCCATTGGCGGCGCGCATGAAATCAGGCGCCACGGCAGAGTATTGGCATTCGGTCGTAGAACAATGGTGAGAGGCTGAAACAACATGTCGTTCGACGCGGAAACACAGCTGCAAAAGACCGTTCTGCGGCCTGCGTTTTGCGCTGGGCCGCGCCTACCTTAGCCTGCAGAGACGAGCCATGCTTGGGTTCGCAATTTCATCGCGCGTTGAGCGGTTCCGCGCGTGGTATCGCAAGCCGACCACACGCCGTGATCGCGCTACCGGAGCGGTCGTCGGAGCGCTTGCGTTCTTCTGGCTCGGCGTACTGGGCAGACTCATTTTCGGCCCGCTACCTGTTTCAGTCGGCGTTCTGGGCTGGTGGGCACTTGTATCGGTCCTGGGTGGGCTCGCAATTGGCATAGCCTTCCCAAAGCAAATTGCCGTTTTTCTATTTCCGTTCGCAACTTTTGGGGGTGGCTGACAGTGCAACTCCAACTTCATGCGTTGAAGTCCTTGCAAGGAGCTTGAGCGACTTAAAAGTGGTGGTTAAACCATCGGAGAATGAGGGACTGCTGCAGTTGATTTGCAACCGATGACTCCCAAGCCTGACTCGCCCCTGGCCGCCCGCCCTCAAGCTTCTCGCCGCAACGCCGGGAACAAAATCACATCCCGGATGCTGGCGCTGTCGGTCAGCAGCATCATGAAGCGGTCAATGCCAATGCCGCATCCACCGGTGGGGGGCATGCCGTATTCCAGCGCGCGCACGTAGTCGGCGTCATAGTGCATGGCTTCTTCATCGCCGCCG
>JBKJIV010000171.1:0-3460 GCA_046598365.1 Polaromonas sp. | reverse complement strand
GGCTTTGGCAGTGCCGGTTCGCGGTCGCTGTTCACGGGCGGCTCTGCGGTTCGGGCGGGCGCCGACAAAGCGATTGCGCTGGGCAAGCAACTGGCAGCCAAAGAGCTGGAAGCCGCTGCGCACGATATCGCCTACGCCGATGGCAACTTTACCGTTGCCGGCACCGACTTGCGCATCGGTATTTTCGAGCTGGCAGGGCGGCAGGGTGACCAGCGTATTTTTGTGGACTCGACCACCACCGTGGCCGGGCCTACCTGGCCCAACGGTTGTCACATCAGCGAAGTGGAAGTTGATCCGCAGACCGGCCAGGTAGCGGTTGTTGCCTATTCATCTGTCAACGATGTGGGCCGCGTGGTCAACCCGATGATTGTGCGCGGCCAGCTTGATGGCGGCGCGGTGCAGGGCATAGGCCAGGCGCTGTGCGAACACATGGTGTACGACCGCGAGACCGGGCAACCGATCACCGGCAGCCTGATGGATTACGCGGCGCCGCGGGCCGACAACGCGCCGGAATTCAAAACCGAAATGGACCAGTCCACACCGTGTCTGAACAACCCGCTGGGCGTGAAAGGTGTGGGTGAACTCGGCACCATTGGCGCCGGCCCCACGGTGGTTAACGCGGTAGCCGATGCATTGGCACGCCACGCCATGGCGGCGCAGACTGGCAAGTTGCAAATGCCCTTGTCCCCTTCGCGCCTGTGGGAACTGATGCAGGCCTGAGCCCCGGCGCTGTGCGCGAACCGCGCCTGTCCCAGGCGCTTATGTTCTGCGCAGTACGCCGTCCAGGCGCGTATCCCAAGTGCTTCCTGGCAGTACTTGGGCCAGAGCAGAGTCGGGCAGGAGGAAGGCTCCGCGCAGGACTTGCGCCAGCACTGCCCGGTAGTCATGGTGTGCGGGCAGATCGCGCGCTTCGTTGAGGTTGCCGCGTGCCAGGCCAGTCCATGCGCCGTGCCAGCGGCCGCCATTGATGCGGTTGCCAATCAGCCACATCGCATTGCCAAAACCGTGGTCGGTGCCTCTGGTGCCGTTTTCTGCCGCGGTACGGCCAAACTCGCTCATCACGACAATCACGTCGTCGGGGTCTGAGAAGTCCTGACGCAGTTGCCCCAAGCCGCGGCTCAGATTGCCCAGGTTGTTGGCCAACTGACCGGTGACGCTGCCCTGGTTGGCATGTGTGTCCCATCCGCCTGCAGACAAAAAACCGATGCGCAGCTTGCGGTCGTTGCGCATCAAGGTGCCCAGATGCTGGGCGTCGAGTTGCAGGCCGACCGGGTCACCCGCGCCGTTGCTTGCAGCCAGCATCTGCGCATTTTGTGCTTGTACGGTGCCGGGCGTCCCGTCCCGGTCCAGCGCGGCGGTCGCTTCGCGCATCGCCATGTCTCTCCGGCCGTCAGCGGCCGCCTTTTCTGCACTGAGCTCCTGCGCGCTCTGCATCCGGCTGCCTGCACCTTGACGAAAGGCCTCGGACACTTTGTCGTTGCCAGCGTACAGGTCCATCAGGGCTTGGCGGGTGCGGTCGTTGGCCAGCACGCCGGTACGCTGCGCAGCTTGGCCGCGGGGAATCAGCTTGACTGTGGCTTGTCCTGCAAGGATGGCCGGGTTGGCCTCGCCCACACCCAGCGCCGACGTTGTAGAAAGACCGTTGAAAGCTGCCACCTTGTTGAGCCAGCCCGGCGACGAACTGGTCTTTCCGGTCTGCGCAATTTCCATCTGGTATTGCGCGTCAAAGTGCGAGCGGTTCGGTGCGGGAAGGCCCGCAGCGGGTACGAAGCTGAGCACACCCTGGTGCCACAACGGCATCAGCGGCGCCAGTGCGGGGTGCAGGGCAAACGTGTTGTCCAGCTTGAGGGCGGCTTGCGCGCTGCCATCGGGCGCAGCAATCGCAATGTTGGGCCGCATGCTGTAGTAGTCGGCATCGGCATAGGGCACAACGGCGGAAAGTCCGTCATAGGCGCCGCGCAGCAACACGACCACCAGGCGCCCTGTGCCCAGCCGGTTTGCCCCACCAGGCGCGACCTGCGCCCAGACTCGCGAGCCGGAAGTCGCTGCCAGTGCAAGCCCCGTACCCAGCAAGAGCTGTCGACGTGAAAAGTGTTGTGGCTTCATGGATGCGCCTCTAGATCTACTTGCTCATAAAGTCGGGGCTGGCCAGCATCAACCCGGCGCGCATGGCGAGCGGCTCCTGAACGATGCGGTCGCGGCTGGTGCTGCTTAAAAATGGCAGCAAATAACTGGGCTCGGAAATGCGTGTTCCGAGTGTCATGGCAAAGTCTGCGCGGCGGGTCAGTGCCTCCGGTGCCAGCCAGGTGGCCGCGTCGGTTTTGTAGCCGTCAGGTGTTTGCCAACCGTGCATGGGCTGCCCGGCCTGAGCAAGAAAGCCCAGCGTGTACTGGATCTCACGTCGTTCCCGGGCGCCTCCCCCAGCGATCAGGGCCGAGCAGGCAAAGTCCAGCGGGGTTTTGAAAAGGGTGTTCTCTGCGCGCCAGAAATCAGGAGACTCCACCAGTGTGCGCATCACCGAGCGGATGTCGCCTTGCGTCTGACTGAACGTAGCGGCCAGTCGGTCCACCAGGGCCTGTGGCGGCTTGTCCGCGACAAAGGTTGTGGCCAGCCGCAGGGCAATGCGTCTGGCAGTGGCCGGGTGCCGCGCCAGCATGCGGATGGCTTCTTCGCCTTCGTTCACACCATTGCCGCTAAAGCCGCGGCCCAGCAGCACCTTGTCGCCGGTATCGTGCAAACGCGGGGCAAAGCGGAATGGCTCGCCTTGCTGAAATCCGACTGACCAGCCCGTGAGAATGCGTGCCAGCTCGCGCACATCGTTTTGCGTGTAGCCAGCGTCCACACCCAGGGTGTGCAACTCCATCAGTTCACGGGCGTAGTTTTCATTCAGGCCGCGCGCATTGCTCTGTGCCTGATCGAGATAGAGCAGCATGGCCGGGTGCTGGGCGCTGGCCAGCAACATGTCCTCGAATCGGCCCATCGCATGGGCGCGAATGACGTTGATTACATAGTGGCCCACAAAAGGGCGCACGCTACCTTTGCCGGTGAACACGTTGAGATGGTTAAACCAGAATTCGGTCATGCGCGCCAGCAGCGGGTTTTCCAGCGCCGGGTCGCTGCAGGCCATCAGGCGCCAGGCGGCCGCGCTTTGGGCCATGTCGCGACTGAACACTGCGCCGCCCGGGGCCAGCGCAGAAAAAGGCGGCCCGGCTGCGCCTTCGGCCACCGGCTGGGCCCGTGCGGTTCTGCGTGCCTCGCGCTCGGCGTAGAAGTCGCGCGCGATGTCGCCCAGCGGCGCGTTGATGCGCGCCAGATTGGCGGGGATATTGGGGGGCTGCTGGCTGGCCGTGTAGGCCGCGTCAATTTGCTGCAAGGCCCAGGCGCGGGGCGCGGCTTGGGCTGCTTGTGCCGATGCCGGCGTGGCTGCGTAGCCGAGGCGCGACGTGGCTCGCCAGACAGC
>JBKJIV010000165.1:0-15032 GCA_046598365.1 Polaromonas sp. | reverse complement strand
GACCATCGCGCACACTATTTTGCTCTTGAAACTCATTCTTGATCCCGGTGAGGCAGTGTCTGTTGACACAGTACCGGGGCCCGACCAGCGCTGTAGGAAACATCCTACGCATAAGGGTCCGAGAATGAAAGTCAGGAAACGCCGTCAACACAGGTTTGCTATTTTTTGTATAGCAAACATTCAAACCGAAACAACGCTTTCAGCGATATGTAATATTTACTGGGGATTTCACCTAGCCAGCCACAGCTGTAGGTATTTTCTTACGGCAGCGAGCCGATGTCACTGCCTGATGCCGGTGGCCGCGTACCCTTGAAAAACAACTTGCATGGAACGGGTTTCAGGCAAAACATACACAACGCCGCGAGATGCACCCAAGGCAGGCTTGACAACGGTTTCATAAAACGTCTCGGGCAGGTTGATGCAACCGAAGGAAATGCGGTTGTCGTCTGCGGTTTCGGACGCAAGACGTTCCAGCCGGCGCTCACTCGGTTCTTTGGCGCGCACCCGGTGCATGGAGATCGCGGCGTCGTAGTCCACCCACACAATGTCTTCGCCAAAGGAATTAACGCCTGGCATGGACACAAACCGACCTGCGGGCGTGGTGCGCTCATGCGGCTCAATGGCAGACATCTCCCGATCGCCGATACCGGGAACGGAATCGTCGCCGATTGCTGAGCCCATCAGCGCGGGCGTGGCGCCCCGTAATTTGCCACCGGGTTCAAAGACAAACACTCTGACTCGGTGTTTATCAACAATGACGAACGGCATGCCATGGTGGTCGGACGAGGACATGACCCAATTCGCAAACTCTCGCACTTCCGGGGAGGCCTGCTCGCCAACAAGATCGGCTGTACGAACAACCTTCTGTTGCAGCGCCTGATGGTTGCGCGTCGGCGTGGATGTCACTTGGCCGGGCATGATCAGCGCCAATATGGCACACCCCATTCCCAAGCCTTTAAGAACGGCGTCGAATGGGGTAAATGATTCGTCTGAAATGGTCACGCAGTATGTACGGGTTGGTCGCAAAACAGGTAGGGTGAATAAATTCGCCCTACCTGCAAGGACCAATGGCATATGCCGTCTGTTTAGTTACGGTCAGCGCGGGGCTCTGGTGTCACCATGTCACGTTGCATCGTCGTGTTGGTGTCCATCGAAGTGCCCGTGGTGGTAGATGGTTGGCTCTGCATCGTGCCCGACTGGGCCGGCGTCGTGACAACGTCTGTGCCCGCAGGGCGAGCCTGCATACCCTGAGCCGGTGAGTCACCAGCCGGAGTCGCTGTCTGCGCGTAAGCAAAACCAGCTCCAGCTACCAGAGCGGCGGCGGTGAGTGCAGCGGTGAGGGATTGATTAAATTTCATGATGATTAGCTCCTGGAAAAACCCTGCGAAGGGTGGTTGAAGTAAACGCCGACGGGAGTGTCGACTGATTTCAATTTAGGAGTTCGATGGCATGGTGCGAGTGGGTTTCGTGCGCTCATGCCTGTAGGACGAGTACCGCCCCGAAAGACGCTTATTTACACGAGACTACGTATGCTTGCATGGCGTACAGCGCTGTTGCAAGGGCAGCTGGTCAACAGGGCCGGAGCGGGCCTACACGGAACCGCAGCATCATCCTGCACGGCTCGCACCACGCGCCCCAGACACTCCATACGTGTTAGCCGGGCGCCGCGCTACAACGACAGGTATCCGACCTCCGCCCCTGGGCGAATCGTCAGAGCATTGTCCAGCGGCCCCGGCTGCCTTATTTGCCTAAGCGCTGACCAAGGCAGCTTGCGCCAGGGCTTTGGCCACCTCGGCGCTGCCCTGCACAGCGCCGCTTGATGGAACCATCTCGCCGCTGCGATCAATGACCTCACTCAAGCGCAACGCCAACGCTTCCGGAGCTTGATCTTCGCCACCAATCCAGACGCCTTGCGTCAATGTGATGTGCGCAGCCTCAAATGCGCCAGCACCCGCGCAAAGGATGGTGCGCGTTGGTGCATCCTGCGCCACCAGTACCAGCATGGCCGGCACCACCGCTTCGGGCCGCAGGGCTTGCAAGACTTCTTCGGGCATCAGACCCTGCGTCATGCGGGTGGCTGCTGTAGGCGCCAGGCAATTAACGCGGATGTTGTGCTTGGCACCCTCAATCGACAAGGTTTGCATCAATCCCACCAGCGCCATCTTGGCAGCGCCGTAGTTAGCCTGGCCGAAATTGCCGTACAGGCCGGATGATGAAGACGTCATCAGAATGCGTCCATACCCCTGCTTGCTCATGATGTCCCAGACCGCCTTGGTGCAATGCACCGCGCCCATCAAGTGCACGTCCATCACCAGCGCAAAGTCGCTGAGCTCCATCTTTGCAAAACTCTTGTCGCGCAAGATGCCCGCATTGTTGACCAGGATGTCGACACGGCCCCAGGCATCCATGGCCTGCTGAACCATGGATTGCACCGCTGCAAAGTCGGTCACCGACGCCCCATTGGCAAGCGCCTCCCCACCAGCCGCACGAATCTCATTGACGACTTCCTGGGCTGCAGTGACAGATCCACCCGTGCCATCCCGCGCACCACCCAGGTCATTGACCAGCACTTTGGCGCCGCGCCTGGCAAGCGCCAGTGCGTGCTGCCGACCCAACCCGCCGCCTGCGCCGGTGACAATGGCCACCTGGCCGGTGAAATCGATGCCCATATTTGTATCCCCTGTTGTGGTGGTGAGTAATGGCTGTCGCGCGTTTGGCAGCCGCAAAAGCCAGCCCGTACTGTAATGGACAGTACGCGCCTATGAAGAAAGTACAAGTCAGGCCCATGGAATTGAATCTCGAAACTGTCACTACGCCCCCGCGCCCTGCCGCTACGGTGGTACTGCTCCGCGATGCGCCTCAGGGTCTCGAGGTGTTCCTTATGAAACGTCACGGGCTGTCCGACGTGCTCGGTGGCGCTTATGTTTTTCCTGGCGGCAAGGTTGATGCAGCCGATGCCGAGCTGGACATGGCGGCTCACCTGGACCAGCCGCTGCCCTTGCTGCATGCCGGCTTGAACGAAATCGACATTGATGAGCGTACCGCTGCAGGCCTGTACGTCGCTGCGTTGAGGGAAGTCTTTGAAGAATCCGGGGTGCTTTTTGCACACGGCAGTACCGAGCCCGAACCTGCCACGCGAGCGGCAGGTTTGCTTCGGGAAGGCCAGGGATTTAATGCAGTGATCACGCAGCTGGGACTGCAGTTGCAAACCCGCTGCCTTGTGCCCTGGTCGCGCTGGATCACGCCGACAGCGCCTTCCGTGATGAACAAGCGTTTTGACACCCGCTTTTTTGTGGCGGCATTGCCAGACGGTCAGGTAGCACGGCATGACGACCATGAAACCACTGAAAGCATTTGGCTCAGTCCACGGGCCGCGCTGCAGCAGTACTGGGCAGACAACATTGAACTGGCGCCGCCGCAGATCATGAGCCTGGCCCATCTCGCACGCCACGCTTGTGTGGCCAGCGTACTGGCAGCGGCGCGGGGTCGCCTTCCGCCCGTGATTCAGCCCGAACCTTTTGATGATGACGGCAGCCGGGTGATCTGTTACCCAGGCGATGCGCGCCATTCAGTGCGTGAGCAGGCCTTGCCCGGTCCCACGCGCCTGCGCTATCGCAACAAACGATTCGAGCCCATCGACGGCTTCGAAGCGCTCTTCACCTGACCTGGCGGCGAGCGCCGTTGCCAGCCAGCGGTCGATGTCCGCCGCATGGTTGACAGTACGCAAGGCCTGGTAGGCCTGCTCCGCTTGAGGATAACAACGGCGTAAAAAATTGAGCCACTGCTTGAGCCGCCCGGGCCGCGAGTGCGCATCAAGACGCACACACACCAGTTGCCAGAACTGCGCGATGAGTGGCAAGACTTCACGCCAGGGCAGTCCCGAATGGCCCCACGCCGCACCCCGTATGGCCAGCGCCAGGCCGGGATTGGCTACCGCGCCGCGGCCCAGCATGAGCATGTGGCAGCCCGAGGCTTGGCGGCACAAACGGGCATCTTCCACCGTCCAGATTTCGCCGTTTGCAACGAGGGGAATGGTCACCGCGGCGCGGATGTCGGCAATGCGCTCCCAGTATGCCGGCGGCCGGTAGGCCTGAGCCTTGGTTCGGGCATGCACCACCAGCTCGTCTGCGCCGCTACCGGCGATGGCTTGCGCGCACTCGACCGCTTTGGCGTCATCGTTAAACCCCAGCCGCATCTTGGCCGACACCGGCATATGCGCCGGGACGGCCCGCCGGACGGCCGACACAATGGCCGCAATGGTGTCCGGGTCCTCGAGCAACGCTGCGCCACCACCGTGGCGGTTGACAACCTTGGCCGGGCAACCAAAATTCAAATCAATGCCGGCTGGGCCCAAGCTTGCAAGGCGCGCAGCGTTCTCGGCAAGGCAGCCGGGATCTGAGCCCAGCAGTTGCGCCCGAACGGGCACTCCGGCCAGGGTACGGCCGCCGCTGTAAAGCTCTGGCACGATGCGGTAGAAAACCCGCTCTGGCAACAACTGGTCGGTGATGCGTATGAACTCGGAAACACAGCGATCAATGCCGCCGGCCCGAGTCAGAATATCGCGCAGCACAAAGTCAAGCAGCCCCTCCATGGGCGCCAGAAGGATGGTGCTTGCAACAGGCAAGTCATCGCGCGGGGCGCTAGCGGCCTCAGGGGAACATTTCAAAGCAAACGCCACGAGATGGGATCCATCAATAAAGAATCAACGCAAAGCATTTCGAATGACTTCTGCGGGCTAGCCCTACAACCAGCGACGGGTACGTCTTACACGTCGCTACGCATACCGGCCGAAAATCGATTCACTCACAAGGAAAATTTCATGGCCCGGTTCAATCGATCATCCGTTCCAGACAGCAAGCAAAAAGATTTCTCTGCCGCAGCCCACGAAGGTTCGACTGAAGAGGTACAACCTTCGCGCTGGCCCTTCGCACTGGGTTCGCAAAATAACCTTGACGAGAACAATGCACCTTGGCCCAGACCCTGGGCCAGGGACAAAGCCCCTGCGCCACCGAGGCGCAACGATCAGTAAGCGCCAATGTAATCCTTCTTTCCAACCTCGACGCCGTTATGACGCAAGATGGCATACGCGCTGGTGGTGTGAAAAAAGAAATGCGGCAAGCCGTAGTTCAGCAAATAGGATTGGCCGCTGAAGATTTTCTCTTTAGGAGTGCCCGCCTGAGTGACGATCCGGCGCTCTTCACTCCCGTCAACCTGCGCAGGTGTGAGGGTCTCCATGAAGGCCAGCGTTTTTGCAATCCGCTCCTGCAAATCAGCAAAGCTGGTTTCTTTGTCCTCAAAGTTGGGTACGTCCACGCCAGCGATGCGCGCTGACACACTTTTCGCAAAGTCTGCTGCTACCTGAACCTGACGCAGCAAAGCAAACATATCAGGGTACAAGCGCGCCTGCAGCAACGCATTGGCATCGATTTTCCGTGCGCTTGCATGGGCCTCGGCCTTTGCAAGAACGCCGCTCAGGCCGCCCAACATCTGCTTGAAAACGGGAATGCTGGCTTGGTACATTGACAGGCTCATGGGAAGTTTCCTGAAGTAGAAAGTGGAAATGACAATCCCGCCTTGGGCGGGCGCATCAAAGTGAAAGGATGATTTTTAGTATAGCGTCGAGCCCCCACGACCCTTAGCGACGCATCAGCTTCTGGACTGCAGTGACCGCAAGCAGAACCACTGCGCCAACCGCAATGCCGACCAGCGCGTCTGCAAGCAAGGGCACCACTGCGCCCAACAGGCCTCCCAGCCGGTCGGCGCCTGCCTCTATCAGGTGCGCAAGGGCCGGGATACCATGCACCACAATACCGCCGCCAACCAGAAACATGGCCGCCGTCCCAGCCACGGAGAGACCCTTCATCAGCCACGGCGCAGTGAGCAAAATGCCTCTTCCCACACTGCGCTGTAAACGCGCGGAGGCGCCCTCCCCCTCCGTGCGGGTCAGGTAGAGCCCACCATCGTCAAGCTTCACGATGCCTGCGACCAGACCATAAACACCCACGGTCATGAGAAGGGCAATACCCGTCAGAACGCTGACCTGCGTCATGAAGGGGCTGGCCTGGACCGTACCCAGCGTGATCACGATGATTTCCGCGGAGAGGATGAAGTCAGTGCGCACGGCGCCCTTGATTTTGTCCTTTTCAACTTCCCTCAAATCGACCGACGGGTCAGCCAGGGCGTCCATCAGCTCTTTCTCGTGGGCAGCATCTTCCTCTTTGCTGTGCAAAAACTTATGCGCCAGTTTTTCAACGCCTTCAAAGCAAAGGTAGGCACCGCCGGCCATCAGCAAGGGAGTGATAGCCCATGGCAACAAAGCACTGATGGCCAGGGCGGAAGGCACCAAAATAGCCTTGTTCAGAAAGGAGCCTTTGGCCACTGCCCAGACCACCGGCAACTCGCGGTCGGCCTTGACACCTGAAACCTGCTGCGCGTTCAGGGCCAGATCGTCGCCCAACACGCCGGCAGTTTTTTTGGCTGCCACCTTGGTCAGCAGCGCCACGTCATCCAGCACGGTGGCAATGTCGTCAATCAATGCAAAGAGGCTGCTCGCCATAAAACACGTCCTGAAAGATGAGTTTGAAATACCAACATTGTCGCCGCGGAGTCGGAAACTTTCCTGCATGAATTGTTAGCGCAGTGCAGAATGTCGGGACCATGAAAAACACGCTTATTGCCTACGTCAGCGCGCTGCTGTTTGTGTTAGTTGCTGACATCGTCTGGCTTGGCTTTCTCATGCCTGACCAATACCGGGCATGGATCGGCCCCTTGATGCGTGAGCAGCCGCTGTTATTGCCAGCGGCTGCTTTCTATTTGTTTTATCCGATTGGTCTGGTGGTGTTTGCCGTGCAGCCCGCTCTTGGCAAGCGCAGTTGGGTCAAGGGTGCGAGCCTGGGTGCGCTGTTTGGCTCGCTGGCTTATGGCACCTACGATTTGAGCAACCTTGCGACGCTCAAGGGCTGGCCGCTGCAGCTCACGCTGGTGGACATGGCATGGGGCACTGCGCTGTCGGCTGCGGCCAGTACGGCCGCCTATTTTGCCGCTAGCGCCTGGGGTTCCCGGAGTCAAACAGCGCAATAGCGTCCCCACCAGCTTGCATTTGCGGACTTCGCTGCCAGTTATGGCTGACGCCCTCTGGCGCGCCTGACCGAATAAGCCCATGCCACTCTTGATTTTTTCCTTTTTGCTTCACGCTTACGTTGGGGCACGCCTCATCCCCCCTCTGGGAGACTGGCCCCTGATTCAGCTTTTGATGGGATTGACCTTGGTGGCTTCGATGGTCGTCATGCCCATGGGGTTGACCGCCCGGCGCTTCAAGTCACAGCCGTTGTCAGATCGCGTGGCGTGGATGGGCATGTTATTCATGGGGCTGTTCTCTTCATTGTTCGTGCTGACGCTGCTGCGTGACGTCAGCCTGCTGGGAAGCTCGCTGGTTTTGTGGCTGTTCCCGGAACTTTTTTCATACGCAAGGTTTGCCACATGGACCGCCATCGCGGCTCCGGCACTGGGTCTGCTGATGACGTTTGTCGGTTTTTTCAATGCAAGGCGCACTGCGGCAGTTGTGCAGGTGCAGGTGCCTATTGCGGGGCTGCCGCAGGCTCTGCACGGCTTCTCTATTGCCCAGATCAGCGACATTCATGTCGGCCCGACCATCAAGCGTGGGTATCTCCAGGCGATTGTCACTGCAGTGAACGGGCTGGGGGTGGACATGGTGGCCGTGACGGGTGACCTGGTCGATGGCACAGTGGCCGATTTGGCGCACCACGTGGCACCACTGTCGGCGCTGTCATCCACGCATGGCACCTACTTCGTCACGGGCAACCACGAGTACTACTCTGGTGCCCATGCCTGGATTGTTGAATTGCGCCGGATGGGATTGAGCGTGCTCATGAACGAACACGTGGTGTTGAACCACGGCGGACCGAGCCTGGTGCTGGCGGGCGTCGCCGACTACACCGCCGCGCATTTTGACCGCAGCCACCGCAGCGACCCTCACGCAGCTATTGCAGGGGCTCCGCAGGAAGCGGCAGTGCGCTTGCTGCTGGCACATCAACCACGCAGCGCGGTCGAAGCCGCAAAAGCGGGCTTCGATCTGCAGCTATCAGGCCATACCCACGGCGGGCAATTTTGGCCATGGAATTTCTTTGTGCGTTTTCAGCAACCCTTTACCGCAGGCCTGCACAAGATGCAGAACCTCTGGATTTACACCAGCCGCGGCACGGGCTACTGGGGCCCGCCAAAACGCTTCGGCGCACCCTCAGAAATCACGCACCTGCGCCTGGTACCGGCTTAATACCGGGTAGCAGTCAGGCGGCCGAGCAGCCAGCCAATCACCAAAGCGCCGCCCACTGCCTGTAGTGGATGGTCCTTGATATAGGCTTTCGAATAATCAACGGCCTGAAGTGGAACATCGGTCAACAGATGGGAGTGCTCTGCCAACTTGCTGGCCACCGTGGAGGCACCGCCAGCCAGTTTGTCCACCGTGCTGTGCGCGGCGCTAGCAACTTTGTCCACCGTGCCTTTGGTCGGGGCTGCCATTTTGTCAATGGTGTCATGAAGGGAGCTGCCCGCGTGATCAACGCCGCGCAACAGTGCGCTGTCAGTGGGGTTGGCGAACGAAGAGGAAGAGGCGGTCGCGAATTGGCTGCCGTTGGGTTTGTCCATGATGGTTCCTAAAAGAAAAGATGGTGGATTTGAGTGCCTGCATCGCCGTAAGGCGTCGCTTGGCGCACAACTCACTTTCGCGCATGAACCGTCACAGGGATGTGCGTCTGGGGAGGGCATGCCTGTAGGACAAGGGAGTGCTCCCGCAAAGCGGATTTACTCGGCTTCGTCGAACAGCCCTGGCGTGCCGCGCATAGCGCCCTCAATGATCAGCAAGCGGAGTTTGGTTTTGACGCCGCCGCTGGCAGAAAACCCGCCCGGCTGGTCGCCGGCTGCCAACACGCGGTGACAGGGCACAAGCGGTGCCAAGGGGTTGCGCCCCAAGGCCTGCCCCACAGCGCGGCTGGCGCCAGGCTCACCTAGCTTCGCAGCGACCTCTCCATAAGTCAGCGTCTGGCCCGGCGGGATGCCGCGCGCTACGACATACACACGCTGATGAAATGGCGGCACGTCCGTCATGTCCAGAACCACCGCTCGCAAGTCATGGGCTTGGCCGCGCAGCATGGCTGAAATCCCGTCGATGGTTTGCTGCACCGATGCGGACGGTGGACACTCCGTAGCGCGCGGAAAGCGCTGCCTCATGCGCTGGCGGGTCTGAGCGGCATCGGCCTCGGGCAACTGCACCCCACCAACACCTGCGCCACTCCAGGCGATAGCGCAGCTACCGATGGCTGTCTCAAAGAGCGCGTAGCTTGAGGTGGGCAGAGAAGCAATCATGAAGATGCGGTCATGGGGGAAATATAGGATGCTCTGGCAAAAACTCTACCCTCCTCCGCAACGAACCATTTTCCCCTGTCAGCGGACACTGACACCAGAACACAACGTTTCCCTAAGGGGCCCAACCTCGACTGGGCGCAGCATGATGCTTTATACGGAGCCAAGCATGACCCACTTTCCTGACAACAATAGCCGACCACGCAAAAATGTTCCGGAAGAAACAGCCGAGCCGGAAGACGCTGACGACCTGCCAATCGAACCCGAAGAAGACATGTCGGTGATCCCGGACGAGGAACGCGTCATCAACGTTCCGTCCTGAACAAACTGGCGTTCAGCCCACGTCGCGTTTGAGCCGGATTTCTTCGAGCTTGACCGACCCCAAGGCTACCGTTTTCAATGAGGCCATCTCGCGCTTGAAGCCGGCGAGTTCGTGGAAACGCAGACCGCGTTCATTACGTACGGGCACCCAGACCGTGACCTTGGTGCAGCCTTCTTCTTTCAGGCCGTCGTTAGCCGCGTCCCAAAGTGCCACACCCACGCCTTTGTCCCAGAACGCAGGATCCACATAAATCGCCCAGATTTCGCCAGTGGTTGACGGCGTTCCCTTGTCACGCGAGCGGTCGAAGCCGACAAAACCCACAACGCTGCCTGCGTCAGTGGCAACCTGCACCTGCGGCTCCATGAACTGGATGGCATCACGCCAGAATTGCTCGCGTTTGTCGATGGACAATACATTGAGCTGCTCATCAGGCACCAAGCCCTGGTAGGCGGCACGGGCGGAGTTGGCATGAATTTCGGCGATGGCTTTGGCATCGCGCACGGTGGCGGGTCGGACCGGGTAGCTGGACATGAACGGGCTCTTTGTCAGTGTAAAAAACGATGGGGGACCGGCATTGTCGCGCAAATTGATGCAGCCACCCCATGAGGTAAATTTAACGCTATCCGTTTGCCCGATCTCATATGCAGTCCGCCCCTAACTCCCTGTCTGACAATCCCGTTTTTGCCGCTCGTCTTGACCCCGAGGGTGTGGTCTTCAACGCACCGGCGCAATTGCCCCTGTTGCTGGCCGCCCAGCAGGCCGGTCTGGCTTTGAGCAGTTCCTGCCGCAACGGTACCTGCCGGACCTGCATCTGCCGCTTGACCAGCGGTCAGGTGGTCTACCGCATCGATTGGCCGGGACTGAGTGCGGAAGAAAAACAGGAGGGTTACATCCTGCCCTGCGTCGCATATCCAGCATCCGATGTGGTGATCGAGCTGGTTTTGTAGCGGAGTAATAAAAAAACGACACCGTGCATGACGGTGTCAAACAACTGTGCAAGGATGGACGAATGGATTCTTTGCACCCTCCTGTCCAGCTCACTGATTTCGCCCGCGGCGAGGACCCCGCAACCACCTTCGCCGAGTACGAAGATCTCAAGGAGATTTTGCTGGCGGGAAGCACCCACTTCGATATCCAAAACGTAGGCCAGGTGCACACAGCCAAACCAACTTTTCCGTTGTACACGGCCAGCATAGGCTCGCGTGATCCCATGGCGCCTGCTGTCGGCTTTTTTGGCGGCATTCACGGCTTGGAGCGCATTGGCACGCAGCTGATCCTGCATTACATGCGCGCCCTGTTGTTCCGACTGCAGTGGGACGAGCTGCTGCATCAGCAACTGCAGAAAGTGCGTCTGGTCTTCATGCCCATCGTCAACCCTGGCGGCATGTGGGCCCACAAGCGTGCCAACCCCAACGGCGTGGACCTGATGCGAAACGCGCCACAAAGATCAGAAAGCCGCGCGCCCTTTCTGGCGGGCGGACAAACCTTGAGCCCCCTGCTTCCGTGGTACTGCGGAAGACCGGGCGCGCCCATGGAGCTTGAAAGCGCGGCCATGCTGCAGGTCGTGCGCGAGCAGCTTTCCTGCCGTCCGTTCAGTCTGGCGCTGGACTGCCACTCCGGTTATGGCTTTGACGACAGTCTCTGGTTTCCCTACGCCAAAACCCGTCGCCTGATGGCCCACCTGCCCGAGATGTATGCGCTCAAGACCATGCTGACGCAGTCGCACCCGCACCACGACTACAGTTTTGAGCCACAAAGCAACCAGTACCTGCTGCATGGCGATCTTTGGGACCATGCTTATGACCACGCACCGCCGGCCCACGTCTTTTTGCCCATGACGCTGGAGCTGGGTTCGTGGTTGTGGATACGCAAGAATCCGCGCCAACTTTTTTCGCGGCATGGCATCTTCAACCCGATCAAAGCCCATCGCATCAAGCGCGTGTTGCGCCGCCATGTGGATTTGCTTGATTTTTTGACGCGCGCCGCATTTGCAGCGCCCCGCTGGTTGCCACAGGCCGAACGCCGCGTGCAATTACTCCAGTTGGCTAGCGCGCACTGGCGGCCAAGGCGCGTGCGATGACCTGGGTGCTGCTGCGCGGACTGACGCGGGAAGCCCGGCACTGGGGCGATCTGCCGCACCAACTGACAAAGCAACTGCCGCCGCTACCGAACGGCAGCCCGCGCGAGGTGACCACCCTGGACCTACCGGGCAACGGCGAGTTTTTTGCCGTGCGCTCGCCGCCCACGGTACGCGCGGTGACCGAATTTGTGCGCGCCGCCCTGCAAGGCAGAGGCTGCCAGCCCCCGTACACCCTGGTCGCCATGTCGCTGGGCGGCATGGTAGCTGCCGACTGGGCGCAACACGAGCCAGAGGAGATCTCCGGCCTGGTCTTGGTCAACAGCAGCATGCGACCTTTCAGCCGCACGACCGAGCGTTTGCGACCAAGCGCCTGGCCCACACTGGCGCTGCTGGCAGCCCGCTGGCGCAGCGATACGTATGCCGAGCGAGTGATTCACCAACTCACCTGCAACAACACAGTTGACCGTGAGAAAGACCTGGCGGCCTGGGTGCAGATTCGGGTCAGCGCGCCAGTGAGAGCCGGCAACGCTGTGCGCCAACTCAGGGCGGCAGCGGCATTTTCCGTCGCGGCAAGCAAGCCCGCCTGCCCGCTACTGGTTCTGTCGTCGGCCGCAGACCGGCTGGTCCACCCGTCCTGCTCGGTCCGTCTGGCCAACGCCTGGCAAGCGGCACACCAGCAGCACCCTTGGGCCGGACATGATCTGCCGCACGACGACCCGGCATGGGTTTGCCGGCAAATCACCGACTGGGTGGCCAGCCAGCCGCAAATGCTGGCGCTTGCATAGCCCGCAACGGCATGCCGCAAATGGGCCAGACGGCGTTTTCGCCGGATTTTTCAGCCTGGTGTGCCACTCGGCCCGAGCGGCAGCCATCCTCTTCGTCCCGGCAGTTACCATAGGCGCACAACAACAGCGGCGCTAGGGCCAGGAGGAAGTCAATGCAACGTATCGTGATCGTGGGTGGAGGCGCTGGCGGGCTGGCACTGGCTACCCAGTTGGGCAAGCGGCTGGGCAAGAAAAAACTGGCTGAGATCACCTTGGTAGACGCAGCACGCACCCATGTCTGGAAACCTCTGCTGCACCAGCTGGCTGCCGGCAGTTTTGACACCCATGCGGAGGAAATTGAGTACCTGGCGCAGGCGCGTTGGAATCATTTCAAGTTTCGCCTCGGCCGCCTGGAAGGCCTGGACCGCGCAACCAAGACCGTGCATCTGGCCGCCAGCCACGACGAAGCCGGGCGCGAAATCACGCCTGCACAACAGTTGGGCTACGACACCCTGGTCATTGCGGTAGGCAGCCAGACCAATGACTTTGGCACGCTTGGCGCAGCCCAGCACACCATCAAGCTCGACAGTCCGCAAGCCGCCAAGCGCTTTAACGACCGCCTGATCAATGCCTGCATACGCGCGCAAACCGTGCCGCGCAGCGCTGGCAGTGGACGTCTGACGGTGGCCATTGTGGGCGGTGGCGCGACCGGGGTTGAACTGGCCGCCGAGCTTCATGCCTCGGCTAAAGTGCTGGCCAACTACGGTTTTGACCACATTCACCCTGAAAAGGACTTGCAGATCGTGCTGGTGGAAGCGGCCCCGCGTTTGCTGGCGCAATTGCCCGAACGCCTGAGCGAATCCGCACTGCGCGAATTGCGCAAGCTCGCCATCGAGGTACACACCAATGAGAAAGTGGTGGAGGTCACCGCAGACAGCCTGAAGATGGCCAGCGGCAAGGTGATTTCATCAAGCCTGAGCGTCTGGTGCGCGGGCGTCAAAGCAGCGGATTTTCTGAACCGGTTGGGCGGCGACGAGCCTGACACGCTGGAGACCAACCGGCTCAATCAGCTTCTTGTGAATGGCAATCTGCAGAGTACCCGCGACTCGAGTATTTACGCCTTTGGCGACTGCGCCGCCTGCCAGCAGCCCGACGGCACCTGGGTGCCACCACGGGCACAGGCGGCCTACCAGCAGGCCATGTACCTGGTCAGGGCGCTGCCAAAGCTGCAGCGCGGCGAGTCCGTCGAGCCTTTTGTGTTCAAGGACCAGGGCTCACTGGTGTCCCTTTCGGAATACTCCTCTGTTGGCAGCCTGATGGGCAGCCTGACAAAAGGCAGCTTTTTCATCGAGGGGCAATTCGCCAAACTGATGTACTGGGCACTGCACAAGCAGCACCAGCTGGCACTCGGCGGATGGAAAAAAACCATGCTCATCACACTGTCGGAAATGCTTGACCGCACCTACCGCCCGCGTATCAAGTTGCATTGATAATCACCGGGCATTCCCTTTTCAACTCACAGGAGAAAACCATGGCAAAAGGACAGCAAAACAAAGACAAGATGGTCAAAAAGCCCAAGAAGGACACGGCACCACCCAAAGCCGTCTCGCCCGACGCGGTGCGCCCGACCATCGTCACGCAGGTTCCCCTGCGCGGCAAGCTGAAAAATAAATAGACTGGACGTGACTGTGGCGGACGAGGCAGCATTGCCGACCCAGTCGGGCAACCCATTACATGGCGTGACGCTGGAGGCCATCGTCACCGCCCTGTCTGAGCACTACGGCTGGGAGGAACTGGGTCAGCGCATCAATATTCGCTGCTTCACCAGCGAGCCAAGCGTCGCCTCCAGTTTGAAATTTTTACGCAAGACACCGTGGGCGCGGGAGAAAGTGGAGAGCCTGTATCTCTTCATGCTGCGTGAGATCCGGCGGGCCAGCCCGCCGGTTCACAATTTTCCACCTCCAAAGGTCTAGTCCTGCTCAGCCTTTGAGCGGGTTGGAAAACACGAGCATCATGGCGACGCCCACACCGATCAGAAAATTGGCATCAATCAGGCCGGCCAGCAAAAACATCTTGGTCTGCAGCGGCTCCATCAGCTCAGGCTGGCGCACCGCACCTTCCAGATAACGGCCGCCCATCACGCCGATACCCATGCAGGCGCCAATCGCCCCCAGGCCAATCATCAAACCACATGCAATGGAAATGGCACCTGCGTCACTCATGATTTTTCTCCTTGATTCATTCACTTGCTGATGCCTTGATCATGAAGTTTGATGGGCCGCAGAACAATGACGTCGCAGGTAATGGCGCTGTGGCTGCAGGATTTGAACTGCTACATGCAAACGACGGTTTGCTGGTGCTGAACAAGCCGTCCGGACTGCTGGCCGTTCCCGGCAAAGGCGTGGACAAACAAGACTGCCTGAGCGCCCGCGTGCAGATGGTTTACGCCGACGCGCTGGTCGTGCATCGCCTCGACATGGCAACCTCT
>JBKJIV010000115.1:0-7492 GCA_046598365.1 Polaromonas sp. | reverse complement strand
AGCGGGATGGCATCGTGGTAGTCAGAGCGGATGGCCGCGCTGTGAACCAGCTTGGCCATCTCGGTTTCGATCGGGCCCGGCGCGATGGCGTTCACGCGAATACCGACACTTCCCAGCTCCACCGCCTGTTGTTTGGTCAGATGAATAAGTGCTGCCTTGCTGGTGCCGTAGGCAACGCGCAGCGTGCTGGCGCGCAAGCCCGAGATGGAGGCGATATTGACAATGCTGCCGCCGCCCGTCTTCAACATCACCGGCGCGCAGGCTTGCGTGCATAAAAACGCGCCGTCCAGGTTGACCGCCATCACATGGCGCCATTCCTCAAAAGTGGTTTCAGCAATAGGTTTGAACACCGCCACCCCGGCATTGTTGATCAATGCGTCTATGCGGCCATAGGCTGCGCTGGCTTTTTCCACCGCGGCTTGCACCTGCAGCGGGTCGGACACGTCGCAGCACACGGGGAGTACCCGATCGGGATTACCCAGAGTCGCTGCCGCCGGGATCAGCGTGGCCTCGTCAACGTCAAGCAAGGCAACCCGGTAGTCATGCGCCAGAAACCACTGGGCAATGGCCAGACCGATGCCGCGCGCCGCGCCGGTGATCACCGCCACCGACATGGACGAATGAGTCGACGTCATTGGCTGAATTCCTGAAAAAAGCCGGGCGCCATTTATTTGCCGCCGCGCAGCCGCTCGATCAAGCCATTGAGCTCGTCCATCGAACCAAACTGGATCGCCAGCTCGCCAACATCTTCGCGACGGCCATGGCGCTTGACCTGCTTTTTGATGCGCACCTCGACCTCGGCCATCAGCAGGTCAGCCAACTCTTCTTCAACGCGGCGGGTGTCGCGCGATTTTTCCTTGGTGGCTTTTTGCGGCTTGAGCGAGAACTCGGCACTGAGTTTTTTGACCAGGCTTTCGGTTTCGCGCACCGACATTTTTTTCGCTGCAATCTGGTTGCCGGCGGTGATTTGTGTCGCCCGGTCCAGGCCCAGCAGAGCGCGCGCATGGCCCATGTCGATGTCGCCGGCCATGAGCATGGTTTGCACCGGCTCGGCCAGGTTCAGCAGACGCAGCAGGTTGGACGCGGCACTGCGTGAACGCCCCACAGCCTGCGCGGCCAGCTCGTGAGTCAGCCCAAACTCTTTCACCAGCCGTTGCAGGCCATGGGCTTCTTCCAGCGGGTTCAGGTCTTCGCGTTGAATGTTTTCAATCAGCGCCATCGCCGCGGCGGACTCGTCGGGCACGTCGCGCACCAGCACCGGCACGCTGTCCAGGCCGGCGATTTTGGCTGCGCGGAAGCGCCGCTCACCGGCAATGATTTCGTACTTGCCGTCGTTTGCGCCGCTGCTTAGCCGCCGCACCAGAATCGGCTGCATGATGCCCTGCACCTTGATGCTTTCAGCCAGCTCGTACAGCGCACCTTCGTCCATGCGGGTACGCGGCTGGTACTGGCCGGCCACCAGGTCGGTGAGCAGCAGAGACGCCGGCTGACCCGGGCTGGTGGCACTGCTGTTGTTGTTATCGGCGCTGGAGGATTCGCTGACCTTGGGGCCCAGCAAGGCTTCGAGTCCGCGGCCCAGGCCTTTGGGTTTTTTGGTGACCATGTTTTCTGTTCTCTCGGTATTCAAAAAAGTAAGTTATTCGACCGTGCTGCCACCCAGCGAGCGCAGCACGCCGCGCCAGAGCGCGTCGCGTTCTTCATAGGGCTGCGGGTCCTGGCGGCCACTGGCGCTTTCCCACGCCGAGGTCAACACCAACACCACACCGGTCGAAGGCTGCATATAAACAGTCTGGCCATGGATGCCCTGCATCGCAAATGTGCGCTCGCGCAGCGGCATCAGCCAGAACTGGTAGCCGTAGCCGAAATATGGCGTGGCTTTGCGCGGCCGAAAAGCCGCAGGCTGGCGAGCCGGGTCGGTGGCATCAAGCACGTAGTCTGGCGGCACCACTTGTTGCGCGCCCACCTTGCCGTCGTTGACCAGCAGCAGCCCGAGCCGTCCCCAGTCACGCAGGCTGGCATTGAAGGCGCCGTACGACTGCTCCTGTCCATCGCCAGAGATACGCCAGAAAGCGTCATGTTCGGCGCCCATCGGTTTCCACAGCCAGTCGCTGGTGAGCTCGGCCATGTTTTTTCCTGTAGCCGCTGTCAATACGCGGCCCAGCACATCGGTCTCGGCGCTGGCGTAAACGAATTTTTCGCCAGCGGCTGTGTGGCGGTCTGTGATGGAGCGCAACACGTCCACCGGCATGCCCGCCCCGGGCGCACCGGCGCCTGCACGCGAAAGCCGCGAGATGTCGTCCGTGCCGTCATAACGTTCGGTGAAGGTCAGGCCAGAGCTCATGCGCAGCAGTTGCCGCACGGTGGTGGCGCCGTACGGGCTGCCCGCCAGCGCCTTCACGTATTTCTCGGCCGGGTCGTCCAGCGATGCAATCAGCCCGCGCGCATGGGCCTGCCCCACCAGCAGCGAGGTGACACTCTTGGCCATCGAGAAGGAAATAAAGCGCGCATCGTCCTTGCGTCCATAGCGGTAGTGCTCGGCAACGATCTCGCCGTTCTTGAGCACCAAAACCCCGGTTGCGCGCTGGCGCTCGAGGTACTCCGCCAGCGTGTAGCCGATGTTGCGATACCGGTAGCTGATGGCTGGCGGCTGCGCGGCGTGCGGCAAGGCGCTGGTCAGCTCCCCCCGGGCAACAACGCGTGTCTGGACACCGGGCACCTTGTCCAGCGCCGACCAGGCGCCCACCCGGTTCGGGTTGTTGTACCAGCTGGCGGCAGTGCCCAGCGGGTAGCCCTGGGCCTTGCCCAGCCGGTCTTCGTCGGGTTCGGCGCGAGCCAGGTTCGCGGCCATTCCAACGACGACAGCAAGCACGAAGGCAAAGCGACGATTGCGGTGGGTCATGACGGTTTTCATCGAACGAGAGCCTGCGTTGCACTTGCGGTTGCGGTTGCACCACCCAGCCCCTGCAGGCGCTGCAGTTGAAGATGAGCCTGCGGCCAGTCGCCCAGGCCGCTGTCGGCGTTGAGGTGACCGCGCGGGCCGGCGTCGATGTAGTCGGATCCCCAGGCGTTGGCAAATTCACGCGCGCGCTCTGGCTTGCAATAGGGGTCGCGGCTGCTGGCGAGTAACACGGAGGCAAAGGGCAACTGGCGCATGGGCACAGGCGCCCAGCTGGTCAGCATCTGCCGCACTTCCTCGCGGTCCACATCGGGCGGCGCTACCAGCAGCGCGCCCTTGACGAGCCGGGTGTTGCGCGAATGCGCTGCCCAGGCCGACACCAGCATGCAGCCCAGGCTATGGGCAACCAGCACGGCGGGGCCGTCTTTTTCTGTGTCGCGGGAAAGCAGCACGTCCTCCAGCCGCGCGATCCAGTCGCCGCGCAGCGGCCGCATCCAGTCGTGCTGCTCCACCCGCTGATAACCATGTGCCGCTTCCCACAGGCTTTGCCAGTGGCCGGGGCCGCTGTTTTGCCAGCCGGGCAGGATCAGCACGGGAGAGGTGGTCATTTTTCTGAAGAACAGCGTGCTACTGTTTTAATAGCGCTCAGGACAAACCCGACAATGGCTGGCGTCCAATTTGTCTTGAGGTCCATGGTCACATGGCCTTGATGCGCTGCACCATCTCTTCAGCAAAGGCCACAAAGGCCTGCGCGCCTTTGGATGACGGATCAAACACCACGCCGGGCAAGCCGTAGCTGGGCGCTTCGGCCAGGCGCACGTTGCGCGGAATCACGGTGTTGAACACCTTGTCGCCAAAATGCTCCTTGAGCTGGTCGCTCACCTGCTGCTGAAGCGTGATGCGCGGATCGAACATCACGCGCAGCAAGCCAATGATGGCTAGGTCTTTGTTGAGGTTGGCGTGCACCTGCTTGATGGTGTTGACCAGATCGGTCAGCCCTTCGAGCGCAAAGTATTCGCACTGCATGGGCACGATCACGCCGTGCGCACAGCACAGGCCATTGAGCGTGAGCATGCTGAGCGAAGGTGGGCAGTCGATCAGGATGAAGTCGTAGTCCTTGCTGGCTTCGGTCAGGGCGAGCTTCAGACGCTTCTCCCGCCGCTCAACATCGACCAGTTCAACCTCTGCCCCGGCCAACTCGCGGTTAGCGCCAAGGACGTCGTAGCTGCAGCCGCCGTCGATCAGCTTCTGGCTGGTCACCCGTGCCTCGGCGATAGAGGCCGACTCGAGCAACACGTCGTAAACGGTCAACTCCAGTTTGCGCTTGTCCACACCCGAGCCCATGGTGGCATTGCCCTGCGGGTCCAGGTCAATCATCAACACCCGCTGACCCACCTTGGCCAAACCAGCCGCCAGATTGACGGTGGTGGTGGTTTTGCCAACCCCGCCCTTTTGGTTGGCTACACAAAAAATCTTGGCCATGTTGTTTTTCTTGTTATGTCAGCGGACGGATTACTTGGAAACTGCGAGCTTGATGCCGAAGCCGATCAGAAAAACACCTGCCGCCTTGTTCAGCCAGCTGGATACTTTTGGGTTGGCGCGGATGCGTTCCGCCAGAAAGTGGGTGATCAGCACGGAGGTCAGGCCATACAAAAAGGTCAGGCCGGCAATCGTGACGGCCATCACCGCAAAGGTCTTGATGCCCTGATGCTGCGCCGGATCCACAAACAGCGGGAAAAAGGCCATGTAGAAGACAATCGCCTTGGGATTGAGCAAGGTGATCAGCAACGCCTGGCGGAAGTAGTGCCTGGGCTTGATCTCCAGAATGGGGGCGTCACCGGGTTTGGCCATCAACATCTTGATGCCCAACCAAGCCAGATAGACGGCTCCCGCCCACTGAACAATATGAAAGGCCGTCGGGTAGGCCGCCATCACGGCCGACACGCCTGCCACTGCGGCCCAAAGCAACACCTGGTCGCCAGCGATCACGCCGAAAGTTGCCCCCATACCGCCCGCAATGCCGCCTTTGCTGGTGGAGGTGATCAGCGCCAAATTACCCGGGCCCGGAATCAGCAGAAAAACGATGATGGCGACAACAAAAGCGCCGTAGTCGGCAACGCCAACGAATGAGCCCAGCATGGAAAACCTCCAGAAACAGAGGTCTTGAGTTTACGTCAGCGCGTGCGCCTGAAATTCAGGTGAAGCCGAGAATCAAGCCAGATCCGTTGCTTTCGCGCGCATCCAGACGATGCAACGCTCGGCGTCAAGCCCCGGCACCTGCAACTGTTCCACGTGAAACACCTCCACCTCTGATGGGAGGACGGATATTTCATCTGCAGGGTGCTTGCCTTTCATGGCCATCCACACACCGTTTGACTTCAGAGCCCCGGCCGACCACTGGGTGAAGTCTGGCAAGGACGCAAAAGCCCGCGAGCAAATGACATCAAAGTGTTCGTTGATGCTCTCAACCCGCGCGTGCAGGCCGGTGAGGTTGGGCAACTTCAGCGCCAGTGCGGCCTGCCTTATAAACGCTGCTTTTTTGTTCACCGTGTCTACACAGGCGACTGCGATTCCGGAACAGCAAATGGCAATCACCACCCCCGGCAAGCCTGCACCAGAACCCACGTCAAGCAATCGGCTCGCACCCGTTAACTGCCGGCTTTCAAGATGCCGCCGCAAGGGCGCAATCGCTGCCAGGCTGTCCAGCAAATGGTGCGTCATCATTTCTGCCGGGTCACGCACCGCCGTCAGGTTGTAGACCTTCGTCCATTTGGCGATCAGGTCCAGATAGTCGAGGAGCTGCCCCGTTTGATGGTCGCTTAAGTCCAGTTGAAGCGCCTTCAGACCGGCGCGCAAATCAGATTCGCCGCTGCGCATCACGCTTCGGATTGTTCGGCAGCCTTGAGGGGCACCGTGTTTTTCCAGAGGTTCTTCTTCAGGTGTACCAACAGCAACGACACCGTGGCGGGCGTGATGCCGGAAATCCTGGAGGCCAAACCCAAAGTTTCGGGCCTGTGTTTTGCCAGAGTTTGCCGGGCCTCGAAGCTCAGCGCCGAGACCTGCAGGTAGTCCAGGTCGGCGGGGAGTTTGAGGTTTTCGTAGTGCGAGGCCCGCTCCACCTCGGTCTTCTGCAGGTCGATGTACCCCGCATATTTGGCCGTGATTTCAATTTGCTCAACCACACTCTTGAGCTGGCCGTCGACCGCCGACGGCAAAACATCCGGATTGGCGTAGCGACCCTCCTCCAGCGACATCAGTCCGGCGTAGTCAACGCCCGGCCGGCGCAGCAGGTCCAGAAGGTTGTACTCATGCTCAATCGATGTGCCCAATACGCGCTGGGCTTCTACCGCCGGCAGGTTGCGCGGGTTGACCCAAATGCCGCGCAGGCGCTCTGTTTCACGTGAAACAGCGTCGCGTTTCCGGTTGAAAGCGTCCCAGCGGGCATCGTCCACCAAGCCCAGTTCCCTGCCCTTTTCGGTTAAACGCGCGTCGGCGTTATCCTCGCGCAGCATCAGGCGAAACTCAGCCCGGCTGGTAAACATGCGGTACGGCTCGGTCACGCCTTTGGTGATCAAGTCGTCAACCAGCACGCCCAAATAGGCCTCGTCACGCCTGGGCAGCCACGCCTCTTTGCCCTGGCATTGCAGCGCGGCATTGATGCCGGCGAACATGCCCTGAGCTGCGGCCTCTTCATAACCTGTCGTACCGTTGATCTGCCCGGCAAAGAACAAGCCGCTAACGGAGCGGGTTTCAAAAGTGGTTTTCAGTGAGCGCGGGTCAAAGTAGTCGTACTCAATCGCATAGCCGGGCCGCAGGATGTGGGCGTTTTCCATACCGGCCATGGACCGCACCAACTCGTACTGAATGTCGAAAGGCAGGCTGGTCGAAATGCCGTTGGGGTAGATCTCGTGCGTGGTCAGCCCCTCAGGCTCCAGGAAAATCTGGTGGCTTTCCTTGTCTGCAAAACGGTTGATCTTGTCTTCCACACTCGGGCAATAACGCGGCCCAACGCCATCGATCTTGCCAGTGAACATCGGGCTGCGGTCAAAGCCGGAGCGGATGATGTCATGGGTGCGCTCGTTGGTGTGGGTGATCCAGCAGGACATCTGCTTCGGATGAGCGGTCTGCCCGCCCATAAAGCTAAACACCGGTACCGGCCCGGCCGTGCCCCCCGGCATGCCGTCGCCAGGTTGCTCGGTGCATTTGCTGAAGTCAATCGTGCGGCCGTCTATGCGCGGCGGCGTTCCGGTCTTCAGTCGACCTTGCGGCAGCTTGAGCTCCTTCAGCCTCGCGCTAAGCGACACTGCCGGCGGGTCGCCCGCCCTGCCCGCCGCGTAGTTTTGCAGCCCCACATGGATCTTGCCGTCCAGAAAAGTCCCGGCGGTCAGCACCACCGTGCGTGAGCGAAACTTGATACCGACCTGGGTAACAGCACCAACCACCCGGTCGCCTTTCACCATCAGATCATCAACCGCCTGTTGGAAGAGCCAGAGATTGGGCTGGTTCTCCAGCATGCGGCGAATGGCTGCCTTGTACAACACGCGGTCAGCCTGCGCGCGGGTGGCGCGCACCGCGGGGCCTTTGGAGCTGTTGAGA
>JBKJIV010000213.1:0-16701 GCA_046598365.1 Polaromonas sp. | reverse complement strand
CGACAACGGCCGCAAGCTGGGCCGCCTGCTGTACCAGGGCCGCTGGTTCGACAGCCAGGCCATCATGCTGCGCGAAACCGCCCAGCGCTGGGTCGCCAAGGCCGTGACCGGCACCGTCACGCTGGAACTGCGTCGCGGCAACGACTACAGCCTGCTCAACACCGAGTCACCCAACCTGACCTATGCGCCTGAACGTTTGAGCATGGAAAAGGTGGAAGACGCGCCGTTCAGCCCGCTGGACCGGATTGGGCAACTGACGATGCGCAATCTGGACATTACGGATACGCGGGCCAAGTTGCAGGTGTATTCCAACGCCGGGCTGCTGGAGCTGGGCAAGGGGGATGATTTTTTGAAGTTGGGGAAGTAAGCCGGTTCAAGTAGCCCCTATTCAAAGCCCGCCGAGTGAAAGCTTGGCGGGCTTCTTTATTGTGGACAGGCGTATGCCTAGTCCTCCAACCCACCCAATTCATTCTCAATCTGCTCAATGCTGGGCAAGCTGGTTTGCAGCTCGGCAGGTAAAGATTCGAGCAATTTGTATTCGGCAATACCCATAGGCTGGGTTTTATCGCCCAAGGCATATTCGGCCACGACCTTGTTTTTGCTCTTGCACAGTAGCAGGCCAATGGTGGGGTTGTCGTGCTCGCTTTTCACTTGGCGATCCACCGCAGTCAGGTAAAACCCAAGCTGCCCCAGATGCTCGGGCTTGAATTTTCCACCCTTGAGCTCGATCACTACATAGCAGCGCAGCTTGAGGTGGTAGAAGAGCAGGTCGATGAAAAACTCGTCGCCACCCACATTCAGCAGCACCTGCCGCCCCACAAACGCAAAGCCCGCGCCCAGCTCCAGCAGGAATTCGGTCACATGCTTCACCAAGGCGTGTTCGACCTCACGCTCTTGCGCCTCTTCGGTCAAGCCCAGAAAGTCGAAACGGTAAGGGTCTTTCAGCGACTCATGCGCCAGATCGGACTGTGGCTTGGGCAAGCTGGCTTCAAAGTTGGTGACGGCGGAGCCACTACGCTCCATTGAGCGGGTCTCGATCTGCATCACCAACACATTGCGCGCCCAGTTGTGCTCGATGGTTTTGGCTGCGTACCACTGGCGCTCGGCAGAGGCTTTTAACTTCGACAGCAACACCAAGTTATGCCCCCAGGGCAATTGTCCAACAGCCTGTTGGACAATTTCGGCCTCTGGCCAGGCATCCGCAAATGCGCGCATGTACATCAGGTTGGCGCGCGAAAAACCCTTCATCTCCGGGAAGGCCGTGCGCAGGTCATGCGCCAGCCGTTCAATCACCTTTGCACCCCAACCCTGCTGCGCCTGCCGCGCCTGTTGACCAGCGTGTAGTTCAGCGGGGTGCCATCATCGCGGGTGAAGGCGTTGCGCTCGCGCAGGGTGCGGGCAGCGGTAAAGACGTCAGGGATGACGATTTCCTCCAGCGGGCGGGCAAACTCCCCATTGGTGAGGTGGACGCGGTTAAGAGCCTCAAATTTTTCACGAAAGTTGCGCTCTAGAGCAACGCGGTCGCGAATGTCTTCACGGTATGCATATTTGAGGCCTTGAAGTTTGCCGACGAAGCCGTATTCAATATGCTCCTCTTTGACGACATGGCGCGGTGCGCTGGGGAGTTGGTCGTATATTGGAATGGATGGTCGCGTATCTGCAGACTATACGTTCATGCGTAGTGTTGGAATTGATTACCATCCCGGCTGATCAACTGCATCAGCTTGGGGTGAATAAAGAGCTTTTCTTTGCCAAGTGACATTTCACGCAACACGCCCAGCTCAGCGAGGTCGTGCAGGTAGCGTGAAGCGGCCTGGCGCTGGGCAATGCCTTTGTCCACCAAGTTGCTAATGCGGCAATAGGGCTGCTCAAAGATCACGTCCACCAGCTCGCGGGTGTAAATCTTGGGCAGGAGGGTGCGCACATGCTCGGTGGTGTGCTCGGCCAGTGTGCGGATGGCGGCGATCTTGCCGGTGGTCCATTTGGACGTTTCTGCCACGGCCTGCAGCATGAAGATCACCCAGGGTTCCCACGCCCCATCGCGGGTGACGCTGAGCAGCAGGCGGTAGTAGTCGGCCTTGTGGGCGATCACATGGCGGCTTAGGTACAGGATGGGCAGGTTCAACAGCTCTTCCTGGATCAGGTAGAGGATGTTGATCACTCGGCCCGTACGCCCGTTGCCGTCGGTGAAGGGGTGGATGGCTTCAAACTGGTAGTGGCCCACGGCCATGCGGATCAGTGGGTCCAGCTCGGTCTGGTTGTGTAAAAAGCGCTCCCAGTTGGCCAGCATGTCGCGCAAGCGGGCTTCGCCTTCGGGCGGGGTGTAGACCACCTCGCCGGTGCGGTCGTTGGCAAGCTGGGTGCCTGGGGTGCGGCGAATGTCCATGTCCACTCCCTTTAGGGTGCGGCAGACTTCAACAGCGGTGGCAGTGCACAACGGACGACTTTTTAGCGACAGAAAGCCCTGGTGCAGCGCGGTGCGGTAGCGCAGGGCTTCTTTGGTTGCGGGGTCCGCGTTGTCTTGGCCTTGCGCGTACTGGAACAGCTGGTCGGTGGTAGTGACGATGTTTTCAATTTCCGAGCTGTCTTTGGCTTCCAGCAGCGGGATGGTGTTGATCAGCATTGCCTGGTTGGGGATGAGCTCGGCCGCCTGTTTGAGCTCGGCCAGCGCGGCGCGGGCCTCGATGCAAGCCTTGAGCACGGCACGGCTTTCCAGCTCGTGTGCTGGGGGCAACGCGGGCAAGTGGTTGTGGGGGTGCTCGGGGTGCCAGGCGGGCGGGAAGTCGGTCATGATGCAAAAAGCTTGTTTTATCGACAGGTGTTGAGCTTATGTCGTTGCCGACGACAGGTCAACAAAACATGTTGTTATTTTTAATAAATAGCGACACGTATGGACTTCATGTCGATTCTAGCGACATGAATCAGGGGACATGTCGTTGAATTTTGATTTTAGGAACATTAGACCACGCTCCAGCGCAGCACAAACAGGCTTTGGTTGCGGCTGGCGCGGTGCAGGCGCTTTTGCAGGGCGGCAATCAGCGCGTCGCGACGGGCTTCGATTTCGTCTTCCACGGCAAAGATGTCTTGCCGCTGGCGGCGCTGCTCGGTCTCGGTCTCGGTCTTGCGAATGTCTTGCTGCAGGCGCTGGGCGTCTTCCATGCTGAGGGCCATGCGGGCCTGACGCTTGAGGCCTTTGAGCTTGAGCTTGGTGTCTTTGAGCGCTTGCTCAGCAGCGGTCTTCTTCCGATGCGGCACGGCGGCGCGTGAGCTCCCATGCAAAGTACTTTGCATGATGGGCAGTGGTATGCGCTAGCTGAATGGCGCTTTCAGCGGAACCTGCCATACGCTTCCCCTTGGTGGCTCAACTGAACAGTCCCTGATGCTCCCGGCAATACTGCAACCCGCCAAAGCGTTTGGCGTTGTTCCAGCAGAACTTGCCTTCGGGGTAGCTGATTTTGCCTTGGCAATGGGCGCATATGAGTTTTTTGGCCAATGAAAGATCTGGCGGGGTGGGCTCTGCAGCAACCCGGGCGGCTGCTGGCTGAGGCGCAGCGTATTGAGGAGCCTGTGTTGCGGGCGCTGCTTTGGGCAAATGGGGCTTGGGCTGCATGAACTCCGGCAGGTCCAGCAAGTCTGCCGGGCGGTGTTGACGCTTGAGCTTTTCGCCCCACTCCTTGATGGTGTCTGGGCTGCGGATGTTAAGCATGGCCTTGAGAACACCACCCGTACCGATGCGATCCACCAGCTTTTCATGCCAGGCGCGGAACTGGTCTGCCTTGATCAGAAAGCTGGTGTCAAACGCCTTGGCGTCTGGCCGCTGAATGATGGCTTGCGGGTGCATCAGCACCACGTTATGAAACTCGGGCAGCTTGTCGGTGCGGGTGCCGATCTCCAGCCTTTCCAACAGCTTTCCGAGGATGCGGCCGTGGCGGCGGCTTTGCTCATAAGGGGAGGCAATGCCGTAACGCTCTTTGCCGTAGCGCACGGTGAATTCGCCATGGGCGTTGACTTCAAGGTCGCCCGAGTAATTTTTCGTTTCGATCAGCACCAAATAGCCGGTGCGGTTGATGACCAGGTGGTCGATCTGGGCCACCTCGTCATCCAGCACAAACCGCAAGTCGTGCAGCAGCACGTTGTTCTGGCTGTCTTTGTAATGGCCGTCCAGATGGAATGCGGCTTCCCGTTCACCTTTCATCCCTGCGGTCAGGTTGCGCAGCTCAACGCGCAGCCACTCCTTCTGCCGTGCATCCAGCAGGGGGGACTTTTGCAAGTCCTCCAACAATGCCAGGCGTTTGGACTTGTCGTCGGCTGATTTGATGAGCATGCTCCCCTCCCCTTCGGAATTCTTTTGGTCAGACTTTACCCGAGGGGCGTGGCGACCAGGCCAGTGGGAGCAAGGACACATCAATCTCTGCAGTTCAATCGCCCGACGCGCTCCAAATGCTGGCTGATGGGTGCCAGTGGCACGCATGGTGCAAAAGAATTCTTTAATTGAGCGAGGTCACATTGGAGCAATCTTTAATATGAAATGCAAGTATGAAAGCTGCGCGCTGTTCAAGCCTGCGGTGACTCTCTGCCGCGATTGGGTGGCGAAGACAACAAATAGGCACACACCCGACAAGAGGCGTGCGACGCTGCCGCGTCAATAATCCAAGGCTTCCCACACCGCTGCCAAATCATTGATTGGCAACACCCGGACCTTGGCTGAGAGATCAAACGCCGCCCGTACGGGCGCAATCACAAAGCCTTTGTCGGCCTCAAGGTCCACCATGGCCTCATGAAACCCGCGGGCGGGCTTGGGGGTGCTGGAGAACTTGCACTCAATCGCCACACGCACGCGGCTGCTGTGCAAAACCAGATCGACCTCTGCGCCGCGCGCAGTACGATAAAAGTTGGCTTGCACGGTGGGTGGTTTGGCACCGATCAACTGTTCAATGACCACCCCTTCCCACAAAGCACCGGCCACGGGGTGCCCCGACAGTTGCTGCAGGGTGCGCACGTCAATCAAGGACAGCAGCAAGCCGCTGTCGCGCACATACACCTTGGGCGATTTCACCAGCCGTTTCATCACGTTTGCCTCCATGGGCTGCAGACTTCGCAGCATAAAGGCACCTTCCAGCGCATCCAGGTAGCGCGCTATAGCCGGGGCCGACACCCCCATGCTTTGCGCCAGGCGTGATGCGTTCCACAGCTGGCCGTGCCAATGCGCCAGCATGGTCCAGAAGCGCTGCAAGGTCGCGGCCGGAAAGCGAAAGCCAAATTGCGGCATGTCGCGCTCCAGAAAGCTTCTTACAAACGCATCACGCCATTCGAACGACGCATCGTCGTCAGAGGCAAGCCAACTTTGTGGAAAACCTCCGCGTAACAGGTACTTCGGCAAGGTCTCGAAATTTATACCCAGTTCTGCCACGCTGAAAGGCGCCAGCTCGACCATACCCATGCGACCCGCGAGCGATTCGGAGGCTTGTTGCAACAAGTCGGGCGAGGCCGATCCTAAAAGCAAAAATCTGCCCGGCATGCGATGCTCGTCAATCAATGGCCGCAATACCTCGAACAGGCCCGGCATTCGTTGCACCTCGTCCAGCACCACCAGGCGATCTGCCAAAGCGCCCAGCACCAGCTCCGGGTCGCTCAGCTTCAGCCGATCAGATGGACGCTCGAGGTCAAAATACACGCCATTCAAATCGCGGGCAATGCCGCGTGACAGGGTTGTTTTACCCACCTGGCGCGGCCCCAGCAAGGCCAGCGCCGGAAACTGGCGCATCAGTTTTTGTATTCTTTCAAGGCTGGAGCGGTGAAGCATTCGCGCATATTAAACGGTAGACGTTTAATATGCAACGTTATTTCAGACGTCGCAACCCAGTTAAGCGCCGGCCCACCTCATCAGACCACCACGGGCTCGGGCTCCAGCCGAATGCCAAAGCGCTCATAAACGCTGGTCTGAATGGCTTTGGCCAGCGTCATGACTTCGCCGCCCGTCACAGGGTGCTCTGTGCCGCCCTTGTTGACCAGCACCAGGGCCTGCCTTTCGTACACGCCGGCGTTGCCTATGGTTTTGCCTTTCCAGCCGCAGGCGTCAATGAGCCAGCCAGCGGCCAGTTTGACGGAGCCGTCAGCCAGGTGGTAGTGGACGATTTTGGGTTCGCGCAAGATGATGTCGGCGCATTGCTCTGGCGTGACGGTTGGGTTTTTAAAGAAACTCCCGGCATTGCCAATGACTTTTGGATCGGGCAATTTGGCGCGACGGATTTCGCTGATCCATTCATAAATTTGTAGCGCGCTTGGCTCGCTGGGCGCGGACTGGGCTATTTTCTTCTCGAGATCGGCATAGCCGAGCACGGCTTTCCAGGCCTTGGGCAGTGCGAACCGGACCCGCGTGATCAGCGCCTTGCCCGCCAAGCCAAAACCGTTGGCACCTGTGCTGCTGTGCTTGAAAACCGAGTCGCGGTAGCCAAAAGCACATTGCGCGGCGTCAAGTGTGAAAGTTTTGCCCGTTGTCAGGTCGATGGCATCCAGCGACTCAAAGCGATCTTGCAGCTCTACGCCATAAGCACCAATGTTTTGCACTGGCGAGCCGCCCACCGTGCCTGGAATCAGCGCCAGGTTCTCAAGCCCGGGGAAGCCGTTCTGAAGGGTCCAGCGCACCACTTCGTCCCAGTTTTCACCGGCACCGGCTTCCACTATCCAGGCCTTGGGTGTTTCGTCAACCAGCTTTTTGCCCATGATCTCAACCTTGAGAACCACGGCCTTGACATCGCCGGTGATCACAATGTTGCTGCCGCCGCCCAATACAAATTTGGGCGCAGTTTGCAGGGCTGGATCGGCCAGAACGGCGGCCACATCCTGCTCGCTGGTGATGCGCACCAGCGTCAGGGCCTTGGCCATGATGCCAAAGCTGTTGGAAAACTGGAGGGGGACGTTTTTCTCGACTAACATCGCAGGATTGTCGCACCCAGACACCCCTGACACGCAACCCCGAAAGCCGGAAAAACATGCCCTCTTTTGATACCGTTCTCGAAGCCGATCTGGTCAAGGTCAAAAACGCGGTGGAGAACACCGGCAAGGAAATCGGCACACGATTTGATTTCAAGGGCACGTCCGCTGCCGTCGATCTCAAGGACAAGGAGATCACCTTGATCGGCGACAGCGACTTCCAGATCGAGCAGATGAACGACATTCTGCGCAACAAGATGACCAAAAGCGGCGTGGATATTCGTTTTCTGGACGCCGGAAAGATCGAAAAAATTGGCGGCGACAAGGTCAAGCAGGTCGCCAAGGTGCGCAACGGCATAGAAACCGAGCAGGCCAAGAAAATATCGCAACTTATCAAGGGCAGCAAGGTCAAGGTGCAGGCATCGATTCAGGGCGATGCGGTACGTGTGACCGGCGCCAAGCGCGACGATCTGCAGGCGGCCATGGCCATGATCAAGGCCGAGTTGCCCGACATGCCTCTGAGTTTTAATAATTTTCGGGACTGATCACATGCACACCCGGCAGGCAAAAATGTTGGCCGCATCGCTGACTGCTTTGGCCGGGCTTTGTTTGTGCACCCTTGCTTCGGCCCAAAGTGTCGCGCTGGCCGGTATGCTGGGAGGCAAGGCCTTGCTTGTGGTCAACGGCGCCGCGCCCAAGTCGGTAGCGGCGGGGCAAACACACATGGATGTCAAAGTCATCTCTACCGCTGGCGACCAGGCTGTGCTTGAGCTCAATGGCAAGCGTCAAACCTTGCGGGTCGGAGACGCACCGGTCAGTGTCGGGACCGGGGGCAGGCAGGGCCGCGGTAATGGAAACCAGATCGTGTTGACCGCCGGCACCGGTGGGCACTTCAGAACACCGGGACAAATCAACGGTAGCGCTGTGCAGTTCCTGGTAGACACCGGCGCAACCAGCATCGCCATGAGTGCCGCCGATGCCGAGAAGGCCGGCATCAACTTCATGGGCGGCCAGCAAGTGAACCTGGGCACCGCCAATGGCGTGGTATCAGGCTATCGCGTGAAACTCAATTCGGTTCGGGTCGGTGATGTCGAGGTCTACGAGGTTGAGGCCGTCGTGATACCCCAGCCCATGCCCTACATGCTGCTGGGCAACAGCTTTCTGACGCGTTTCCAGATGATTCGGGAAAACGACCAGCTGACCCTGACGAAACGGTTTTAGCCCGTCTACAGCACCGCTCAGGTTTTCTTCTTCGCCCCCAGTTTTGATTCGGTGCCTTTGAGCAGCTTGTTGATATTGTCCCGGTGGCGGTACGCCAGAAACGCGCTCATGACAAAAATGGCCAGTACCAGTGTTTTGTCGGTGTACCAGAGAGTACGGTCCCCAATCAGGTAATACCAAGGCGCAAAAACAGCGCAAGCGATGGCTGCCAGTGATGAATAGCGCGAAAAAAAGGCCACGATGACCCAGGTGGCCAGCGTTGCCAGCCCGAGCACCCAGTGCACACCAAACAACACACCGGCAGCCGTTGCCACGCCCTTGCCGCCCTGGAAACCGAAGAACACCGGGTATAAATGGCCGAGAAAGGCCGCCAGACCTACTGCGGCAAGCGTGCCCTCCTGCAGGCCATAGTCCTTGCCAAACCACATGACCAGAGCCATGGGTACCCAGCCCTTGACGCCGTCAAGCAGCAATGTCGCGGCAGCCGCGGCCTTGTTACCCGAACGAAGCACATTGGTGGCGCCCGGGTTTTTGCTGCCGTAACTGCGCGGATCGCTCAGGCCCATCAGCTTGCTGACAATGACTGCAAAAGACAGGGAGCCGATCAGGTACGACGCCAGCACCGCACCGATTGAATAAACGTATTCCAATGATTCCCCCTTTTTTGTTGCATTTAAAAACCAAGAACCTGCTGCGCTGCTAGGCCGCTTACAACGCCGGGTCGCGCAGCTCCCAACGAATCGCATCAATCGCAGTCAGCAATTCGGGCGATAGCTGGGTACCCCACGCATCGATGTTTTCGTCCAGTTGTGTCAAGCTCGTCACGCCGATGATCGTGCTGCTCACTTGCCATTTGGTATAGCAAAAGGCCAGGGCCAGTTGCGTGGGACTCATGCCATTGTCGCGGGCCAGCTGGTTGTAGCGGCGCGCGGCGGCCAGTGCGTCGGGACGACCCCAGCGTTGCCCACGCACAGACTCGTATTTGGCAATGCGTGCGTCCGACGGTGCCTGAGGGCCGGTGGTACCCCCGACATCGTATTTGCCGGTCAGCAAACCGAAACCAAGTGGTGAATACGCCAGCAGCGACACGCCCAGCCGGTGCATGGTTTCATCCAGTCCGTTGTCCACGGTGCGGTTGATCAGGCAGTACGGGTTTTGCACGGTGGCGATTTTGGGCAGCCCGTGCTGCTCGGCCAAACGCACAAATTCGTGCACACCAAAAGGGGTTTCGTTGGACAGACCGATGGCGCGCACCTTGCCCGCCGTTACCAAGCCGCCCAGCGCCTCCAGTTGACGGTGAATACTGCTAACCGGCTTGTCTTTGGCAGGGTCGAAATACATCGTCCCGAAGGAAGGCACGTGCCGAGCGGGCCAGTGAATCTGGTACAGATCAATCACGTCCGTCCTGAGGCGCTTGAGGCTGTCCTCGCAGGCTTGCACGATGTCCTGGGCCGTCAGGTCGGGGCTGCCATTGCGTATCCAGTTCATACCGCGTGCGGGGCCTGCCACCTTGGTAGCCACCACCAGTTTGCTCCGCACCTGCGGATTTTTTGCAAACCAGTTGCCAATGATGGTCTCAGTAGCGCCAAAGGTTTCGGCCCGCGCGGGTACCGAGTACATTTCTGCGGCGTCCAGAAAGTTGATGCCCCTCTCCAGCGAGCGATCAAGAATCGAATGGGCCGCAGCTTCATGGACCTGCTCGCCAAAAGTCATGGTTCCCAGGCAAATGGGTGTGACCGTCAAGTCGCTGGTTCCGAGTTGTACTTTATTCATAAGCTAAAAGGGGAATAGGAACGAAAGGAATGTCGGCATGGGCTTTTGATGGTCAATGCGCTAGTTTACGGGCTGGCCAACGCCGCCGTTGGCGGGCAGGGATTCGGGAATTTGGCTTACACGCGGAAAACCGCTGTCGACCTACGATTCATCCACAAGAGCTTTAAACGACAAGCTTGTTGCATCCGATTACCCCCAACTCTAGGAGAACCCCTATGAAACTTGCATTCACATCCCTCGCCGCCGCTGCCCTTATTTTGAGCGGCTGCGCCAACATGACCGAAACCCAATCAGGCACAGCCAAAGGCGCCGGCATCGGCGCTGTTGCAGGTGCTGTCATCGGTGCTGCCACCGGCGGCTCCAAAGGTGCTGCAACCGGTGCCGTTCTGGGTGGCGCTGTGGGCGCAGGTGGTGGTTACCTCTGGTCCAAGAACATGCAGGAACAGAAAGCTGCCATGGAGCGCGCTACTGTTGGCACCGGTGTGGCCGTGAGCCAAACGACGGACAACCGCCTGAAACTTGACATTCCTTCGGATATTTCGTTCGCCACAGGCCGCTCGGATATCAACTCCAGCTTCGCCCCGGTTTTGAATCAGTTTGCTTCCAGCCTGAATCAGAACCCGGTGACGACGGTGACCATTGTTGGCCACACCGACAATGTCGGTAGCGATGCAACCAACAACCCGCTGTCCATGGATCGCGCTAACAGCACCCGTAACTATCTGGCATCACGTGGCGTGGCCAACAACCGCATCATCACCGACGGCCGTGGCGAGCGTGAGCCGATTGCTGATAACGGCACTGTTGACGGTCGTTCGAAAAACCGTCGCGTCGAGATTTACGTGGCTGAGCCAGTCCAGGCCGCCGCCCGTTAATTTCGGTTTGCCCGTGTCAAAAAAACCTCCCCACAAGGAGGTTTTTTTTCGTCGGTTTTCCCGGATCACGCGATCGAACGAGCCGCACCGCGGCTGAGCCAACCATTGACTTGAACCGGGATAAGGATTGACCATGCGCCTATCAGCATTTCTCCGCACCCACTCAGAAGAAATCCTGACTGCCTGGGATGAATTCGCAGCCACGGTGAATCACCAAGGGGGCATTCTTGACAAACAAACGCTCAGGGATCACGCCGGGGAAATATTGCAGACGATTGCCGAAGACCTGGAACGCCCGCAAACAGATGATGAGCAGGTTGAAAAATCCAGAGGACTGAGCGACAGCGCTTCAGAGGGTGTTGATACGGCAGCCGAAACACACGCGGATACCCGAATGATTTCCGGGTTTGCGGTAGATGCAATGATCACCGAGTACCGGGCCCTGCGCGCCAGCGTTGTGCGTCTGTGGCAAAAGGCTGGCGGCGAGGCCGCCCATCAGGACGACCTGCGCGATCTCACACGCTTTAATGAGGCGATCGACCAGGCCATTGCCGAATCGGTGGCCCGATACACCGAGCAAACCAAACGATCGACCGACCTGTTTATCGGCATTCTTGGGCACGATATCCGCAATCCCCTGGGCACGATTTCCATGTCGGCCCAGTACCTGGTGAAATCGGGTCAGTTGACTGCCGCCGCAGCAGAAACCATCATCAACAGTGTGGTCCGCATCAACAGCGTGATAGAGCATGTGGTCGACTTCACCCGCGCCCAGTCGGAGGGGGTCATGCCGATCAATCCCATGCCGGGGAACCTGGTCACCCAGTTCTCCAAGATCATGGAAGAAACGCGGGTGCGCAACCCGAAAATTATTCTGCGGCTGGACAGTACCGGCACCTACGACGGATTTTGGGACGAAGGCCGGATGGGCCAACTGCTGTCCAATTTGCTCACCAATGCCATCGCGTATGGTGCCCGGAACGAACCCGTGAGCGTGAACATGTGGGAAAACCGGGATGAGGTTTTTTTCTCGGTTCACAACTCCGGCCAGCCAATTGCGCAAGAAGAGCAGGAGCGCATCTTCAAGCCGCTGACCCGCGGCTCGGGTGACGATGCACACGAACACCGCGCACCGGGCGGCCTGGGCCTCGGTCTTTACATCTGCAAGGAAATAGTCCACGCCCACGGCGGGACCATGGACGTCGAATCGGCTCAGGAAACCGGGACATTATTCAAAGTCAAGCTGCCCCGCAAACCAGCATCACCTGCCGATCATGGCGCGGCGAAGCGCTGAGCGTCAGTTCAAACTGATGCCAGACGAAAGCGCTCTTCTTCCTGGAGCTTGAGAACGCGCCGCTGCACCTTGCCGGTGGTGGTCATCGGCAAGGCATCTATGAATTCAATTTCCTTGGGGTACTCGTACGGCGCGAGCAGGCCTTTGACGTGAGCCTGCAGTTCGGCCACAAGTTTTGCATCGAATACGGCCGTTGACGCCGGATCACGGACGCGCTGAGCAATGAAATCAGGCGCAAGGACGACGTAGGCCTTGACCACGGCGCCGCGCTCGCGGTCGGGCTTGGGCACCACCGCCGCATTCGCCACAGCGGGGTGCTTGACCAGGCAATTCTCGATTTCGCCCGGACCAATGCGGTAACCCGCCGCCTTGAACACATCGTCTGCCCGGCCTTCATACCAAAGGTAGCCATCCTCGTCACGCGTTGCGAGGTCCCCTGTACGGCACCAGTCGCCCGTGAACTTGTTCTGTGTCGCCGCTTCCTTCTTCCAGTAACCGAGAAAAAAGATGGGGTCGGGGTCACCATGCAAGTCATAGCGGTTGACCGCCACGTCACCTGGCACACCGGGCGGGCATTCATGGCCTGCCTCATCGATCACCGCGACCCGGTGCCCCGGATACCCCTTGCCCATACTGCCCGGCTTGGCGGGCCAAAGCGCAGAACAGTTGCCCACCACATAGTTGATCTCGGTCTGGCCGAACATTTCATTGACGGTGATTCCCAGCTCGTCACGGCACCACGCAAACACCGCGTCCCCCACCGCTTCACCAGCGCTCATCATGGCTTGCAGTTTGAGCTTGAACTGGCGACCCGGATGCGGGTAGGCCTTCATCATCGCCTTGAGCGCTGTCGGAAACAAAAAGGTGTGGGTCACGCCTTGTGTTGCCATCAGGGACAAAGCCGCTTCCGGGCTAAAGCGCCCATTGAAGGCCACAATCGGGCGGCCGAAATACAGCGTGGGCAGCAAGGCGTCCATCAGCCCGCCGGTCCACGCCCAGTCTGCGGGCGACCAAAACACCGCCTCCGACTTGGCATTGGATTTGCCATCAAAACCAAACCAGTTCTGGCTGCACACAAAACCCGGCAGATTGCCAATCAGCGCGCGGTGCGCCAGCAGCGCGCCTTTGGGTGGGCCGGTGGTGCCGCTGGTGTAGATCAGGATGGCAGCATCGTTCGCCTTGGTCTTGACTGCCGTGAAGGCGCGTTGATGCGCTGCCAAAGACGTTTCGTAGTCGACATCACCCTGACCAGCAGCGGCGCCTGCTGCCATGACGGTGCGCAGCGCCGGGCAGCTTTTTCGGATAGCTGCGAGGCTGGCTACCGAGCTTTCATCACAAATTGCCAGCACCGCCTCGCTGTCCTGCAGCCGGTACTCCAGCGCCTCGGGGCCAAACAGCATGGACAGTGGCATGGCTACACCGCCCATCTGGAAAACCGCCATGTAGGCCACTGCGGTCTCAAAGCGCTGCGGCATCACGATGGCCACACGGTCGCCGCGTTGCACGCCCATTTGCACCAACACATGGCTCAGCGCGTCGGCAGCCTGCTGCAATTCGCCATAGGAATAAAAAGTGGTCTCTGCCCCTGTCTGGTGGGCGCGGATAGCTACTCTGCTCGTAGCATTTTCAGCGTCAGCTTGGGCCCAGCGCCTGGAGCAGACCTCGGCGATATTGAAATACTCATCCACCTGCCAACGGAAGGCGCGGTGCATGGCGGTGTAATGGTCGGCCTGCTGCGCGGCGCGCTTGTCCCTGTTTTGACTGCGTTTCAACTCAAGTCTCCTTATGATGAAGCCCAATGTACAAAGAAAAACGCCCTCCCCGCAGCGAGTTTGTCCCGATACGCGGCATCAATTACCACACGCTTCACTGGGGCGAAGCTAACAGTACCCTGACGCCACTGGTGCTGGTGCACGGCTGGATGGACGTAGCGGCGTCTTACCAGTTTGTGGTGGACGCCTTGCCCGACGCTTTTGTCCAGGGTCGCAGCATCATCGCACCTGACTGGCGTGGCTATGGGCAAACCAACAGCGGCGCGGCGGACAATTTTTGGTTTCCTGACTACCTGGCCGATCTCGATTTCCTGCTGGACCACTACGCCCCCGGCCAGGCCGTGGACCTGGTGGGCCACAGCATGGGCGGCAATGTCGCCATGCTTTACGCCGGTGTGCGGCCCGAGCGCATTCGCAGGCTCATCAATCTGGAAGGCTTTGGATTGCCATCCTCCCGGCCCAGCCAGGCGCCCGGACGTTTTGCCAAATGGATGGACGAGCTCAAAAGCCTGCACAAAGGCGAGATGGCGCTCAAGCCCTACAAGGACGTCGAAGGCGTTGCACGTCGCCTGATGCGCACCAACCCCCGGCTGTCCCAGGACAAAGCCGACTGGCTGGCCCGGCACTGGTCCGCTCAGGATGCCCAGGGGCAATGGAATATTTTGGGCGACCCAGCCCACAAAGTCACCAACGCTCATCTTTACCGCGTTGATGAGGTGCTGGAGATTTACCAGCGCATCACTGCGCCCGCGCTGGCTGTGGAAGCATCTGACGATTCGCTTGCAAAATGGTGGGAGGGCAAATACACGCTGGCCCAATACCACGAGCGCCTGAAATCGGTGCCTCAGGTCCGTACCGCCGTTATTCAGGATGCAGGGCACATGCTGCACCATGACCAGCCAGAACAGCTCGCCAGGATGATTGAAAGTTTCCTGAGGGAATAAGCCCCTACAGGAAGAATGCTGGTTTTAGGGCAAACTTAAGCCTTTTTACGCGCTCTCACGAGGTCCCCGATGATCGGAACCACTTCCATCGACCAAGCAAACTTTCGCCGCATCCTCAAGCGCAACATCACGATGCCGCTGGGCATCGGTGTCCTGGGCGCGCTGATTTTTGTAGGTCTGATTTTTTTCCTCCTGTCAACGCTGAGTTGGGTGAACCACACCCAGCGTGTGATCAGCAACGCCTATGAATCAGTCAAACTGAGTGTCGACATGGAAACCGGCATGCGCGGCTTCGTGATCACCAGGGACGAAAGTTTCCTTCGACCCTACGATATCGCCACCTCGCAGATGACTGCGCAGCTCAGCGCGCTCAAGGACCTCGTCGAGGACAGCCCAGCACAGGTGGAGCGCATCAAACGTGTCGAAGGACTGCAGAACCAATGGAACGCGTTTGCACGCGAAGTCATCAGCAAGCGCCGTAGCAATCTCGACTATGAACAGGATGTACTCTCGGGCCGAGGCAAAGGCTTCACTGACGAGATCCGGCGTGAGTTCTCGGACTTCATACGCATTGAAGAGAAGCTGCTGGAAGAACGCAACGCTCAAGCACGCAGCAACACCGCCTGGGGCGTGTCGGCCTACCTGCTGTTTAGCCTGGGTATGAGCGGCCTGCTGGCGCTGCTCGGGCACCGAGAGTTGCAGGACCTGTCAGACTCCTACGGCGAGGCTGAACACAAACAAGCCGCCACAGCACTGCTGCTGGAGCAGCAGCTCTGGCTGCGTACCGGGCAAAGGCAACTGGCTGAACACACGCTCGGGCAACACGCACTGGCATCACTGGGGCGCAAGGTGCTGGAGTTCCTGGCCCGATATCTCGGGGTGGCAGTGGCGACCCTCTACGTCCGCCAGGAAAACGGCGAACTACAGCGCGTGGCTGCCTATGGTCAGAGCCATGACGATGAAGCCGGGCAGGCAGACCGCAGCGGCGAAGGCCTGGTCAGCCAGGCTGCCCTTGAAAACCGGGTGCTCCAGCTCGATGATCTGCCAGCCAGCTACCTCAAGGTCAGCTCCGGCCTGGGCGAGGGAGCTGCCCGCCATGTACTGGTGGTCCCTGTCCACAACGACGGGGTGGTCAACGGCGTTGTTGAACTCGGTTTCTTCAGGGAGCTGGCCCCGCGCGACCTCGAATTCGTCACCATGATTGCGAGCAACATCGGCAATTCCATCCACGCGGCGCTTTACCGCCGGCGGCTGGAGGACGTGCTCACCCGGTCGCAGGAACTCAACGAAGAACTTCAGGTCCAGCAGGAAGAGCTGCGCACAACCAACGAGGAGCTGGAAGAACAGTCCCGCGTGCTCAAGGAATACCAGGTCACGCTGGAGAACCAGCAGGCCGAGCTGGAGCAAACCAACGAACAGCTGTCGGAAGTGGCGCTGTCGCTGGATCACAAGAATGCCGCGCTCAACCAGGCCCAAACCCTGCTCGAGGAACGCGCCACCGAGTTGAGCCGAGCCAGCCGTTACAAGTCGGAATTTCTGGCCAATATGTCGCATGAGCTGCGCACGCCGCTGAACAGTTCACTGATTCTCGCCAAACTGCTGGCCGACAATTCGAAGGGCCACCTCAGCGAGGAAGAGGTGCGTTTTGCACAATCCATTTATTCATCAGGCAACGACCTTCTCAGCCTTATCAACGACATACTGGACATCTCAAAGGTCGAGGCTGGCAAGCTTGAACTCTCGCCCGAGGACATGGTTCTGAGCAAACTTGTGGATTCGCTGAAAAGCACGTTTGAACCACTCGCGGGTCAGAAGAAGCTGGCCTTCAACATCCGCGTAGAGTCGGGCACACCGGCGACCCTCAAAACGGACCGCCAGCGCGCCGAGCA